>SKUB01000385.1 GCA_007122315.1 Pseudomonadales bacterium | reverse complement strand
TACTGACGTAGCGCATGAACGCTCCTGGGAAAGTCGAGCCATCCCGAGGCGCTGACAACCCGGCCGCGGGCGAAGCCGCGCATTCTAACCGACGCACATGCAGGCGTCCTCGCGATGCGGCACTTCAGCGCCAGTCCGCCTCCGGCTCCCGCGGCGCCCAGACCGGATAACGCACGCCCGCCACGCGATGCATGACGAAGGCCTGCAGCACCAGGATCGTCGCCCCCGCCAGCAACAGCGGGAGGTGCCAGAGCGACGAAATCAGGCCCATGGACACCAGCAGCGACGTGGCGGCCGCCGGCGGATGCGCAGCACGAAACCAGACCATGCCGGCACACGCGAGGCCCATACCGACCGCCGTGGCCGCTATCCGCATGAGGTCCATGCCCACCTCGAACGCGGAGCCGGCCCAGAGCAGACCGAACGCCCATAGACTCGCCCACCCCGAAAGCACGCCGATCAGATGGCCGAGCAGGACATTGCGCGGTGCGGCGGCCGCCACCAGGGGGCGATAGAAGAGAATGAATGCGCTGGCCCCCACCGACGGGAAGATGAAGGGTTCCCGGGTGATCATGGCGATGCCAGCGAGCAGGGCGACGCTGAGCGCGCCATTGAAGCCACTGATGAGCGCCAGTGCCGTGCGCGGATCGAAGCGTCGCATGAATCGCTTCAGACGCAGCCGCGCGAGTAGAAAGTAGGCGAGTCGCCGCCGCGCCCGCTCGTTGGGTCCCGTCATCGGTTCCTCCCGCGGGCGAGCATAGCAGCGCTGTATCGCAATGGCTGGTCCGCCGCAGTTGTTCCCATGACATGCCGGCAGTACGCTGCAGGAGGGGATGTGCCCTGCCCGCGGTCAGATCGAGCCCATGGCTGAGGAAGGCGAGCGCCTGCCCAGGCGGCTTTCGGTGCTGGAAACATGGGGCTTCGGCTTCACGGTGCTGTTGTTCTGGCTGGTGGTGGCGCCGGAAGTCCATGAACTCATCGGTCCAGGGGCGATCTGGGTGTGGCTGCCGGCCACGGCGGCCGGGATCGTGGTCAACCTGCAGATCCGCAGGTTGGCGCTGGCAAGGCCGGATGCCGCCGGCGGCTCGCCCGTTTACGTAGCAGGGCTCTGGCGGGATCGACCCCTGCTTGCACGCTGGACCGGACTCGCCTACATCCATTCCTGGGCCATCGTTCCGGCTGCGCTGTCCTGGTTTCTCGCCGAATTCGCAGTGTCGAACCTGAGCATCTTGGGCTTGGCACTGCCGGCCTGGCCCATACAGCTGACATTCCTGGCGGCCATCTACCTGACCGCATTCAGCGGCGTGCGCGTGCTGAGCGTCGTGCATCTGTGCTTCGTGCTGCCTTCGCTCGGCCTGCTGGTGGTCTTCGCGTTTCAAGGTGTTGGCCACGCCGTGACCACCGACGTCCCGACGGCGACGTTCGTTCTGCCGGCCTGGAGCGCCTGGCTCGCAGCCTACTTCCTGGTCGTCTATACCACCTATGGGGTCGAGACCGCTGCAGCGTTCACGGCGGACAGCCGTAACCCGCGCGCGACCATCAACTGCCTGCTGGCAGCGGCCGCCATGCTGCCAGTGATCATGATCGGCGGCTCCTACTTCCTCGCCGCGGCAGACCCGACGCCAGCGAGCGGCCTGACCACCGGCGCCGTACTGGAAAGCGCCGGCATGCCGCTCTGGGGTGCGTTCACGCCCATCGGTGTGACCTTCATGGTGGCGTCATCGATGGTCCTGGCCTGTGCGACGGCGGTTGCAGTGGCTCCTCGCGTCATTTGGCAGCTGAGCCGCGACGGCCTGCTGGCACCCATCCTGGGCACCCTCACTCCGGAAGGGGTCCCGCGAAGCGCCGTCACGTTCGCGTTGCTGCTGGCGGTCGCTCACGTCTGGATGGGCGCCGAGCAGATGCTGCTCTTAGGCGGTGCCAGTTGGATCGGTTTCTGGTGCCTCACGCACCTTGGCCTGTGGCGCCGGCGCGGTGACCCGAGCGTGCTGTGGCCGCACCTGGCCCTGGCGCTAGCAATCCTCGAAGGCATGGCACTGGTGATCGGTGGCCTGATGCTCGGGGGTGGCCTGGTGCTGCTCGGTCTATCAATTCCGCTGCTGCTGGCCTTTGGCGATGCTGTATTGCGCCGGAGTCGCCTTCCGCCAGCAATGACCCAGCTGCCCTGGCGACAATCAGGGACTGATTCCCAGGCCAGGGAAATCACGCTCATGACAGGGCTGATCGTGGGCACAGTCAGCGTCGGCTGGATGACCGGCCATCTGGTAGGCAGCGAACTGTCCGCAGAGGCCATGCGGGCCTCCATCGTGCTGCTGCTGATCGCGGCCTTCGTCGGCATCGCATGGGTATCCCGGACCAGCCTGCGTCGGCTCGATCGCCTCGAGCGCGCGCAGGGTGCACTCGAAGACATCATCACCAGCGCGGCCGACGCCATGCTCGTGGTCGACGCGAAGGGCCGCATCCAACTGGCGAACCCGGCGGCAGAGCGGCTGCTGAACCGCAGCGAGAACGCGCTGATGAACATTCCGCTGCCGGAGTTCGTTCCGGGACTGACCGGCGCGCCAGCGCAGTGGTCCGGTTTCCAGGAGTTCGAACTCGGGGGAGGCAGCGAAGTCCGCACCGTGGAACTTGCAGCGCGCCGAAGCGCCACCGCGGTCCCAGCAGAGTTCACCGTGACCATGCGCGATCTCACTGCGCGCAAGGCGGCTGAGGACGCGCTGCGGACCAGTGAGCAGCGGCTCGAAGCCGCCGTTGAGGCCAGCCGCAGCGTCGTGTGGGAACTCGATGTCGTCGGCGGGACGATTGCACGCAGCGGAGTCGGGGGCGGGTTGCTCGGCCTCAGGGCCAAGCAGATTCCTGTACTGGTGGCCGATTAGGAGCGGGTGGTCCATCGCGACGATCTGCAGGCGGTGCGCGACCGCCTCGAAGATCACGTCCGCGGAACCGCACCCGTCTACGAATCCGAGCATCGCCTGCGAGATGCAAAAGGGGAGTGGATCTGGGTCCTCGAGCGCGGTCGCGGCGTCGCCTGGGATGAGAACGGGCGCGCCACGCGCATCATCGGTACGACCACCGACATCAGCGACCGCAAGCGCCTCGAGCAGCAGTTCAATCAGGCCCAGAAGATGGAAGCAGTGGGTCACCTCGCGGGGGGCGTCGCGCACGACTTCAACAACGTCCTGACCGCCATCCTGACCACCGCGGAACTGCTGCTGGAAGACAGCAAACGCCTGCAGGCGGATCAGCTCGCCGACGTCCAGGAAATTCGCGACGCGGCGCTGCGCGCTGCGGAGATCACCGGGCAGCTGCTCGCGTTCGGCCGCCGCCAGCAGCTGCGGCCGCGAACGGTGGACGTGAACGACGCCGTGCATGGCGTCGAGCGCCTGCTGCGTCGACTGATCGGGGAACACATCGTGCTGGAGACGGAATGTCATCCTGAGCCGGCGCTGATCCGCACGGATCCCGGCCAGCTCGAGCAGGCCATCATCAACCTGGCGCTGAACGCCCGGGACGCCATGCCCGACGGTGGTCGCCTCGTCATCACCACGCTTCCGCTCACCCTGACGCCGGCGCGGGTTGCCGATCAACCCGGGGTCCCGCCCGGGCCTGCGTGGGCCGTGCGCGTGAGTGACTCGGGAACGGGCATGGATGCCGCGACCCGGGAGCGCCTGTTCGAACCGTTCTTCACAACCAAGGGGCTGGGCCAGGGCGCCGGACTGGGCATGGCCATGGTGTATGGGTTCGTCCGCCAGTCCGGAGGCATGGTGCACGTGGACAGCGCGCCAGGGACGGGCACCCGAATCGACCTCATTTTCCCCAGTGTCCTCATCGCGGAGGATACGCCGATCCCCACTGACACCGAGACCACCGGCGTCGACGGCCAGGAAACCATCCTGCTGGCGGAGGACGAAGGTGCCGTGCGCGGACTCCTGGAACGCATCCTGCGCAATCACGGGTACACGGTGCTGAGTGCGGGCAATGGCCGCGAAGCGCTCGAACTCGCCGCACGTAACGACGACGGTTTCGCGCTCGTGATCAGCGACCTGGTGATGCCGGAGATGGGTGGACGGGAGCTGGTGGAGCGCCTGCGCGAGCGCATTCCCGACCTGCGATTCCTGTTCCTGTCCGGCTACCCCAGCGATCCCGCGTCCGACCAGGGCAGCGGTGGGGCACCGGCCTTCCTGCAGAAGCCGTTCTCGCCGATGGCACTGCTGCGCGAGGTCCGCCGGGCGCTGGACGCCTGATGACAACAGGTCAGGCGGT
>SKUB01000389.1 GCA_007122315.1 Pseudomonadales bacterium | reverse complement strand
TTGAACATGCATGCGGTGGTGGACGATGCGGACTTCCGGACGTTCCGCTCCACGGCCATGGGCAGTCAGCGCTGGGTGGAGATCAAGCGCCATCCGCGCATCGAAGACGCGCTCGAACCTCTCAAGGCGGATGGATATCAGGTGGTCGTCGCTCACCTCGCCGAGGATGCTGTTGATTTTCGCAGCGTCGACTTCACGCGTCCGACCGCGCTGCTGATGGGCGCGGAAAAACAGGGACCGAGCCGGCATGGACTGGCACTGGCCGACGTGGCGGTGACGATTCCCATGGTGGGCATGGTGGAGTCTTTCAACGTTTCCGTAGCCGCGGCGATCCTGCTCGCTGAAGCCCATCGCCAGCGTTCGGCGGCGGGGTTCTACGACCGCTGCCGGCTGGACGACGCGACCTGGCGCCGCCTGTTCTTCGAGTGGGGCGAGCCACGTCTGGCGGCGTACTGCCAGCGCCACGGGCTCGCCTATCCCGAGGTGCACCCGGAAACCGGTGAGCTGCTCGATCCGGACTGGTTTGCCGAGGTCCGGCGTCAGCAGGCCGCCAGCGGCCGGGCCTGATTCAGCTGTACACTGCGTTTATTCCACCAGGATCACGGGCCATCGTGTTGTTCATTTCAGGGAGCAGGTAGTCATGGCGCGTGCCGTAGACGGACCCAAGGTCGACACGGGCAGCAAGTACCGCACCGAGCTCGGCTATGCAGCGGTCAAGAACGGCCAGAAGCAGCGGCGTGAAGTGGCGCCAGTGGAGCGCAAGCCCGAGTGGCTGCGCATCCGCCTGCCCTCAGGCGGTCGCTTTGCGGAAGTGCGCGAGGTGGTGCGTGAGCATCGGCTTGCCACCGTATGTGAGGAGAGCCACTGCCCGAACATGGGCGAGTGCTGGAACCACGGCACGGCCACCATCATGCTCATGGGTTCGGTGTGCACCCGTGCCTGCCGCTTCTGCGCCGTGGATACCGGCAACCCCCACGGCTGGCTCGACGCGGACGAGCCGCGGCAAGCCGCTGAAGCGGTGCGGCTGATGGGGCTGCGCTACGTGGTGCTGACCTCGGTGGATCGCGACGATCTCGCGGATGGCGGCGCGGCCCACTACGCCGCCTGCGTACGCGCCATCAAGGCGACCTGCCCGGACACCGCGGTGGAGGCGTTGACGCCTGACTTCGGCGGCCGGGAGCAGGACGTGGCGACGGTGGTGGACGCAGGACTCGACGTGTTCGCCCAGAACCTCGAAACCGTCGAGCGGTTGACCGCCACGGTGCGTGACCCGCGTGCCGGCTACGAACAGACCCTCGAGGTGCTTGCGTTCGCCAAGCGGCAGCGGCCGGACGTGCTGACCAAGACCAGCCTGATTCTCGGTCTTGGTGAGCAGGAAGACGAGATTCGCAAGGCCATGGACGACCTGCGTGCGCGGGATGTGGACGTACTGACCATGGGTCAGTATCTGCGGCCCACCCGGAATCATCTGCCGGTGGCGCGCTGGGTTCCCCCTGAGGATTTCGAGCGCTATCGCGAATGGGGTCTGGAGCGCGGTTTCGTCGAGGTCGCCTCGGGGCCGCTGGTCCGCTCGAGCTACCGGGCGGATCGCATTCTCGACGGCAACAACTTGGGTCTGCCCAGTGGCAGCGCGCGGATTCCCCTGCGCCAGCTCTGAGCCGTGTGCGGTGATCGAAGGATGGGGGGCCCTGCGCGGCTGGCCCAATCTCGCCGCGCAGGGCCACTCCCGGGGAACGCTTGCGAAACTAAAACAACACGTTGCTCGATCAGCCCCTGCGTGCGGGTCAGCCGCGGGCTTCCCGGCCTTCGATCCAGCGTCCGGCTTCCGCATGCACCTCGAGTACCCGGTTGCCGAAGCTCGTGGTCGAACAGGTCATGCGCAGGACTTCCTGCTCGCCGCCGTTGTTCATCACCACGTTGGCGAAGATCAGCTGGCTGCCGTCGCTCTGACGCTGACGGAAGGATTCGTTGACGGAGACGGATCCGGGCAGCTCGTTGCGGATGGCCTGCGTGCACGCGTCCAGGGCCCGATAGGTGGCCTGCTCCCGGAGCGGAATCGAGGCCGTCGCTGACAGCGGCAGTAGTGCGGTCAGGGCGGCAGTGGCAATGAGGGTTCTGGAAATCATGATGGCTCTCCTTCCTGAGCGCCGGTTGGCGCGAACGGAGCCATCACACACCCGCGCATGATTCCATCACAGAGGCTTGCGACGGGCCGATGGTCGCCACCGGCTGGAACGAGTGCCCCCGGCGACGGAGCGAATGGACGGCGCTGACATGCGTTCGGCGCAGTCGAGCGCAGCCGGCCGGGCGGGGCCTATCAGGACGTGGGTGTGCCGTCGTATCCAGGCAGGCGGTCGTACTTGCGGGCGTTGCCCCGGGCGCTCGCGACGGGATACTTGCGCGCGTTCTTTTCCATCTTGCGGCTCATGGCATCGAGGATGTCGACGCCGAGCCGGTCGGCGAGTCCGATCAGGTAGAGCTGTACGTCGGCGATCTCGTCCGCCACCTCCGCCAGCGTGTCGGGAGGCAGCGCAGCGGACTCGGCTTCCGTCAGCCATTGGAAGTGCTCCATCAGTTCGGCGGCCTCCACGCAGAGCGCCATGGCCAGGTTCTTCGGTGCATGAAACTGCTCCCAGTCCCGCTCCGTCACGAATTGGCGCAGGGCGTCGCGGGCGTCGTCGAGATCACGCATGTGGGCCTCCGGTTCCTGGTCAGGTCATTGAGGGGCAGCGCTCCTGAGTCGTCAAGCTCGCCGGCCCAGGTGTGGGCGCAGGCGCACGCCCGGCAAGTGGGCTGACTCACGATCGGGAACGGCAGTGACGCCTGTTCGGGACGTCCTGTCCACAGTGCAATGAACCGGCAGCAACCCCATGTGAACAGGAGCCGGATATGAACATGAAGACCTTTCTCGAACAGTATCGACCGCAACTGCAGCGCTACGTGGATCGCGCCTCACCGGAGTTGATCGGCAACGCCGAGCTCGATGCGTTTCTCGTGCGGGTGGAGGCGGAGCTGCGGCAGGTGGACGAGCCGCCCCCCTTTGCCCGCAAGCTGTTGCCGGGCGAGGACACGTTTTTCTGGTGTCTCGATCAGCTCGCGATCATCGCCGACCCTGCCAGCGGCTACAGCCGTACCGATCCCTGGGCCTGCGCCGTGGTCGCGGACGTCGCGGAACTGGCGCCGCGGCTGCGCGCCCGTCAGCCGTTGCCGCCGGGTCGGGTCATGCACTTCATGGCACCCATCGACGAGAACGATCTGGACTGGGATTTCGGCGATGACGAGGTGAGAGTTCACTGACGGGTCAGGGACGGGTCCTCGAGGCGGCAGGCCGGTGCGGCAGCGCTGCAGATGGCCGCGGTGGCGGCGACGTCCCCGGCTGCCAGCGGCGGCTCTGGAGCTGCTGCGGCAGGCCACCGGCGATCCCCAGGCGCAATTCCGTCCCGGCCAGGAGGACGCCATCGCTACGCTGCTGGCCGGTCCCGCCAAGCTGCTGGTGGTGCAGCGGACCGGCTGGGGCAAGAGCCTGGTCTACTTCATCGCGGCCAGCCTGCTGCGGGAATCCGGCGCCGGGCCGGCTCTGCTCGTGTCGCCGCTGCTGGCGCTGATGCGCAATCAGGTTGCAGCGGCCCGGCGCATGGGATTGCGCGCCCAGGCTATCCATTCCGATAACCGTGCGGCGTGGCCGGCCGTGGATGCCGCACTGGCGGCGGACCGGGTCGACCTGCTGCTGTTGTCCCCTGAGCGCCTGGCGGCACCTGGTTTCCTCGCCAGGCTGTTCGCTCCGGGTCGACCCCGGCCTGCCCTGTGGGTGATCGATGAAGCGCACTGCCTGTCGGATTGGGGCCACGATTTCCGGCCCCGCTATCGCCTGCTGGCACCGCTGCTCATGGAACGTGCCGCCGAGGCGCGGATCCTCGCCACCACGGCAACGGTCAATCAGCGTGTGCTCGCGGACCTCGAGAACGTTCTCGGTCGGGATGTGACGGTGCTGCGCGGACCGCTTGCCCGCCACAACCTTGCGCTGCAGGTGCTGCATCTGCCGCAGCAGGCCGAGCGTCTGGCCTGGCTGGCCCGGACCCTGCCGCAGCTGCCCGGCAGCGGCATCGTCTACACCCTGACGGTGGCCGATGCGGAGCGGGTCGCGGCCTGGTTGCAGCATTGCGGTCTCGAGGTGGCCGCGTACACCGGTCGCAGCGGATCGCAGCGGCCCGAGCTGGAAGCCGATCTGCTGGCGAACCGGTGCAAGGCCCTGGTCGCGACCACCGCCCTGGGGATGGGGTTCGACAAGCCGGATCTGGCCTGGGTGATCCACTTCCAGATGCC
>SKUB01000340.1 GCA_007122315.1 Pseudomonadales bacterium | reverse complement strand
TTCAGGCTGCTGGCCGGGACCTACTTCGACGAATTGCCTTCAGAACTGCGGGTGACCGATCTGCTGTGGATCGCCTCCGGTGCCCTGCTGGTTGCCATCGGCGGCGCGCTGTATCCCGCACGGCGCGCGGGCGCCATCGAACCGGCTCGCGCGCTGCATCGCTGAGCCGCATCGCTATCGATGCGGGCTACCCGTGCTGACTCTTCTGATGCGCTCGATCTGACGCAGAACACTCGTGCGGGCCGGCGGTGGCGAGCGCTGTCCGGTCCAGCTGTTGGGCGGCTCCACAAAGCCCAGTCCGACCAAGCTGTTTGTTCTAGGCCACCTCAATCGAGATCGCGCGTGATATCCAGCGCGCCGTGGTCGACCCCGAGGCTCCGATCCCTACCATCAGCCCAGCGGCTTTTGATGGCGCAGCACCTCTTCAAGCAACTCCACGGCTGCGATGTCCTTGGCGCGTCCCATGCGTTTCTTCTCGGCAATCAGCGCTTCCAGGTTCAGCACTCGCAACGGGCCCATACTCGTACCGATTTCCGATGACTCACCCAGCAGATCCTCGTAGCGCTGCTGCTCGCCTATGAATCCAAGAACATCCAGTGGCCCGGCCCGCGTCATCAACAACAGGTGACCGCCGCCAAGGATGTCTTCCACGGTGGGGTGAATGTTTGTTTGGTGTTCGCGAAAGCGCGCGTCGAGCTCCGACAAGGCTCGGGCCAGGCGTTCGGCATTGGCATCACTCAGTCGGACCAGGGTGTCGAGATCGAAAGTGGTCGTTGGCGCGCCGTGAATGACGGCGGCCACCCCGCCGACAACAATGTACTCAACCTCGTGGTGATTGAGTGCTTGAAGGATCTCGCGAAAGCTCGGCGTCATCGCCTGATCTCAGGGTGTGGAGGAAGGCAACGCGCGATTCCAGCTCCGCCAGCCGCTGATCGGGCGTGAGATCGGCAAACCAGCGGATCAGCGATAGATCATGCCCGGATTGCGATGAGGTCGCGGTTTGCTCTTTATTCTTATCCATGGCCCGAGTGTAACGAAATCACGGAGCCAGTACAGACGGAACACCGCCATCGGCATCGTTAAACCGAGGCCTCACCTGGCCGGCGGCCAGACGCTTCCGCGGGAGTATCCGGAAACGTCGGACAGGTCAGCAAACGTGAATCAGATTGCCGGGGCCAGACTACGGTAAGCCGTTGATTTTCGGAGTTTGAAGAGCCTGGAGACGCATTGGTGGCTGCTGGCCGGGACCGACTTCGACGAATTGCTTTCAGAACTGCAGTTGCAGTGCCTGCGAGGCTGAGTTGCAGCGCCGTGACCGGGATCAGATGATAGGTGTTCATCGACTGTGCGCCGGGACCGGGCATGGCGAAACGGGTCGATCCTCAGCTGCCGCGAGCCACGCTAGCGTGAGCGCAATACTGAAGTGCACCGCCATGGCGGCGCTGCTACTCGCCTCTGGATCGGCATTGGCTGGTGGCGATGGCCTTGTTCGTAGCATAGCCGCGACACTCGACCTGTCAGACGCCCAACACGCTGAGCTTGCTGCGGCGATCCGGGAGATGCGCGGATCCTACGGGCAAGTAGCGGCGAAGGCCCCTGCCGACGGTGATCGGCAATGTCTGAATGAACCGGGCCACGGGTATTTCGGCGAGCTGCGCCAAGCCATTGCCCGTATTCTGTCGGCAGAGCAGCTCGCCCGGCTGCGTGCCGAATGGGAGCACGACGCGACACGCTGGTTCGCGGCGGGCCTCGATCTGCACCCGAGCCAGTTCGAACCCGTGCGCGTGATCCTGTCCGAGTTGTTTCGGGATGAGTTCATCTGGGACTGGTTTGCGAGGCGGCATGAAGTGCGGGAGGCCCTGGCCGGGGTGCTGACGTCAGAGCAGCTCGAACGCTTCGATGCCCGGTTTGACGGCAGTGGTCGGGAAGCGCGCCTGGACAGGTTGGTCGCGAGCCTGACCGAATCGCTCGAGCTGCATGCCAGCCAAGTGGCGCCGGTTCGGGAGATCATCGGCGCCGAACTGGAGGCGCGCAGCCGGGCGCTCTGGCTGACCTTGCGGCAGGCACGCGAAACCGGTTTCGATACGGCACAGTGGCGGGAGCGCAACCGCATGGAGCAGGCCAGAATCCGTGAGACCACCCGGCAGCGGCTCAGCACGGTGCTGACACCGGCACAGTTCGAGCGATTGGATCGAATCCTGCCCGGGAGATGATGCGACCAGCGGTGCTCAGTAGATGCTGATATGTGATCGCTTCGGCATCGACCTCGGGCATCACGACGTGCTCGATCCACCTCAGCAGTTCCACAAAACCCCTGATGTTAGAGACGCCAGTGCGGGGAAAGGGGGATTGAAGCTGCAAGAGTCGAACTCGCGGGGCTAACTGCGACCCTTCTCCTCGTTGCTGCCTCTGTCCTGCTCCGATAGCGCTGCGGCCTCCTTTTCCTTCTCGGCCATGACCGCCCGCAGCCGGCGCACGTTGCGGCGTCGCTCCCAGCGCTGCACCACGTGCCAGCGCCAGATGATCTGCATTCCTGCCCAGCCAAGGAAGCCGCTGACGACTCCGCACACCAGGGATCCGAGCAGCAGGGGCGCCCAGATCTGCCCCATGCGCGCATGCATCCAGTCCCAGGACAGCGTGAACGCTTCGTATTCCGCCCGCTCGCCCAGCAACCAGGCGCCGATCTGGTAAGCGAACAGCAACAGGGCCGGGAGGGTGACCGGATTGCTGATCCAGACCAGAGCGACGCTGATCGGCAGGTTGCAGCGAATCAGGATGGCGAACGCCGCGGCCACCAGCATCTGCATCGGAATGGGCAGCCAGGCGACGAATAGGCCTACAGCAAATGCAGTGGAAACGTACTGCCGATTCAGATGCCACAGCTCGGGTTGGAGCAGCCGTCGTCCCAGAATCCCCAGACCACGCCGCCGCTGCAACTCGGCAGAGGAGGGCAGGTATCTCTGGAGGAACTTTCGCGGCATGGAGGCCACCGAGAGAGATCAGCGGCCGGGGTGCCGGGTACCGCTGGCGGACAGGCGGCGCGATTATGCCGAGGGATCGTCTTCCACTCCAGCGCGGGCCCTGTTGCTGGCGATGGTCGGCGGTCATCTCGCGGCGGTTGGTCTCGGTCCGGCCGCGTGCAGTGTACTCACCGGCGCAGCCTGGATGGGCGGGTTGCTGCTGCGACGCCGGCCCTGGGCTGGATTGCTGTGGGCCGTGGCGTTCGGTTCGCTGCTGCCGGGAATGGCGGTGGTTCAGGGCGACGCTGCCCGGATCGAGAGCATGCGAATCGACGGTGTGATCACTGGCCGCATTCTCCGCGCCGAACCCGAGTCGGCACCGCGCATGCTCGAGGTCGAGGTCCTGAACCACGACGGGATCGATGCCCGTCCCCGAGTGGTGCGCCTGCAGATCTATACGCCCTTGGACATCACCACGGGGCAGGTATGGCATCTGCCGGTGCGCCTGCGCGCGCCTCGGGGGCCGGCCAATCCTGGTACGGGCGATCCGGATCGGAATCTGTTTCGCGCCGGCATAGACGGGCAGGGCTATGTGCGCGGAGAGGGGGCCCGTCTGCTTGCTGACGCTCCTCCCCGCGCAATGTCATCGCGCCTGCGCACGGCCGGATCCGCGCGCATCGACGCGGTTGCACCAGGGGTCGGCGGACGTCATCTGCGAGCGCTTCTGGTGGGTGATCGCCGCGCGCTGCAGGGTACCGACTGGGCGCTGCTGGCGGCCACCGGGACCACTCACCTGCTGGTGGTCTCAGGACTGCACGTCGGCATGGTGGCAGCACTCGCTTTCGGTCTGGCGTCCGCCTCGGGCCTGCGTGGGTGGTCGCCCGGAGCGAGCACGCTGCTGGTGCTGGCGGCCGCGGGAAGTTATGCCCTCGTGACCGGGTTCGAACTGCCGGCGCGCCGCGCCTGGATCATGCTCGCGGTCGGCGCTGCGCTGATGGCCGGACAACGATTGCCTGATCCTGGCCTGGCTTTGCTCTGGGCGGCCCTCGCGATCCTCGTCCTGGATCCCCTGGCACCCCTGGCAGCAGGGTTCTGGCTCTCGTTCCTGGCCGTCGCTGCGCTGCTGGTGGTGATTTCCGGGCGCAGCCAGGGCGGTCTCTCTGGTCTCCGCGGCCTGCTGCTGACGCAGCTGACGGTCGCCACCATCCTGGCCGTGCCGCTGGCCGTGGTCTTCGGGCGCATGCCTGTGCTGGCACCCCTGGTGAATCTGCTGGCGATTCCAATGGTTTCGATGCTGCTGCTGCCGTTGGGCCTGTTGCTGCTGATTGCGCTCAGCCTGGGTGTGCCTGGCGCTGGCGCCGCGATGGGGATGCTGGC
>SKUB01000218.1 GCA_007122315.1 Pseudomonadales bacterium | reverse complement strand
GGACGTCGAATGGCCAGCGGGCGGGAAGCGTCAACGGTTGCGGGCGGGATTCGGCGGTCACGCGCAGTTCTCAGGCGTCGGGCAGGAAGCGGGTCGCGGATGCTACCGGATTGGGGCCTGGATGACAGGCCGGCTAGCCCAGGTGTCGGTAAAGCTTCTCGGTCAGTTCGCGCAGCTGCAGCCCCTCTTCGAGACTCAGTCCGGCGACGCAGGCGATCTGTTCCGGCACGTCTGCGGCGCGCGCTCTGAGCTCCAACCCCGCCCGGGTCAGGGCGATGACCCGCCTGCGCTCGTCTTCCCTGGCGCGGGCCCGGATCAGCAGGCCCTTGCCTGCCATGCGCTTCAGCAGGGGTGTGAGCGTTCCCGGATCGAGCCGGGTGCGTGCGCAGAGTTCGCCGACTGAGACCCGGTCCTGCTCCCACAGGGCGAGCATCACCAGATACTGAGGGTAGGTGAGGCCGAGGGGCTGCAGCAGCGGTCGGTATGCCCGGGTCAGGGCATTGCTGGCCGAGTACAGGGAGCGGCAGATCTGATGGTCGAGCAGCAGGGGGTCGAACTGAGACACGTTCACTCCGGTGCGTCCTGGATTAAATCGAGATTGACACAAAATTTGGGGCAAATATAATGTACACAAAATAAATGTGTAATTGATAAATGCGCATCGAGTTGTTCTGACAACTCGAGGCCGACGCTGAACCGGTTCGCCCCCTCGGCCTGGATTCGGCTTGGTCTCATGCACGACCTACTGGAGGAAATCCCATGAGGACTGCACGGAGCAGCGGCTTGGCCGCTCTGACCTTGGTGGCTGCAGCGCTGGGTGCGCCGGCCGGAGCTGACCGGGACATCGCTGCCGAGGACTTCGGCTGTCTTCTGGAGATGACGCCGGTGCGCGGTTTCTACGTCAGCAACCTGCATGGCGACCTGGCGGCCACCCTCAAGGTGGCCCACTCGGAAACCGGTGGGGTGTGGCCGCCAGGCTCGGTGGTCCAGCTGCTTCCCAATGAGGCCATGGTGAAGCGGGCCGAGGGCCACAATCCCGCGACCCGGGACTGGGAATTTTTCGAGCTCGATGCATCAGCGGAAGGGACCAGCATTCGGGCGCGGGGCTTCGCGGACGTGAACAACCGCTTCGGCGGTAACTGCTTCGCCTGCCACGTCCAGGCGAATCCCGGCCGAGATCTGATCTGCGAGCAGGGCCATGGCTGCGATCCGATTCCCTTGACGGCGGAGATGGCCCGGGCGTTGCAGAAGACGGATCCCCGCTGCAGCAATGCGCCGGAACTGACCGCGGAGGAAGCCGACGCTTTGGCGGCGCTGCAGGCTGCGCTCGACTAGGTCTGGCGTCAGCGCAGATCCAGCCCCGCTTGCAGCTCCTTCAGCAACGCCTGGCCCGTTCCTGCGGTGTACGGTTGCGCCGCACCCCGTCCCCAGACCGGATCCGGCCAGGCGGCATCGCTAATCCGGCGGGCAATGACGTGGACGTGCAGCTGCGGGACCCGATTGCCCAGTGCGCCGACGTTGAGCTTGTCCACGTTGCCCAGGGCGAGCAAAAGCAGAGACAGGCGGCGGATCTCCGCGAACAGCTCGGCGCTGTCCCCACTGTCGAGTTCATGCAGATCGCGCAGTCCCTGCCGCCGCGGCACCAGAATGCACCAGGGGAAGCGGGCATCGTTCATCAGCAGCAGTCGCGACAGCGGCAGCTCGCCGACGACGAACGTGTCCGCCTCGAGCTTCGGATGCAGCTCGAAGTCCGCCTCGGTCATCCCGTCAGTCGTCCTCCATGATCCCGGCGAGGCGTTCCGCTGCGGTGGCGAAGTCCTCCATGAATTCCTGCACCACCGCGCGCACTGATTGCGGCGAGTTCATCAGGCCGACGCCCTGACCGACCCAGTAGGTGGCAAGCTGCCTGGCGCCGGCATCGCCGGATTCGGCCAGCTTGTTGATGCGCGCCAGCGCCGGTTCAGATACCAGGCTCTGCAGCGGCATGGGCAGCGGGACCGGCGCTTCGTCCGCCTGCCAGGCGTCGGTCCAGGCCGAGCGCAGCTGGCGGGTGTACTTGCCGGTCCGGCTGCGGGAGCGGACGGTCTGGCGTGAATTGGCGGCCAGCATCTTTTCCTTCACCGCAGGATTGGTCTCCGCTTCCGCGGTGGTCAGCCACACGGAACCGGTCCAGGCGCCGGCGGCGCCCATGGCCATGCACGCCGCCATCTGCCGGCCGGTGACGATGCCACCGGCGGCCAGGACCGGAATGTCTCCGTAGGGCTTCAGCGCCTCGATGACTTCCGGCACCAGCACCAGGGTGGAGATCTCGCCGCAGTGGCCGCCGGCCTCGGTGCCGGAGACGATGAGGATGTCCACGCCGGCTTCCGCATGCTTGATGGCGTGTTCGGGTGCGCCGGTGAGCGCGCCCACGGCCACGCCTTCGGCGCGGGCACGATCCATCATGTTCTTCGGCGGCACGCCGAGGGCATTGACGATCATCTTGATGGGGTGGGAAAACGCCACGTCGAGGATGGCGGCGGCACCGGTCTCGCGCATGCCCGCTGCGAAGTTGGAGTCGGGCTTGCGATCCCACAGCCCCTTGGTGTCGACGCCGTGCTGGGCGAGTATGCCCTCCACGTAGGCCTTGTGCTCAGGCGGGATGGCCGCCTCGATCTGCTCAGGTGTGAAGCTGCCCTCCTTGTCCGCCATGCTGGTGGGAACGATGAGATCGACGCCGTACGGCTTCCCATCCACATGATCGTCGATCCACTTGAGCTCGACTTCGAGGCTCTCCGGGCGATGTCCAGCCGCGCCGAGCACCCCGAACCCGCCCGCCTTGCTCACTGCTGCCACCACGTCGCGGCAATGGCTGAACGCGAACAAGGGAAACTCGATTCCGAGCATGTCGCACACTTTTGATTTCATCGATCACCTCTAGGTCTGGTCTCTCCAATGGGAAGGGATTGTAGGCTGCTGGGCGTCTGCGCTCACGTCTTCCTTTCCAAGATCAGCCGTTGGCGCTTCCGCAATGCCAAGCCGCTACACTGCGGCGCCACGTTCCGCCGTCCGATGCGATGAGGCATGCCATGAAGTTCGCGCTCATTGTTGCGCTCATCCTGCTGCTGCTCATGGCTGCGCTGGCCGCCTGGCTGTGGACCCCGGACCGGCCCCGGGACGAGCTCGAGGCGCGGTATGCAGCGGGCAAGGATGATTTCCTGGACGTGGCCGGTATCCGCCTGCATGTCCGTGACCGTGGTCCACGCGAGGCCCCTGCTGTACTGCTGCTGCACGGGTTCGGTTCCAGCCTGCACACCTGGGAGCCCTTCTCTGATGCGCTCGCGGCCGACCTGCGCGTCATCAGCGTCGATCTGCCCGGCGCGGGACTCTCTGCGGCGGACCCGGATGCCGACTACTCGGACGCGCGCAGCCTGGAGATCCTGCTGGCACTGCTCGATCACTGGCAGCTGGCGCGGGTCAGCCTGGTGGGCAACTCGCTTGGCGGGCGCATCGCCTGGCGTTTCGCCGCAGCGCATCCTGATCGTGTCGAACGGCTGGTGCTGATCGCGCCGGATGGTTTCGCCAGTCCCGGTTTCGAGTACGGTAAGGCCCCTGACGTGCCCGCACTGCTGCGTCTGCTGCGCTTCGCCCTGCCGAAGTCGGTGCTGCGCATGAATCTGTTGGCGGCCTATGCGGATCCGGAGCGGCTGACCGATGCGCATGTGCGGCGCTATCACGACCTGCTGCTCGCACCCGGCAATCGCGATGCCATGCTCGAGCGCATGGCCCAGGTGGTCCTGGAACGACCTGAGCCCCTGCTGGCGAGCATCAAAGCGCCGACGCTGCTGGTCTGGGGTGAGCGCGATGCCATGATTCCCTTCAGCAATGCGCAGGATTATCTTTCGGCCCTGCCGGATGCGCGGCTGGTGTCGTTTCCCGAACTGGGACATGTGCCGCACGAGGAGGCGCCTGCGCGTGCCGTCGAGCCCGTACGTGCGTTCCTCGTCGGCGACTGAGTCACCATCACTGTTTGGACGCGGGGGAAGCAATCCATGTCACTGCAGGTCATCGGCGCCGGCTTCGGTCGGACGGGCACCATGTCGCTGAAGCTGGCCTTGGAGCAGCTCGGTTTCGACAAGTGCTACCACATGATCGAGGTCTTCGAGCACCCGGAACACATACCGGTCTGGGCGGCGGCGCATCGGGGCGAAGCCATCGACTGGCACAGCCTCTATCAGGGCTATCGCGCCGCGGTGGACTGGCCCGCCTGCAACCTCTGGCGGGAACAGCTTGCCGCTTTCCCGGAGGCCAAGGTGATTCTGTCCACCCGCGATCCCGAACGCTGGTATGAAAGCGTGATGAACACCATCTACCCGTCGAGCATGGCCGCGGCGAACAGTGACGAAGCGGGCCCCCGCCAATTCGGTCAGTGGGCGGTGGACATCATCTGGAAGCGGGTCTTCGATGGCAGGATGGATGATCGCGACCATGTGCTCGCGGTCTACCAGCGGCATGTGGAGGCGGTCATGGCGGAAGCCCCGGCGGATCGGCTGCTGGTGTTCGAGGCGGCTGAAGGCTGGGCTCCGCTATGTGCCTTCTTAGGGGTGCCCGAGCCGGAGACCGACTTCCCGCGGACCAATAGCACGGAAGAGTTTCTCGCTCACCGCGGACCGCCGCCTGCTCCCGCGGCTGGCTGAAGTCAGTTGTCGATGTCCGCCAGAATGACGTCGAGCAGCGGGATGTCCGCTGGGGCGATGGCAAGATCGGCGAGTCCGGCTGCTGCGTACCACTGCACGGCATCGTGCACGGTCAGGTGGGCGATCTCGCCGTCGAAGGCGGTGGCCAGCGCGATGAGCTCGATGCAGCCGCGCTCGTAGTGGTGCACGCTGCGGGCGATCTCGGCGCCCACCTGTGCGGTCACGCCCAGCTCCTCCTGCATTTCCCGGGTCAGGGCAGCAGCGAGGGACTCGCCCGGCTCCACCTTGCCACCCGGCAGCTCCCAATGGCCGGCCAGATGTTCCCCGGGCGCGCGCCGTGCGAGCAGGATGCGATGCCCGCGCATCGCGACCGCGCAGACGACCTGCTTCATGCTTGCTGCATCACGTTCGGCTGGCATCCTGACATGCGGGCTCGTGCGGCGAGGGTGGATCGGCGGAGGCTACCACAGCCCCGCCGGCTGCCCGCTCGGACCATTCTGTGCGACCCTTCGCAGTGGGCGCCATTGGAAGAGTGATCATGACCGCAACTGCTTTGTCCGCGACGGGCCGGACCGACACCTTGGCACGTCTGGCGGCAGAGACCTTCGACGTGCTGATCATCGGTGGTGGCATCACCGGTGCCGGCATCGCCCGTGATGCATCCCTGCGGGGGCTCTCCGTGGCGCTGATCGAGGCCGATGACTTTGCCGTCGGCACGTCGAGCCGCTCCTCCAAGCTGATCCACGGTGGCCTGCGCTATCTGGCCATGGGCGACATCGCCCTGGTCCGGGAAACGGCGCTGGAACGCAAGGCGGTCTACCGCATGGCACCGCACCTGGCGGAACCGTATTGGATGCTGGTCCCGGCCCGGTCGCGGATGAGCCTGCTCAAATTCCGTACCGGCATCACCGCCTACGAGAAGCTCGGTGCGGTGGCCGAGGCGGATCTGCACCGCAACTGGAGCGGTGAGGAACTGGCCTACCACGAACCCCGGCTCGACCAGAGTCGACATCCCCACGCCTGTGCCTATCGGGAGTACCTGACGGACGACGCGCGCCTGGTGCTGGCATCGCTGCGGGCGGCGGCCGGCGCGGGGGCGGTGATTGCCTCCCGGGTCGCGGCCACGGAGCTGCTGCGGGAAGACGGCAAGGTCATCGGCGTACGGGGGCGCTGCGCGCTGGACGGCAGTGAGCCGGAGATCCGTGCCCGGGTGGTGGTGAATGCGGCCGGCCCCTGGGCGGACCGGGTCGCGGGGCTGGAAATGGAGCGGGAAGGGTCGCGGCTGCATCTGTCCAAGGGCGTGCACATCGTGCTGCCGGCGAAGCGGCTGCCGGTGCGCAACCTGGTGGTGATGACGGCGGAGGACAAGCGCTCCATCTTCGCCATTCCCCGTGGCGACACGGTGTATCTCGGGACCACGGACACCACCTACGTTGGTGACAACTGGCGCTGGCCGGAGATCACTGCGGAAGACGTGCGTTACCTGCTGGAGCCGGTGGGGCGCTACTTCGACGTGGAAGGCCTGACCGCGGGCGACGTGGTCGCCGCCTGGTCCGGCCTGCGCCCGCTCATTGCCGAGCCGGGCAAGGAAGCGAAGGAGATGTCGCGCAAGGACGAGATCTGGATCGGTTCCGGCGGCATGGTGACCATTGCCGGCGGCAAGCTCACCGGCTTCCGCAAGATGGCCGAGGACATCATGGTGAAGGTGGGTGAGCAGCTCGGACGTTCGCTGCCGCCTGCGCCGGGACCGGAGCCGCTGCCGGGCGGCGACTTCGCCGGCGATCTCGAGCACCTGGCGCGGCAGCTGCCGGGCGCGGACAATCTCGGTCGCGCCTGTGCGGACCGGTTGGCGCGCCTGTATGGCAGTGAGGCGGCCGCGGTGCTCGCAGGTGGCGCCGAAGCGCTGGTGACCGGTGGCGAGGTGCTGCGCGGTGAGGTGGACTGGGCCGTGAACATGGAGGCGGCATTGAGCCTCGAGGACCTGATCTACCGCCGGACCCGGGCCGCCTGGTACAGCCCTGCGGAACGGGATGCCCTGCTGGCACCGGCTGCAGAGCGTATGGCGGCACTGCTGGGCTGGGACACGGGCGAACAGCAGCGGCAGATCGCCGCAGTCAGGCAGCGCTTCGCCGAGGAGATGACGTTCCAGCGCGAGTGACGGGGCATCGTCGCGGTTGGCGATGACGGGTGTGACGAAGGGGAGAAAGGAATTGAGCAAGGTACTGGCTGCCCTCGAGGCGGCACTCGGGGATGCGGTCGCCACTGACGAGGCGATCCTGAAGGCCCACTGCCGGGACTACTGGTCCCGATCGGAGCTCACGGACTGGCTCGGTGACGCCCAGCCGCTGCCGCTGGCGGTGGTGACGCCCCGGAGCACCGAGGCCATGGCGGAGGCGGTGCGCCTCTGCCGCGCCCACGGCACGGTGATGGTCACCCGCGGCGGTGGGTCCGGCGTGTGCGGCGGTGTGCTGGCCGATCGCGATCAGGTGGTCCTGTCGACCCGCGGTCTGGATGGGCTCGAACACCTCGACAGCCACAACCTGCTGGCCACGTTCGGCGCGGGAACCATGGGCATGGCGGCCGAGGAGGCGGTGGCTGCCGAGGGTTTCACCATCGGTAACTGGCCTCAGTCCATCGCGCTGTCGACAGTGGGGGGCTGGGTCGCCACCCGGGCGTCCGGTCAGTACTCCACCGCTTACGGCAACACCGAGGATCTGGTCTACGACCTCGAAGCGGTGCTGCCCGACGGCAGCATCTTCCGTTCTCGGCCGACACCGCGGGCTGCGGCGGGACCGGATCTGCGCCAGCTGCTGCTGGGCAGCGAGGGTACCCTCGGCGTGGTGACGAAGGTGACGTTCTCGCTGCGACCACAGGCCGAATGCGGCATTCGGCAGGCTTTCCACTTCGCGGATTTCGCCACCGGGATCGAGGCCATGCGGGAGGTCATCCGCCCCGGCTGGCGGCCGCCGGTGGTGCGGCTGTATGACGCCCGGGAAAGTCGCCGGCACTTCCGGGACACCTGCCCGCAGGGTCGCGCCATGCTGATCTTTCTCCACGAGGGGCCCGAGGCCCATGCGGAAGCGGAAGCTGCGGCGGTGGCGGATTTGTGCCGGGCCCGCGGCGGCGAGGCTGCGGACAAGCAGACCGTCGACGACTGGTTCGCTCATCGCAATACGGTGCCGAGCTGGCGCGAACTGTTCGAGCAGGGGCTCGTGGTGGACACCATCGAGGTGGCGACGGACTGGCGGCGCCTGAACGCGCTTTACGAGGCCACGCTGGCGAAGTTCGCGGCGGTTCCGGGCCTCGTGGCGGCATCTGCCCACTCCTCCCACGCTTACCGTTCCGGAGCGAACCTCTACTTCACGTTTGCGGTGTCGCCGGAGCGGGAGGCCATGCTCGGTGCCTACGACGCCTGCTGGCGCGGCGCCATGGAAGCGGCGGCGGAACTCGGCGCCGGCATCGCCCATCACCACGGCATCGGCCGGGTGCGGCGGGACTGGCTCACGACCGAACTCGGTGCCCCAGGTGTTGCGCTGCTGCGTACGGTGAAGCGGGCGCTGGACCCGGACGGCCTGATGAACCCGGGCGTCCTGATTCCAGAGGGTTGAGGCCATGAGCGGACCCATCCTCAGCCTGGATCTCGGCACCACCGGCGTACGCGCCGTCATCTTCGCAGCGGACGGCAGCGTCCTCGGTCATGCCTACCAGCGCCTGGCGTTGGCGTTTCCGGCTGCGGACCGGGTGGAGCAGGACGCCATCGACTTCCGCGACCGCAGTCTCGACGTGATGCAGGCCGCGCTGACGGATGCGGGCTGCGGCGCGGCCGACCTGCGCGCCATTGGCGTCGTCACCCAGCGCAGCAGCGTCGTGGCATGGGATTCGGGCACCGGCCAGCCGCTGGCGCCGGTGATCGGCTGGCAGGACCGCCGTACCCTGGCCCGGGTGGAGGAACTGCGCGCCATGGGGCTGCCGGTGAACACGCTGGCCAGCTGCACCAAGTTCGAATGGCTCACCCGTGAGCATGCCGGTGTGCGCAGCGCCATCGCGCGGGGTCGGCTGCGGCTGGGCACGCCGGATGTGTGGCTCACCCATTGGCTCACAGGTGGCGACGCGTTCGTCACCGACCCCTCCAGCGCCGGTGCCACGGGGCTGTTCGATGCCGGCAGCGGCGGCTGGTTCGATGCCGCCATGGAGCTGTTCGGGCAGGAACGTGCATGGCATCCGCAGGTGGTGGCCAGCAACGAAACGGTGGGGCTCACGGATCGATCCCTGTTCGGTGCGCAGATTCCCGTCGCCGCGCGCGCCGGTGATCAGCAGGCCGCCTGTTTCGCCCAGGGCCTGAACACGGTGGGCGATGCGAAGATCACCCTGGGCACCTCCGCCATGCTCGATCGCAGCACCGGATCCACCGCGACGGAGGCCCCGCCTGGAGCTTATGACCTGCCGCTGTGGCGTCTGCTGGCCGCGGACGGCAGCGTGGACGACGCGTTCTGCCACGAGGGCACCGTGATCACGGCGGGTGCGGCGGTGGAGTGGCTGCAGCGCATCGGCGTCCTCGCGGATGCTGGGGACATGGATGCCATGGCCACAGCGGGTCAACCGGGCGTGGTTTTCGTGCCGGCGCTGGCTGGCCTCGGAACGCCGCACATGGCGGATCAGGTGCGCGGCAGCTTCAGCGGCCTCGGTCTCGAGTCGGGCCGCAATGAACTCGTGCGCGCGGTTCTTGACGGCATCGCCCAGCGCTGCGCGGACCTGGCCGAGACCCTGGACGTGACGGGGAACCTGCACGTGGATGGTGGGCTCGCGCGCAGCACCTGGCTGCTGCAGCGGCTGGCCGACCTCACCGGCTGCGTCGTGCTGCCGGCGCGGGAAGTCGAATCCACCGCTCGCGGCGGCGCCGCGCTGGCGGCGACGTCACCGGGCGTGGCGGGCGATCCGCTGCCGGCACCGGAACCGGCTGCCGAGATCGAGCCTGCACTCGACGATGCTGCGCGTGCCGATGCGCGCAGCGCCTGGCGCGATCACCTGCAGCGATGGGCGCTCGGGCCGTGAACGAGGTGCTCTGGCGACCGTCTCCCGAGCGGATCGCCGGCAGCAGCATGCAGCGCTTCCTGGAGCAGGTGCGTGCCGAGGTGGCGCCGGACGTCACGGATCAACAGGCGCTGTGGCGCTGGTCGGTGGCGCAGCCGGAAGCGTTCTGGGAGCGGCTGGTCGCGTTCTGCGGCGTTGAATTCGCGACGCCTCCCGAACGAACGCTCGCGCATCCCGAGGCCATGCCGGGGGCGTGCTGGTTTCCCGGCGCCACGCTCAATTTCGCCGAACATCTGCTGCGCCACAGGGACGACCGTCCGGCACTGGTTTTCCGCGGCGAAGATGGCGAACGCGTACTTCTCAGCTACGCGGAGCTGCGCGCCGAGGTGGCCCGCATCGCCGCCGGGCTGCGCGAACTCGGCATCGAACCCGGCGACCGTGTCGCCGCATTCATGCCGAACCGGCCGGAGACCGTGATCGCCATGCTGGCGGCGGCCAGCCTCGGGGCGATCTTCTCGTCCTGTTCGCCGGACTTCGGCGCCCAGGGCGTGCTCGATCGCTTCGGCCAGATCGAACCGCGCGTCCTGTTCGCGGCCGATGGCTATCGCTACAACGGCCGCGAACTGTCCTGCATGGACCGGATCCGCAGCCTGCAGGCGGCATTGCCGTCCATCGAGCGCACCGTGCTGCTGCCCTGGCTCGATTCCGCGCGTGACCCCGACGCGCTGGAGGACACGGTGATCTGGTCGGCGTTCGGGACGCCGGGCGCAGGCCTCGAGTTCACTCGCATGCCGTTCGACCATCCGCTCTACATCCTCTACTCGTCCGGCACCACGGGTGTGCCCAAGTGCATCGTTCACGGCGCCGGGGGCACGCTGCTGCAGCACCTCAAGGAACTGGTGCTGCATACCGATCTCGGCCGTGACGATCGCATCTTCTACTTCACCACCTGCGGCTGGATGATGTGGAACTGGCTGGTGTCGAGCCTGGCGGTGGGCGCCACCGTGGTGCTTTATGACGGCGCGCCCATGCACCCCCGTCGGGACGTCCTGTTCCGGATGGCGGAGGAGGAAGGCATCACGGTGTTCGGGACCAGCGCGCGCTATCTGGCCGCCGCCGAGAAGGCCGGTGTCGAACCGGCGGCAACTTTCGATCTGAACAGGCTGCGCACGCTGCTCTCCACCGGCTCGCCGTTGCTGCCGGAGCAGTTCGATTGGGTCTATGAACACCTCAAGCGCGACGTGCAGCTTGCATCCATCTCCGGCGGGACGGACATCGTCTCCTGCTTTGCGCTGGGTTCGCCGCTGCTGCCCGTCCGTCGTGGTGAACTGCAGTGCCGAGGGCTGGGCATGGCGGTTGCGGTCTACGATGACGGGGGTCGACCGGTACGCGGCACCAAGGGTGAGCTGGTCTGCACGCAACCGTTTCCGTCCATGCCGATCGGTTTCTGGAACGATCCGGACGGTGCCCGGTATCGGGGCGCCTACTTCGAACGTTTTCCCGGCATCTGGTGCCACGGTGACTTTGCCGAGCTCACGGACAGCGATGGCCTGCTGATCCATGGCCGCTCCGATGCGACGCTGAATCCCGGCGGGGTGCGCATCGGTACCGCGGAAATTTACCGGCAGGTGGAGAAAGTGGAGGAGGTCATCGAAAGCCTTGCCGTCGGTCAGGACTGGAAGGGCGACGTGCGCGTGGTGCTGTTCGTGGTGTTGCGCGACGGTGTGGAACTCGACGATGACCTGCGGCAGCGGATCCGCGAAGTCGTCCGCGCCAATGCCACGCCACGCCACGTTCCTGCGCGCATCCTCTCAGTTCCCGATCTGCCGCGGACCGTGAGTAACAAGATCTCGGAAATCGCCGTGCGCGAGGTGGTGCACGGTCGCGACGTGGCCAACAGCGAGGCGCTGGTCAATCCGGAGGCGCTGGAGGCTTTCCGGGATCGCCCGGAGCTGACGGTTTGAGCAGCTGATCAGCACTGCTGCTCGCTGTGATCCACCCGGATCAGCTCGTCGGTGGGAAAGCCGAGTTCAGCGGCCTGGCCGACGAGGCGATCGAGGATCTCATCGTCCAGCTCGGGTTCGCGTGCCAGGACCCAGAGATAGCCGCGGGTCGGACCCGACACCATCGACCACTGGTAGTCGTCGTGGTCCAGCGCGATGACGTGATAGCCGCCGCTGATGCCGAAGAAGAAACTCACCGCGAGACTGGCGGTATCCGGGTCACCGCGAAAGCGGGCGGTGCCCTCGACGTCGCGCCACTCGCACTTGCGCGGATCGAAGCCTCGATTGATCACGTTCACGGTGCCGTCTTCGCGCAGACGGTACTCGGCCGTCACGTTGGTCAGGCCGCGTTCGAAGCGATGATCGAGGCGCATGATCTCGTACCAGCGTCCCTCATAGCGTCCGGCGTCGAATCCGGTCACCGGTTCCACCCCCTGCGGGGTTCCCGTGCAGCCCGCGACCATGACGATCGTCAGCAGGACGAGTCCTGCCGTGACTGCGCGTGTGTCTTCATTTGCGCTTTGCATTCCAGCATCTTTCCAGTTTTTGAGCCGCTGAGATACGGCAAGTCATCGAATCCGTTGCTATCCTTGGCAACCGTCTGGAGGAGGTTAAACCCTTCAGGTCTTCGGGGCGACGGGCGCAGCAGCTGTTCATGATGACTTCCAGGATTCTGATTTCGGCGCTTCTGCTGTGCTGTCTCGCGAGTTCTGTGCTGGCGCTGCCCACCGTCCCTCACGATATCCGCTCGCTGCCGCGCAGCGATGTAGCTGCTGCAGCAGTGACCATCGACGGGCATCTCGATGAGGCCATCTGGGCCGAAGTGCCGGTCTGGGATGACTTCAGGATCATCGAACCCGATACCCTCGTCCGCCCTGCCGAATCGACTCGGGTGCGCGTGTTCTACAGCGACGACGGCCTCTATGTGGGTGTCGAAGCGGATCAGGATCCCGCGACCCTGGTGAAGCGTCTCACGGCACGCGACCAGGGCGTCAATCGCGACAGCATCTCCATCACCATCGATCCCACCGGCGAAGGCCGCTATGGCTACTGGTTCACGGTGGCCCTCGGCGGCAGCATCCAGGACGGCACCGTGGTCCCGGAGCGCAACTACAGCAGTGAGTGGGATGGCCCCTGGGAAGGGGCGAGTGCGGAAACCGAAACCGGCTGGAGTGCGGAGTTCTTTCTGCCCTGGTCCATGATGGCGATGCCGGCGGCTGGCGGTGACCGTCGCATGGGTTTTTACATCTCGCGCAAGGTGGCGCATCGGGACGAACGCTGGGCCATGCCGGCGTTGCCGCGCACCCAGACGCGCTTCATGAGCGTTCTGAAACCGCTGGGGCTCGAGGGGGTGCAGCCGGCGTCTCAATTGACGTTCTATCCCTTTGCCAGCACCACGTTCGATGCCCGCAAGGAAAGCTTCAGCAACAGAATCGGTACCGATCTCTACTGGCGGCCAAGCTCCGATACGCAGTTCGCAGTCACTCTGAACCCGGATTTCGGTACCGTGGAGCAGGACGATCTGGTGGTGAACCTGTCCGCGTTCGAGACGTTTTTCAGCGAGAAGCGCAGTTTCTTCCTCGAGGGTCAGGAGCTGTTCGTCACCTCGCCACGCGCCACTGGCGACGTGCCTGGCGTACCTCGCATGCTGCTGGTGAACACGCGGCGTATCGGCGCGCCTGGGGCGCGGCCGGAAGGGGTGAGCATCGACCGTCTCGACGCGCAGCGGCTGTCCGAACTGCATGGGGCGGCGCGGGTCTCGGCGCAGCACGGCAACGTTCGCTACGGGGCGCTGGCCGCGCTGGAGCAGGACAGCCGGTTCGCGGGTTTCGACGCGCTGGGGACGCCGCTGGAAGTGGATATCAAGGGGCGCCGGTTTGCGGCCCTGCGTGGCGTCTGGGACGGCAATGGCGACAGCAGTCTGCGCGGTCTCGGAGCCACCCTGACCGCGGTGGAGGCGCCTGATGACGATGCCTACGTCGGCGCCGTGGACGGTCGCATCATGTCACCGGATGGCACCTGGAAAGTCGATACGCAGGCGATGGTGTCGCATACGGATTCCGGCACGGGCCATGGCTTCATTGCCGATACGGTCTATGCCCCGCGGCAAGGTTTGCGGCACACCCTCAGTGTCGACCTGCTCGATGATCGACTCGATCTCGATGCGTTCGGATTCCTCTCGCGCAATGATTCCCGTGCGCTGCGCTATCGCTATGAACGGACGCGCTCGGATCTGGAGTCGCTGCGTGAGCAGCGGACAACGGTGCGTGTGATCCAGGGCTGGAATTCCGATTCTCAGCTCGTCAACTCGGGCCTCTTCCTGCAGCGGAACTGGACCTACAACGACCTCAGCCAGTCGTCCGCGGAGCTGCAGATCCGACCTGCACGCTGGGACGATCGCAACAGCCGTGGCAATGGTGCCTTCCGCATCGATGACCGTTTTGGCCTCGCGTTGGGCTGGAACTCGGACAGCAGTCGCGCGCTGAGTGTCGGGTTGGGTTTCGATGCCAGCAACGAGGATCTCGGCGACGTCACCTGGCTTGCGGAGGGACACCTGGAGTGGCGACCGCGTGACAATCTCAGTACCCGGGTCGATCTGCTGTACCGGGAGCGCAATGGCTGGCTGCTGCATCAGCGCCAGCGCGATTTCACCCTGTTCGATGCGGTGGAGTGGCGCCCGCGCCTGGCGCTCGACTACTTTTTCAGTGCCCGGCAGCACCTGCGGGTTTCGCTGCAGTGGGTGGGTCTGAAGGCCTCTGAAGCCGACTTCCGGTTCCTCGAAGACGATGGTCGCCTGCGCTCACGCGAGCCGTTGACCGGCGCGCCTGCCGATGACTTCGTCATCTCCAACCTGGTGTTCCAGGTCCGATACCGCTGGGAGCTTGCGCCGTTGTCGGACCTGTTCCTGCTCTACAGCCGGGGCGGTGCGCTCCAGGATGGTCTCGGTCGCGACTTCCCCGATCTGTTCCGCACCTCCTTTGCCAATCCGGATGCCAGCGAGCTGGTCATGAAGCTGCGCTACCGTATCTGACTCCTCTGGTCGCACAGATCCGGTTGTCTGGCGCATTCCGGATCACTCGGGCTGTTGCCGCACGTGGGAACTCACTAGGCTCCTGATCT
>SKUB01000189.1 GCA_007122315.1 Pseudomonadales bacterium | reverse complement strand
GAACGCTGGGCCGAGGTGCTTGGTTTCGCGCACTCCGAGCTGCCGCGCCTCGAAGACACTCCCGGCTGGTTTCTCGACCGACTGCACCCTGACGATCGTGACGAGACCCTCGCAGCGTACCGCCGCTTCATCGATGGACAGGACGAGCGCTTTGCCGTCGAGTGCCGGATCGAGCATCGGCAGGGGCACTGGGTTCACGTGGCGCTGTTCAGCAAATCCGTCCATCGCGATCACGCTGGAGGCGTGACGCAGCTCGTGGGCGTGATGCTCGATCTCACGGAACGCCGTCGGCTCGAAGAGGAGCTGCGTCAGGCGCAGAAGATGGAGGCCATTGGCCGCCTGGCCGGCGGCGTCGCGCATGATTTCAACAACCTGCTCACGGTGATGTTCGCGTTTGGCGACTTCGTGCTCGAGGAGTTGGAGGAAGGCGGCGCTGCGCGAGCCGACATGGAGCAGGTCATGGAGGCGGCCCGTCGCGCGGCAGATCTCACCCGGCAGTTGCTCGCCTTCTCCCGCCGCCAGGACATGTCCCCCCAGGTGCTGAACCCCAACGACCTGATCCAGGGATTGGGGCGCATGCTCGAGCGGGTGATCGGGGAAGACGTGGCGCTCGAACTGCAGCTGGGCGACGACCTTCACAATGTGCGGATCGATCCCGGCGCCTTCGAGCAGGTGATCGTCAACCTTGCCGTCAATGCTCGCGACGCCATGCCGGATGGCGGGCAGCTGTGCATCGTCACTGCGAATGTGAGTCTCGAACAGGCCGAAATGGCTGCCGGTGGTGAGCGGATTCCGGGGGGTCACTACGTCAGCGTCGAGGTGCGGGATCAGGGCATCGGCATGGATGCGCGCACCCGCGAGAGGATCTTCGAGCCCTTCTTCACCACCAAGGAGGTCGGCAAGGGCACGGGCCTTGGGCTTTCCACCTGCTTCGGTATCGTGCAGCAGGCGCACGGCTTCGTGCGAGTGGAATCGTCGCCGGGTGCCGGCACGACGTTCCAGGTTCTGCTGCCGCTGGAGCCAGCCTCCGTAGTCCGACCCGAAGGCGAGCAGGATTCCGTACCCTTCCAAGGCAGCGAAACGGTCCTGGTGGTCGAGGACGATACCCAGGTGCGTGAACTGGTGACGCGCACGCTGTCTGAGCTTGGATACACCGTCATGCATGCGCGAACTGCCGAAGAAGCGCTGTACATGAATGCAGGCATGGCGCGGCGGCTGGATCTGCTGGTCACCGACGTGGGCCTGCAGGGAACGGACGGAACTCAGCTTGCTGCAACCTTGCGCGACGGGCAGCCCGGACTTCGTGTCCTGTACATGTCGGGCTACGCCCAGGAGCCCGTGACCCACCGTGCCGCACGCGAGACGTATACGGACATTCTGCCGAAACCATTTCGGGCCCAGGATCTCGCCCGTGCGGTGCGGCAGCTGCTGGACCTGAAGGACGGTAAGGTTTGACTGCGGGATCGCTGGAAGGTGAAGCGATCTTCCGGGAGCTGCTCGACGCAGCGCCCGATGCGATGGTGATCGTCGGCGCCGATGGCGTGATCATCCACGTCAATGCCCAGACGGAGCGCCTGTTCGGTCATCCACGCGAAGCGTTGCTCGGTCAGCACGTGGAACGTCTGCTACCAGACCGCTTCAACAGCCAGCACAGGCGCCATCGGGACAACTACTTTGCTCAGCCACGCGTGCGGTCCATGGGTTCAGGGCTGGAACTTCACGGTCTGCATGCGCAGGGGCACGAATTTCCGGTGGAGGTCAGTCTGAGTCCACTGCAGACCGCGGGCGGCTTGCTGGCGTCGGCCTCGATTCGGGACGTGACGGAGCGCAAGGCAGCCCAACAGGCCCGGGATGAAGCGGCACGCAAGGTTCAGGAGCTCGCGGCAGCGCTGGCCCAGCGGGCGTCGGAACTCGAAGAGCTCAATCGCGAGCTCGAGGCGTTCTCCTACTCGGTTTCCCACGATCTGCGCAGTCCCCTGCGTGCACTGGATGGTTTCAGCCAGGCGCTGCTTGCGGACTATGAAGATGCTCCCCTGGATGAACGTGGTCGTGACTATCTGCAGCGCATTCGGCGCGCGTCGCAGAAGATGGGGCGCCTCATCGATGATCTGCTGGAGCTGTCTCGGCTGTCACGGGTCACGATGCAGCGCCGGCCGGTGGATTTCAGCGCCATAGCCCGCGACGTCATTGCCGACCTGAGCATGGCGTCGCCTGAGCGCAGCGTCGATGTCGTGATCGAGGACGGTCTGCGAGTGGAGGGCGATTCCCGCCTGATCGAGATCATGCTGCGCAACCTGCTCGGCAACGCCTGGAAGTTCACCAGCAAGCATCCGCGGGCGCGGATCGAGGTGGGTCGTCACGAATCGGATGGCGAGTCGACCTACTTCGTGCGTGATGATGGCGCGGGTTTCGACATGGCTTACGCGGGGCAGCTGTTCGCGCCGTTTCAGCGTCTGCACTCGGACCTCGAGTTCGGCGGTACGGGCATCGGCCTCGCCATCGTGCAACGCATCGTCGGGCGGCATGGCGGTCGCATCTGGGTGGAGGCGAAGGTGGACCGTGGCGCCACGTTCTTCTTCACGTTCCGACCGGGGAGGGAACATGGCTGACAGTTCGGCTCCAGGCTGCGTGCTGCTGGTGGAAGACAACGCAGATGATGAGGAACTCATGCGCCTCGCCTTCGAATCCGGCAACATCATGAACAGGCTCGTTGTGGTACGTGATGGCGTCGAGGCCCTGGATTTCCTGTTCCGGACCGGCCCACATTCGGAGCGTGACTCCGATTTCTGGCCTCAGTTGGTCCTGCTCGACCTCAAACTTCCCAAGGTGAGCGGGCTCGACGTGCTGCGCCGAATCCGTAGCGACGAGCGCACTCGAACGCTGCCGGTGGTGGTGCTGACTTCCTCGAAACAGGATGAGGACGTGGTGCGGAGCTATGAACTCGGGGCCAATGCTTACGTGCGTAAGCCGGTGGAGTTTGGCGAGTTCCTCGAAGCGGCGAAGCAATTGGGGATGTTCTGGCTGATGATCAATCAGCCTCCCCCACATCCTCGCTAGGTGACGGAGAGGCAGACCGGAATCGGGTTTCGGCTGGCGTTCTGCCTCATTTTTATACTATAACAGCCATACGAAAACCGGGGGTGGTGCGAGGTTACGTTGCCCAAGCAGGTGGATGCCGATGTGCGCCGGGCGGAACTCGCTGCGGCCACTCGTCGCGTGATCCTCCGCCAAGGGCTCGAGGGCAGCACGCTGCGAGAAGTGGCCCGCGAAGCGGGCTGGAGCATCGGGGTTCTGGCCCATTACTTCGAGACCAAGGACGAACTTCTGCGCTATTCCCTCGCCGACCCGGCCTGGGTGATGAATCGCTTCGACAGTACCGAACCGGACGGTCTCGCATCGGTGCGGTCCATCCTCGAACGGCTGCTTCCCGTGAGTGCCGAGATGCGGAACATGTGGCAGGTGTGGATGACGTTCTGGGTGTCCTGGCCGGGGGACGCATCCTGGGACCGTGAACGGCGCCTGCGGCAGCGAAAGTTTCGTCGTTTCTGTCGCGGACTCATCCGTCATTCGGTTGCGCGTGGGGAGCTCGATGTCAGGATCGATGCCGACCGTGACGGCGATGCGCTTGCAACGCTGTTGCATGGCCTGGGGGTGCAGGCGGTGCTCGATCCCCGCAGCTGGCCACAGCGCCGGCAGCTCGAGGCGCTCGATGCTTTCTTCGCCGTTCGGTTGCCGTCAGGCAGCGTGGAGGTCACACCGTGTGGTTGAGATTCCTCATCGTAACCGTGCTGCTGGCGCTGCTGTTCGGCGGCATCGGTCTCTACAAGCTGCAGCAGTATCAGCGTTTCCAGACGATGATGGCAGCAGAGCGTCCCGCCGTTGTCGTGTCATCGGCACCGGCCGTGCTCGAACAGTGGCCCGTGGAGATCGAGGCCCTGGGTACGTTCATGGCCAACCAGGGCGTGCAGGTCGCGACGGAGGTTCCGGGTCGCGTTCAGCGCATCCACTTCCGTTCCGGTGAGCGTGCAGCAGCGGGCGACGTCCTGCTGGAACTCGATGCGTCGGCGGAGCGGGCGGAGCTGCGTGCGTTGGAGGCGGACCTGGAGCTTGCCCGGCTCGACCTCAAGCGAGTGGAGGATCTGCGCCAGACCCAGGCGGTGTCCCAGTCGCAGCTGGATCGCGCGGCGACGCTGGTACGCAGCCTCGAGGCGCGGTCCGAACAGCACGCCGTACTGATCGAGCGCAAGACGATCCGGGCGCCCTTCGACGGCGAGCTCGGCATCCGCATGGTTCATCTCGGCCAGTATCTGTCTCCGGGTGACACGGTGGTCAGTCTGCAGG
>SKUB01000394.1 GCA_007122315.1 Pseudomonadales bacterium | reverse complement strand
GCCGGTACTCGATCACGCCCGGCGTCTCACCGAACACGGTGGCATGTCCGAAATACGTGATCACCTCGCGGCCCGGCCACAGCAGGAATTCCGGATGTGCGCGCTGCACGGCACCGAGGGTACTCCAGTGCCGGGACGTGACGTACTCGGTGAGCATGGCGAAATCGAGTCCCGCGGCTCGGGCCTCGGCAACCAGCGTGTTCCAGTCCGCCGCTTGCGGATGGGAGTGGTGCCCGTGCAGGTGGAAGTCGCCGTGATACCAGCCCGGCTCATCCCGGGCCACATGGTCCGGCGGGACCAGATCAGGCTGCGCGGGTTGGGCTGCGTCCGCAGCGGCGGCCGCGAGGCAGGACACGATGACGCGATACTCGGCGCCACCCGGCGTCACGGCGGCAACGCCCAGTTCCACGTGCCAGCGCCCGGGCTCGATGGGCCCGGGCAGATAGCCGCGCTCTGCGTCCCCGGCGGCAACGAACACCGGTTCCTGGCCGCGTTCGATCAGGCCCTGGCGACTGCCGGACCAGCCCCGGAACCCGGCTGCGTCGAAGGGTCCATCCGCGTCCCAGAGCCCGAGGTCGAACACGGTCTGCATGAGGGGATCGTCGCTGGGCTCCCGGGCGGACCATGCATAGCCCACTTCGATGCGATCCACGCCCGGGGGCACCAGAAAAGGCAGCAGCAGGTAGCTGCGCTCGTCGGCTGCGGAGACGTCCCCCGCGAGTTCGAGCGGCGCGTCGTCGGGTCCGCAGCGCGGCAGCACGGTGCCCTGATCATCTCGCTCGGGCCCGGAGCCACAGGCGACGATCAGGAGCAGCACCGCGATCCCCATACCCTGGCGCTTCATCGGCATCCTCTTCCCCCTCCCAGCGGCCATCCCGGTGCCCGCCACGGTATCAGTACAATCTCCCGTACTGAATCGCCTTCAGGGAGTCCCGCCATGCCCATCCGATACGCCCGCGACGGTGCCGTAGTCACCGTGACCATCGACCGCAGCGACCGGCGCAACGCCGTGGACGGACCGACGGCGGAGGCCCTGTTCGAGGCCTTCGAACGTTTCGAGGCGGATCCGGAAGCCAATGTCGCGATTCTGACCGGAGCCGGCGGCACGTTCTGCGCAGGCGCCGACCTGAAAGCCATCGCCGAAGGGCGCGGGAATCGTGTCTCCCGCAACGGGCCGGGCCCGATGGGCTGTACCCGGATGCGCCTGTCGAAGCCGGTCATCGCCGCCATCGAGGGGCACGCAGTGGCCGGGGGCATGGAACTCGCGCTGTGGTGCGATCTGCGCGTCATGGCCGAGGACGCCACGTTCGGCATCTTCTGCCGCCGCTTCGGGGTACCGCTGGTGGACCTCGGCACCATCCGCCTGCCGCGACTCGTCGGTCAATCCCGCGCCATGGACCTGATCCTCACCGGCCGCCCGGTGGATGCACAGGAAGCGCAGGCCATCGGTCTCGCGAATCGCGTGGCCGCCAGCGGCGAAGCGCTCGCCGTCGCCAGGACCCTGGCCGCCGAGATCGCAGCGTTCCCCCAGCTTTGCCTGCGCAACGACCGCCTGTCGGTGCTCGAACAGTGGGATCTCAGTGAGGTGGATGCGGTGCACAATGAGGTGCATCTTGGCCTCGAAACCATCCACAGCGGCGAGACCCGGCGCGGCGCCAGCGCCTTCACCGAGGGCAAGGGACGCCACGGCGCGTTCGCCGACGACTGACAGTCCGCGGCGGGCAACGGTCACGCGGTCGTCCGGACGTGGCAGCGTGTCGCTTCGTCGCAGCTTCGGTTCTGCCGGGACGGCAACCGGCCTAGGATTCGCCGGGCCACCGACTAAGGAAGTCCGCATTTGACGCGTCCAACCATCACCCTGAGGCTGCTTGGCGCCGGACTCTGCGCCTGCTTCCTTGCCGCCTGTGCAGCGCTGCCACTGCAGGAAGACCACCGGCAGCTCGCGATCCCGCACGTGAATGGCAGCGCGCTACAGGTGAGCGCTGCCAACGGCAACGTCGAGGTGCGGACAGCCGATCGCCGTGACGTGCTCATCGAAGCCCGAATCCGGGCCAGCAGCGCAGACCGCCTGGCGCGCAGCGGTATCCAGGCCGAACGCAGTGCCGATGGCCGGCTCGAGATCAGCGTGGACTGGGCAGACGGCCGCCGCGTCCGCAACGAATCCGCGAGCTTCCAGATTCTGATTCCCGATGTTCATGGCGTCAGCGTCAGCACCAGCAACGGCCGCATCAGCATCTCAGGTCTCGCCGGTCCCGCCGACCTGCGCACCTCCAACGGGGCCCTGAGCATCGAAGGACATGATGGACCCGTGAGCGCACGCAGCAGCAATGGCCGCCTGACCCTGGAGGCGGTCACCGGTGAGATCGATGCCACCACGACGAACGGCCGCATCCGGGCGCATGACATCATGACGCCCGCGACGTTACGCAGCTCCAACGGGTCCGTCGACCTACGCCTTGATCGGGAGGCCACGGGCCCGTTGAACGTACGCACGTCCAACGGCAATGTGACGCTGGAGATCGGCTCGGCACTCACAGGCGAGCTGGAACTCGCGACATCCAGGGGGCGGGTTCAGGTCGATGCGGAGGATGTCGGAATGCGGCTACGCTCGCTGGAGCGTAATCGTGCCGTACTTGCCTTCGACCGGCCCGGAGCAGCCTCCCGCATCCGGACCAGCAACGGCAACATCCGGCTTGTCAGCCGCACCCGCTGAGGCTGCGCGCTGCTATCCAAGTGACGCCCGGCTCAGGCCGTGGCCCACACATCCAGCCGGTAGCGACCTTCCTGGCGCAGGGTTTCGAGCCAGGCGTCCGCCGCGGCGGCGTCGGTGTCGTTGACTTCGGCGTAGAGCGTCGCCAGGGACCGCTTCACGTCCGGTTCCATGTGGCTGCCGTCACCGCAGACGTAAACCACGGCACCGGCCTCCAGTAACGACCATACCCGGTCGCGCTCGCGGCGCAGCAGATCCTGGACGTAGACGCGCTGACCGTCCGCACGTGAGAAGGCGGTCAGCAGATCCGTCAGGCCGTCCGCCGCCGCGGCTTCCAGCTCATCCCGGTAGAGGAAGTCCTGCTCGGGATGCCGGCAGCCGAACAGCAGCAGCGCCTCGCCTAAGGTCTCGCCCTGATCGCGCAGTGCCGCCCGCTGCTGCAGGAAACCGCGAAACGGCGCGAGTCCGGTTCCCGGGCCGATCATGATCATCGGCGTCGTCGGCTGATCCGGCAGCTTGAAGCCGATGCGATTCTCCCGGACCACGGCGTGCACCTCATCGCCCGGCCGGACCCCGGCCAGATAGCTCGAGCAGACGCCGTGGTAATCACCGAGTCCGGAGCGTGCCGGCCCGGCCACCACCCCGACGGTGATGCTCAAGCTCCCGGGCAGCGCCAGCGGTGAGGACGAGATGGAGTAATAGCGCGGCGCCATCCACGGAATCATTTCCAGGAAAACGTTGAACGGCAGCTCCGCGGCGGGAAACAGTTCGAGAAGGTCGAGCACCGAGCGACGCTTGAGGAAGACTTCGGTCCGGTAGGTATCCGGCCCCTCTCCAGCCGGTGCCGCCAGCGCTTCGAGCTTCGCCCGGGTATCCGGGCAGCGGGTGTGCGCCGCCAGGGTGGTCACGTCCTTGCGGCTGGCCACGTTCTGCAGCTCGCCGTACACCTCGGCGAGGCGCCGCACCGAGACGGCAGAGTCCCGCGGAAACGGACTGCGACGCCCACCGGTGGCGGTGATGCGCACGTGGTCGGCATCATCGAAGCCGAAGTGGTTCATGGCTCGCCGTACTGTCTGTTCGTGGTTGCGCGGCACCACGCAGAGGTGATCACCGGGCGCATAGGTGGTTCCTTCCGGAAGCAGCAACTCCAGGTGACGGGTCGAGCGCCCGGACGCCTCCACCTGCTGCAGTTCCCGGTTCACGGTGACGGTCATGGGTTCGGCACCGGTGTGACTCGCCACCGGATGCACGGCGACCCGCTCGACCCGTTGCACTTCGAACAGCGGTTCACTGTGCAGCGGCGTGCTGAAGTCCACGGCGAGATCGAGCGCACGTCCGATATCGGGCCACAGGCCATCGAACCAGACGCGGAACTGGCTGTCCTGGTCTTCCCGCGCATCGGCCTCCCCGCGGTCGCGGATGCGCTGACCGCCGAGCGCCGCCAAGTGTTCGTCGATCAACCGCGGCGTGGCCTGATAGGTGGCTGCCCAATCGCGATTGCCGCAACCGAGCACCGCATAGCGCACGCCGTCGGCGGCACCCTGCGCTGCATCCTGCAGCCAGGCGACGAAGCGGCTGGCGTTGTCCGGCGGGGTGCCGTTGTAGGAAGCACACGCGATCACGAGCGCGCCATCGG
>SKUB01000123.1 GCA_007122315.1 Pseudomonadales bacterium | reverse complement strand
TCCTGCACCAATACGTCCAATCCAGCCGTGATGCTGGGCGCAGGCCTGGTGGCCAAGAAAGCACTGGCGCGCGGACTGACCGTGAAGCCCTGGGTGAAGACGTCGCTGGCCCCGGGATCGAAAGTCGTCACCGAGTACCTCAGCAAGTCCGGCCTGCAGGAATCCCTGGACGGTCTCGGTTTCAATCTGGTGGGCTATGGCTGCACCACGTGCATCGGGAACTCGGGGCCGCTCGCAGGGCCCATCGAGGAAGCCATCGAAGCGAACAAGTTGGTGGTCAGTTCCGTACTCTCGGGCAATCGCAATTTCGAGGGCCGCGTGCATCAGATGGTGCGTGCGAACTGGCTGGCGTCACCGCCGCTGGTGGTCGCGTTCGCCATCGCCGGCACCACCCGCATCGACCTGACCCGGGAGCCTCTGGGCAAGGACAAGGACGACAAGGACGTGTTCCTCTCGGACATCTGGCCGAGCACGGCAGAAGTGAAGGAGGCCGTTGCCAAGGTGGATGCGGAGATGTTCCGCAGTCAGTACGCGGACGTGTTCTCCGGCGATGCGATCTGGCAGGCCATCGACGTGTCGGATTCGAAGACCTACGAGTGGGACGACTCTACTTACATCAAGTCGCCTCCGTTCTTCTCTTCGATCGGCGCCGACGATCAGTCCGAGGCGGTGTCGGGTGCGCGCATCCTGGCGCTGCTTGGCGACTCCGTGACCACCGACCACATTTCGCCCGCGGGTGCGATCAAGGCGGACAGTCCGGCCGGCCGGTACCTGCAGGAGCACGGCGTCAAGCCCGATGATTTCAATTCCTACGGCTCGCGGCGTGGGAACCACGAGGTGATGATGCGCGGAACCTTCGCCAACACCCGTATCCGCAACGAGATGGTTCCAGGGGTGGAAGGGGGATTCACGTTGCACGTTCCGAGTGGCGAACAGATGGCCATCTACGATGCGGCCATGAAGTACCAGGAAGACCATACGCCCCTCGTCGTGATCGCCGGCAAGGAGTACGGCACGGGTTCCTCCAGGGACTGGGCGGCGAAGGGCACCTACCTGCTTGGCGTGAAAGCGGTCATCGCGGAGAGCTTCGAACGTATTCACCGCTCCAACCTGATCGGCATGGGCGTGCTGCCGTTGCAGTTCGCCGAAGGCGACAGCCGGGAGTCCCTGAAGCTGGATGGCTCCGAGACCATCGATGTGCTGCCCGCTGAAGGCGGCCTCCATCCTGGCCAGACCATGAAGATCCGAATCACCCGCGACGACGGCAAATCAGAGGACGTGAAAGTCACCAGCCGGCTGGATACGGAGAACGAGATCGCTTACTTCAAGAGCGGTGGCATTCTGACCTACGTACTCAACGATCTGGTGAGCCGGGCGGCCTGATCCGATCCGGCGCAGGCAAGCGCGGATCGCTGGCGGAGAGAAGTCATGGGGCATCGCCGCAATGTGTTGCTGATCACTGTCGACCAGTGGCGCGGCGATTGCCTGTCCAGGCTCGGTCATCCGCTGGTGCAGACTCCTCATCTCGATGCGCTCGCCGAGGAGTCGGTGCAGTTCGCTGCCCACTACTGCAATGCCGTGCCCTGCGGTCCGAGCCGGGCGTCCATCCACACCGGGATGTACCTGGCCAATCACCGGAGCGGCACCAACGGCACGCCGCTGGATCGCCGCTTTACCAATTGGGCCATCGAAGCACGGCATGCAGGCTACGCGCCGGCGCTGTTCGGCTATACCCACACGGCCCGTGATCCACGGGAGTTCGCTGCCGATCATCCCTACATGCGCACGGACGAGGGGCCGCTCCCGGGGATGGATCACATCCTGCCCATGGGGACGGACTGCAGCGTCTGGCGGGACTGGTTGGCGGAGCTGGGCTACGCGGATCTGCCCGAGGATGCCCAGTTCACGTTTCTGATGCGGGACGAGGATCCGCGCTGGCAAGCGGCGGGACAACCACGACCGCTGCGCTTCCCCGCGGAACACTCGGATACCCGATTCACGGTGGACCGGCTGCTGGAGTGGCTCGATGGGCAGAGCAAGGCCATGCCCGCTTCGGCGCCGGGCTGGATGGCGCATCTGTCCCTGATCCGTCCCCACCCACCCTGGATCGCGCCGGTACCCTACAACACGCGCTATGACGTGGCGGACCTGCCTGCGCCCGTGCGTGCGGTCAGCGTGGCGGAGGAGGGCGCACAGCACCCCTGGCTGGCCTGGCACCTGGCCGGTCCACGCAACGCCGCACACGACGATCCGCTGCGCCACGGTCTGCTGCAGGCGAGCTACTACGGCCTCATGAACGAAGTGGACGACAATCTCGGGCGCCTGTTCGCGTTCATGAAGGAGCAGGGCAGCTGGGAGGACACGCTCATCATTCTCACCTCCGATCATGGTGAGCAGATGGGTGATCACTGGCTGCTCGGCAAGACAGGCTACTTCGATCAGTCCTACCACGTGCCCATGTTCGTGCGTGATCCCGAGGTCCGGGCGGACGGTACCCGCGGACGCCTGGTGGAGCACTTCAGCGAGCACGTGGACATCCTGCCGACGTTGCTGGAATGGATCGACGCGCCGCTGCCGCGGCAGGCGGACGGTCGTTCGCTGCTGCCCTGGCTGCATGCTGCCGACACACCTGAGGACTGGCGTGACGCGGTGCACTGGGAGTACGACTTCCGGGATCCCATCAGCGGCGCGGCGGAGCAGGCTCTGGGGCTCGACATGGAGCTGTGCCACCTCGCGGTACGGCGGGAGCGCCGCTGGAAGTACGTGCACTTCGCTGGCCTGCCGCCACTGCTGTTCGATCTCGAGGCGGACCCGGGAGAAGCGGTGGATCTCAGTGCTGATCCGGCCGCCACCGCGGCACTCTCCGAGCAGGCAAGGCGACTGTTATCCTGGCGCATGCGCTGCGGGGATCGCAGCCTCAACCACATGCGCATCTCGCCCGGTCGTGGACTCGTGACCGCGAGCTGAGCTCGGCGCCGTTGCGCTGGCTGGCCTGCAAGGAGACGACAGATGCTCGACATCGGTGATGGAGGTGGCGGTCGCCAGGGCCGCAATGTGCTGGGCGGGGATCTGCTGCCCTGCTCGCTGAATCCGGTGACCGGTTACTTTCGCGACGGTTGCTGCAACACCGATCCGACGGACCTCGGCCTCCACGTCGTGTGTTGCCGGGTCACGGACACGTTTCTCGAATTCTCCAAGTCGAGGGGCAACGATCTCTCGACGCCGATGCCCGAGTATGCTTTTCCCGGTCTGAAGGAGGGGGATCAGTGGTGTCTTTGCGCTGCGCGCTGGGTCGAAGCCTGGCGGTCCGGTGCAGCCCCCAAGGTCGTGCTGTCAGCGACTCATGAGCGGGCGCTGGAGCTCATTCCCCTGGCATTGCTGCAGGAATTCGCCATCGACCTGCACTGAACGCGAAGTCGATACGGTCGCCGCGACAGCTCGGGGTCCGCTTGCAAGAGACGTCTGCGGCGGTCAGCGCGGCGGATCAGCCGGCGCTTCGCCGACGGGATCGGGCTCCGTCTCTGCGTGCTCTTCCGGTTGTGGAATCGCCTCGGCGTCCATGCGCGGATCCAACTCCAGGGCGGCGGGTGAAGTGAAGCTCACGGCCTGGAAGGGTACCGTCTCGTCCACCACCGGCAGATAGTGCGTGCGCCGCCGGCGCATGACCCCCAGCGCCAGCAGCAGCAGCACCAGACCCGCGAACAGAAACAGGCCGCCGGCGCCGAGCCAGGCCATGGCCAGCGATCCAAGCGGCGCTCCGATGGCGGATGCGAGGCCGAAGGTCAGCAGGATGCTGGTGCCCACCATGACGAAATCCTCAGGTTTCGCGCGGTCGTTCGCGTGGGCAAGACAGATGGCGTAGAGCGTCATGGTGGTGCCGCCCCAGAAGAACGCCAGACCGATCCGCAATGCATCCGTCAGTGCTGGAATGAGGCCGAGGGCGATGGAGAACCCTGCGCCGCAGACCGCGCTGCCGATCACGATCAGCCTGCGGTCGAAGTGGTCCGAGAGCCGGCCCAGCGGAAACTGCATGGCGGCTCCACCGAGGACCGCGGCACTCATGAAGAACGTGAGCTGGGCGGTATCCATACCTACCCCGCGGGCGTAGACCGGCCCGAGGCTCCAGAAGGCTCCGGTGGCGAGACCGGCGGCGAAAGAACCACCCATGCCCACCCGGGACAGGCGCCAGACCTTGAGCGGATTCACCTTGGCCCGCTTCAGGGGGGCAGGTGCCAGGGCCGTGGTCATGGAGACGGGGATGATGGCCAGTGACAGGAGAATCGCCGCGACGGCGAACAGGGTGGTGGCTTCCGGATCCGCCAGATTCACCAGCTGCTGTCCGACCACGATCATGGACAGGTTGATGATGGTGTACACCGAGAGCACGGTGCCCCGGGTCTCGCGGGTCGAGCGCTCGTTCAGCCAGCTCTCGATGATCATGTAGAGCCCGGAGATGCAGGCGCCCGAGACGAAGCGCAGCAGGACCCAGAACCAGAAGCTCGGCAGCAGATCGAACATGAGCACCAGGGCGGAGAAACCGCTGGTGAGTACGGCGAAGCTGCGGATATGGCCCGCGCGTCGGACGACGTGGGGCGTGAGCAGGCACCCGGCGACGAAACCGAGAAAGTAGGCAGAGCCGGTGAGGCCGATCTGGGCGTCGGTGAAGCCCTCGATAGCCCCGCGCAAGGGCAGTAGCGTCAGCTGCAGGCCGTGCCCCGTCAGCAGGAGGGCATCGGAGATGAGCAGCGCAGCAATGGGCAGGAGCAGACGGCGCATCAGTACTCGTTTTGACTTCCGGGCAGATTCAGCGGAATTCCCGGCGGAAGATGAGGTCGATTGCCTGGGTGGTGCCAGTCTCCGTCTGGATCGAGAGCCAGTTGGTCACCCGATACTCGATCTGCAGGCCGCCAAGGCGCGAGTGCAGACCATAGGTGTAGCGGACGTAGATGTCATCCGTGAGTTGCGTGCCGACGATGATGGCGCCGGCGTCCTCGTCCATGGGGCTGTCCACCGCAAGCTCGTCAATGCCCAGGCGGTTGACCATCTGGCCGACCACAGGAACGGCGCGGCCGATGCCGAAGGCGAGGGCGGCATCACTCACATTGGCCATGTCCGTGGAACTGGCCTCACCCGGCATGCGCCCGGTGATCAGCATCGTCAGCGTGTCCACTTCGGTCTGGGCCGGATTCGCGAACAGCTGTGTCTCGAGGCTGTCGAGGAAGCCACTGACCCTGACGCCGGCCTCGGCACCGTTGATGGGCCGGACTGCAACCACGTCCACCGCGGGATTGTCCAACGGACCCTCGAAATTCAGGCGGCCGGTGCGGAGCTCGAGGGTCTGCCCGTAGATGGTGAATACGCCCTCCCGGCTCTCGAGTCGGCCGCGGGCCGCAAGTGGCACGCCTGGACTCTCCGTCATCCGCAGGCGCCCGGTCAGGCGTGTCTCCAGACCGGCGGCGGTGAGCTGGACGCTGTCGCCGAGGATCAGCGTCACGTCCAGATACAGATCCCTGCGGAGTTCGCGTGTCGCATCGTCGGCGGATCGGTGAATCACCACGTCCTGGGAGAGGGTATCGCCACCGCCTTGGGGCAGCTCGCGGATCCGTGCGCGGGCCTCCGGAACTGTGGCGCTGCCCTCGAGGCGGATGCTGTCGCGGTCCAGCGCGAAGCGGAAATCAGGGCTCACGGTCAGGTTGAGATCAGGCTGCGCGGCAATGGGGATGGCATCTCCGGACAGCCGTCCCGATGCAACCATGCCATCCACCAGATTCCAGTCGGCGCTGGCATCGAGTTCAATGACCTGGCTGCCGGCATGGAGGCGGCCGGTGAGCAGGGCTGCTTCGCCTGGAGTTGCGCTCAGGGTGATCGTGACCGGGTTCAGGTCCAGTGCCAGAGCGGGCACTTCTGCCTGCCCGAGCAGGTCGATACGTCCCAACAGCCTGGGGGCGCCCGCCGGGCCCTCGGCGTGCAGGCGTCCCGACAGCGTTCCCCCCACCTCGGATACGCCCGGGAGCAGGACCGCGAACGGACTGAGGTCCGCGACGTCCAGATCCAGGGTCAGGGCCAGGGGTGCGGTATCGATGGAGGATCTGGGGTCGGCTGCGGGCGCATCCGGGTCCAGCTGCAGGTACGCCTCCATGGCGACCCGGCCCGCCAGGGTGGCGAGGGCCTCCAACTCGGCACGGATGTCGGCCCCGTCCCGACTGATGGCGATGCGCAGGACCTCGATGTCGTCGCTGAAAATCTCGTCCAGATCCTGCGGGTCCTTGACCCGGATCGCGATCCCGGGGCCTGTGATTTCCGCCGAAAGACTCTGGCCCCTGACGCGTGCCTGGGCCCCGATGGCGCCGTGCGCCTCGACCCACTCGGGCAGGAACTGTGCGAATTGCGCGAGATCCACGTCGCTCAGGGTAGCGTCGAGTATCGGGCCGGTGTCGAGCATGCGTCCCGCGGCCAGGCATAGCCGGGAGGGGAGGTCGGCGACCGACCTCGGTCCGGTCAGGCAGGTGGCAGACCACGTCAGCAGGGCTTCGCCCTCGACGCCCCGGCTCAGTTCCAGCGGTGACTCGAGCTGCCAGGTTCCGGCCTGCGGTTGCTGGATGTTCAAGGCCGTGAGGCGCAGTGGATCCAGGTCGATGACATTGCCCTTGACCACGAGATCGGCAATCAATTGCGCAGACGGCACGTCGAGCGTGATGGCGCTCTCGAGCGCCGGCCAGATGCCGCTGACGTCCGCTGTCACGTGCGCCATCTGGTCACCGCTGCGAATCTCCCTCGCCCGCAAGCTGAGTGCGGTGCGCTGGTCCGGATCAAGGCTCAGGCGCCCTGCGACCGTGATCTCGCTGGCGGCGATGTCGCCCTGGCTGACCCCGCTGGCCGCCAGATTCAGTTCCAGATCGGGGACCTCGGGTGTGCCGCGGGCGCGGACGGTCCCGCGAACGGCTCCGCTCAGTCCAGGCCAAAGCTGGCCGATGTCCTGAAGGGCTGCCGTCAGGTCGATGTCGATGATCTCGCGGACCTGACCATGGCCATCGATGCGGTTATCGCCGACTTCGAGTTCGAGGTGCTCGAGGCCGACGTTGAGGACTTCATCGGGCCAGGACACCGAAGCGACGCTGCGCACGCGTGCCGGCGCGTCGCCCCAGGTGCCGTCCACCGCCAGGCGCCGCACTTCGATCCTGCGCTCCGAGGCGGTGGCGCCAATGAGCCCGTCGACTGCCGTTGCCACATCGAGACGGGTTGGGAACTCCGGCAGCCACGGCGACAGATCCAGATCCTGCCCCTCGAGTTCTGCGGCGAATGCGAACGGCTCCGCAAGGTCCATGGTCCCTGAAAGCGTCAGCTCGTTGTCCTTAAGCGCAAGGTGGGCCTGACGCAGTTCGACGCGATCCTCACGCAGATGGCCATCGGCGCGCAGGCGTGGTCTGAGATCCTCCCAGCCTGCGTCCAGGGCGAGGCGCCATTCGAGATCGCTCGGTCCCCCCGATGCCTCCAGATCGAGCCGGTACAGTGCCCATTCCGGAGGCAGCGCATCCCACTCCAGACGGCGAATGTCCGCCCGCACCAGGCCCTGCTCGGTATTCAGATTCCATTCCATCACGACGTTGCCGGCGATACGTCCGGCCAACCGGGCCTGACCACGTACCTGCTGACGATCACCCGCCAGCAGAACCCGTGACTCCACCTTGGGCAGGGCGTCGTCCGGGTCCTCGCGGGTGATGTCCAGCAGGGCGGTGAATGCGTTGTGGCCGGCAAGGCTGACTCGCGCATCGCCCACGATCATGAGTCCCTGATCCGGCCATTGCAGACGTATCCGGTCCAGGTCCAGGTTCTGGCCGAGGCCGCGCAGACGCAGGCTCAGTCCCAGATTCTCCACCAGGACGTTGTCCTCCTGGATGAGCCGGAAACGTCGCAGAACCACGCTGTCCAACGCGATCGAAAGCGGGAGGCGGATCTCGGCTGCTTCCGCATCCGGGTCTCCCTCCGGCATTTCGGCGGGCAGCCGGACGTCCAGATCTTCGACCAGCAGCGTGCGCAGCCCCACCTGACCGAAGAGAATCCGTTCCAGCGCCGGGCGCACGTTGAGCCGGCCGATTCGAATGGTGACGTCCGCGACTTCGAGTTCCAGCCCTTCGATGGTCAGGTCGGTCAGCAGCCGGCCATCGATGCGCTCGACGCTCCAGGACTCCGAGGCGGCGTCCAGGACCTCGGTCAGAACCCGGTCCCGCAGCCAGTCTGTCTGCACCGCCACGCCGATGGCGATGACCAGGGCGCCCAGGAACAGGCTCGTCCAGAGCAGAAAGCGGCTCATTGGAAGGTACTCCCCACGCCGATGTGGAGTCGTACGCTGGTGCCGCTGTCGTCCAAGGGATGTGCCAGGTCAATGCGGATGGGCCCCACCGGTGACAGCCAGCGAACGCCCAGGCCGATACCGGATGAGTAGGCGTCGGAGAACGTGTTGAATGCTCCGCCGCTATCCGCAAACACCGCCACGGACCAGTTGTCCGCCACCATCCGCTCGAACTCGACGCCTGCGACTGCAAGATGACGCCCACCGCTGATTTCGCCCTGGTCATCGGTGGGGCCGAGTGCGTCCAGCTTGTAGCCGCGGATGGAGCGGTCGCCGCCGGCGAAATAGCGCACGGACGTGGGCAGTTCAGACAGGGACTTGGCGGCCGTGGCCCCCACTTCGAGTCGGCCAAGGAACCGGGCGCGATCGCCCAGTGGCAGCGCGATGGAAGCACGCCCGTACAGCTGGAGAAAAGTGGTGCTGGACAGCGGCGACGCCGCGCCACGTATCTGACCATCGAGTCGCCAACCGATCTCCAGTGGCCGGGTCTGGATTTGCCTGGTCTTGCTGAGAGCCAAACCTGGCATCAGCAGGATGGCGACATCGTCGTCGCTGGCAACGTCGAAATCCTCCCGCTGCAGATTGAGAGACTCCGTCAGGCGGGTGCCCCAGGGACCGCCGCGAATACGTCGTACCCCGATGGCTTGAGCGATGCTCTCTGCGGTGTCGGTGTCCTCTCTGTTGACCGTGGCATCCACCACCAGCCAGGCATCATCGCCGCGCAAGGGCATGCGGTAGTCGGAGCTGAGTTCCTGCAGTACCGGCGAGAGATTGACGCGCACGCCGCCCTGGTGGCCGCGGCGATTGAGGTAGCGGTTCTCATAGCTGCTCTTGATGCGGGGCCCGAAGTCGGTGACGAAGCCGACGCCGCCGCTGACTTCATGCCGCGGGCGCAAGCCGAGACCCACATCCACGTCGACGATGCCGTCGGCGCGCACCTCGAGTTGCGGATTGACCTCGACGCTTTCGAAGTAGCCGGCCTGGAGCAGCCTTCGCCGCAGGCGTTCGATGTCTGCGGTGGTGTAAGGCGTGCCCGGCTCCCAAAGCCGGAAGCGATCCAGCATGGAATCGCTGAGCATGTCCGGATCGACGTCGATGCGGGTTTCGCCGAAGTGGTAGCGGACGCCGGTGGCGAATGTCAGCGTCACGTCCGCTGCCAACTCCTCCGGATACACGTCGACGCGGGAGGTGGTGAAGCGGCTGTCGAAGTAACCCCGCTCCAATGCCACCCGGCGCAGACCACGCTTGAGTGCTTCGTAGGCATCCTCGCGGAAAGGACGCCCGATGCGTGGGGACAGGTTCTCCGCGAGCGCCGCGAAGGCAGGGTCGTCTTCTGCCTCGCCCAGGATTTCGAGCTGAAATCCGCGCAGCAGGGTCTGCTCGCCGCGTTCCACCACGATGTGCACCTGCCAGCAGTCCTCGTCCCGGCCGAGGGTGACGTTCAGTTCCGGGCCGTAATAGCTGCGCGCTCTCAGCGCGCGACGGATCTCGTTTTCGAGATCACGCGCCCAGGTGCGTACAACCCAGCGCGGGCTGTCGCAGCGGATGCCTTCTGCCGGAGCCCGCGTTGTGACCTGACGGATCAGGTCGCTGCCCAGGCCTTCGATCCGGGGCACCGGGGTGGCGAGAGCTGGGATGGCAGCAAGCAGAGCCAGGGTGAGGAGGAGTCGTTGGGAATGCATGCCGCAGATTTGGAGTGATAGGGCCCGCATTTAGTTCAACGCGATCCCGTTCGAACGGCGAAAAGGGCCGCGAGAATAGCAGATCAGCCAACCACGAGTTCGAAAATCCGTTCCGTGAACCAATACATGCCCAGCGTTCCGGCGCCGGCCAGGGCACCCAAGCGCGCCTGGCGTTCCCAGGCCAGCAATCGGGCGCCCACGAGCAGAAACAGAGTCAGCGCGACGAACAGGAGTTGTCCGATCTCGACCCCGAGGTTGAACGTGACCAGCCCCATGATGCGCTCGCCTGAAGAGACCCCCAGCCCTTCGAGTTCGCTCGCGAAGCCCAACCCATGGAGCAGACCGAAGCCGGTGACGATGGCGGGATAGCGCAGACCGTTCCAGGTCGTCGGGCGCTGGCCGGATGGTTGCAGCACTGCTTCCCTGGCCATGAACGCCACGGACAGCGCGATCACGGCCTCGACGGGACGCATGGGTACGTTCAGATAACCCAGATACGCCACAGCCAGGGACGCTGAGTGGCCCACCGTGAACGCGGTCACCAGAATCAGCAGCGCGCGTCCGCCCACCAGCAGGCACAGACAAAGTACGAATGCGAGGTGGTCCCAGCCTTCGAGGATGTGGAACATGCCCAGCGCCATGTAGTCAGCAGCCACGTCGGCCAAGGGGCGGGGCCGGAGCTCCACCGCGCCGATGGGCAGTTCCACTCCACTGCGTCGGCCGGCCAGGACGCGGGTCAGCGGCTCCTCGCTGGGCGTCAGGTGGCTGGTCAGCACCGCGCCATCCTGGCCCCACGGAGTCTGCAGGGTGGCCTCGGGATCGAGATCTCGAGCGCAGGTGAAGGCAAATTCGATCCGTATCCGGCCGCCGTGGACGCGTTCCCCGCGTTCGGACACGGTGCAGTCATCGGGCCAGATCAGGCGTTCGGGCCCGACGCTGCGGGCAGCATCGGGCAGCAGCACCAGCAGCCTATAGTGGCGGCCGGGCCCCTCGGTCTGGCCGTCGCGGCCGAGTTCGAAGCGGGCAAGGCTGAGTTCGTGCGCAGCAACCGGCAGGGCGACTGCGAGCAGCAGCAACGCGACGATGCCGCGCCGGCAGTCAGCGCTCACGGATCGCATAATCGTCCCGCAATCTGTCGAGGCGCCGCGCGATGCTGGCGTTGCGCTGGGCATTGGACCAATCCTCACGCACCTGGGCGCTGATGTCGGCGAAGCGCAGCGGCCTGCGTGGCACCGTCCCGTCGAGACGCAGGAAGTGGTAGCCCCGTGGCGAGGCGATCGGACCGCGCCATTCGCCGGGCTGCATCGCCTCCAGTTTGGCCAGGGCTTCGGGCCCGAGAACATTGACCAGCACGCTGGCGTGATAATCGATGATCTCTTCGCCGAGCCAGAAACCGGGATCGCCGCGGATTTCGGCCCCCTCCCGCAGGGCCTCGAGGATCGCCTCATGTTCTTCAGGGCGCTGGCGGAAGAAGATGTTCCGCAACGTGTAACGGGGTTCGCTGGTGTAGCGGTCGAGGTTGTCGGCGTAGTACGCCACGAGTGCTTCGTCGGTGGGCTCGTCAGGTTCGTCGGCCAGCAGGAAGCGCATCTTCTCGATCAGCATCATGCGCATTCGGGCATCGTTGAGGTGCAGTCCCCGCGCCAACGCTTCCCGAAACAGGATCTCATCAGCGACATAGCGGTCGCTGAGCTCCTCGAGGTCTGCGGAACTGGGCGGTCGCCCGTGCAGCAACGTGAAATCGTCAGCAAGGTTCGCGCGCAGGGTGTCGCTGAGGACGATCACCTCACGCTCGTCCGTAATGAGGGTGAACAGCAGGAAGCAGCCGGCACCGAGCAGGCAGAACACGAACAGCGGATCACGCATGATCCGGGTCAGACGGGAGGGCATGGCACCTCGCTGGTGCGATGATCGATCACAATGGCGCACAGTGAGCTACGCAGTTAGCAAGATCGAAGCCACCGCGTCGCCCGGCGGGACCCGCGCCACCGGCCCGGCGAAGCAGGCTGCCATGGCCCGCGCGTCGGACACTCGGGACCCATCTGTGCCCTGAGGCCTGCCCCGGCGCCCGCGCCTGGGGCATGCAACGCCCCGCTCGCGTCAAGATGGTGCGTTCTCAGCCCGTCTTTGGGAAGGCCATCTCGATCACATCGTGGCAGGTCCGCGCATAGTGGATCTCGAGCCCCTTGCGGATGTGACTCGGAATGTCCTCCACGTCGCGTCGGTTCGCCTCCGGGAGCAGGACCTGCTTCACGCCCTGTCTGCGTGCGGCGATGAGCTTTTCGCGAATCCCGCCCACCGGATACACCTGACCGGTCAGCGTCAGCTCACCGGTCATGGCCAGATTGCGCCGGGGCGCGCGGCTCCGTGCAAGCGAGATCAGCGCCGTGGCGATGGTGATCCCCGCACTCGGGCCATCCTTGGGTGTCGCGCCCGCTGGAACGTGGAGGTGAATCTGGGCACTGGCGAAGTATTCGGGATCGATGTCGAACTCCGCGGCATGGGCCTGCACGTAGTCCCAGGCGATGTCGGCGGACTCGCGCATGACCTCGCCAAGCTGGCCGGTGAGCTTGAGGCCTCGGCCGCTGGCATGGACGCGGCTGGCTTCCACGGGCAGGGACGCACCTCCCTGTGCCGTCCAGGCGAGGCCTGTGACCACGCCGACTCCATGCTGTCGCGCCTCGGGAGGATGCAGCGGCAGGCCGAGGTAGGAGTCGACGTCCCGGGCGCGGACCTTGATCGGTCCCTTTTCTCCACGCAATAACTGCATCACCGCCTTGCGAACGATGTTGCCGAGGGCCTTGTCGAGGCGACGGACGCCGGCGTCGCGGGCATAACCGTCGATGATCCGCTTCAGAGCAGCCTTGTGCACACTGAGTTTGGAACGGGCCAGTCCCGCCCGTTGCAGCTGTCGCGGCAGCAGGTGATTGCGGGCGATGGCGAGCTTTTCCTCGGCCAGATAGCCCGAGAGTCGGATGATGTCCATGCGATCGAGCAGCGCCGGAGGGATGGTGTCGAGCTGATTGGCCGTGCAGATGAACAGCACCTTGGACAGATCCACGTCCACGTCCAGATAGTGATCGTGGAAGGCCTGATTCTGCTCCGGGTCGAGCACCTCGAGCAGCGCGGAGGCGGGATCGCCCTGGAAACTGGAGCCGATCTTGTCCACCTCGTCGAGCATGATCACGGGGTTCTGGGTGCCTGCATCGCGCAGGGCGCGAATCAGCTTGCCGGGCATGGCACCGATGTAGGTCCGGCGGTGCCCCTTGATCTCCGCTTCGTCGCGCATGCCGCCGACGGAAAATCGGTAGAACGACCGCCCCATGGCGTCCGCGATGGATCGGCCGAGTGAGGTCTTGCCAACGCCCGGTGGGCCGACAAAGAGGAGGATGGAGCCGGACACCGTGCCCTTCATGATCCCGACGCCGAGGAACTCGAGAATGCGGTCCTTCACGTCCGACAGCCCATCATGGCTGGCATCGAGGATGGCCGATGCCTCCTCGAGATCCTTGCTGTCTTCGCTGTCGATGCCCCATGGGAGGTCCGTCAGCCAATCCAGATAATTGCGGGTGACGCCGAACTCCGGAGAGCCGGTTTCCAGCAGAGACAGCTTGTGGAACTCGTCTTCGAGTCGCTTTTCGACTTTGTCCGGAACGGTCTTGTGCTCGAGTCGTCCCCGCAGCTCGTCCACCTCGGCGGTGCGGTCGTCCTTGGTGATGCCGAGCTCCCGCTGGATGAACTTGAGCTGTTCCCGCAGAAAGGCCTGGCGCTGGTGCGCCTGCATTTCGCCCTCGACGTGCTGGCGGATCTCCATCTGGGCGGAAGCGATCTGTACCTCGCGATTGAGCAGTGCCAACGCCTTTTCCAGACGCGGCAGCAACGGCAGCGTTTCCAGCACATCCTGGAGTTGGTCGCGGGAGGCGGACGTGAGGCTGGCCGCGAAATCAGCGAGAACCGAAGGCTCGTTCGGATTGGAGCGGCCGAGAAAGACCTTGAGTTCCTCGCCGTAGAGCGGATTCAACGGAATCAGCTCCTTGATCGTGTTGATGATCGCGACGGCGTAGGCCTTGATCTCGTCGGTGTCGCTGCGCTGCTGCTCGCGGTGGTAGCGCACCTGCGCGAGCAGTGGCATCTCCTCATGCACCCAGCCGCGGATGCTGAAGCGTTGAATGCCCTCGAGCAGGATTTGTATCTGCTCCTCCTGCTGATGCACCCGGTGCACGCGGCAGACGGTGCCCATCTCGAACAGATCGGAGGCCTTCGGCTTGTCGCGCAGCCGTTCCCGGGTCGCCACCACCCCGATGACGGAATCACCCCGGTCACGGACCGCCTTGAGGGTCGGTAGCCAGAGTTCCGCGTTCAGCACCAGCGGAATCGCCTGCCCGGGGAAGAACGGCCTGAATTCGTGGGGAATCAGGTGGATGGTGCCCGGCAGGGCCTCGCCGGGGACGATCACCTGACGTCCCTCCGTCGACTCCGAGCCGTGGGCGTCGTGGTCGATGTCCATCATGAACGTGGCTCCCAGCTGCGATTCATCCAAGGTGGGGGCACACGGGCACGAATCAAAGCTCCGCGATGGCCATCCGGGTCCGCAGCGGCTTAGGCTGCGGCAGACCTTCATCAGCCCGACCCACCATCTCGTCGTAGGGCGAATGGTGCACCAGCCAGGCGACACCGAGTCCTGCCTGCTGCAATGCGCGTCCGGCCGCATAGGCGCTCGGGAAACGCAGCGGTGCGCTGTCTTCCTCGCTCGCGGTGAGCATGTGCTCGGCGTCGATTCTGACCAGATAGATCATGCCTTCGACGGAGATGACCTCGGCTTCGGGCGCCTGGCCGGATGCGAGATTTCGGCGGAGTTGGGTCAGGGTCATGGCTGCACCTCGGTGCGATCCGTAGGGGATCGGTCAAGCCCGTGTAGACATGAGTCCGGCGCTACTCGAAGAACGCCATGGGATCGCGTTTGAGTGTGTCGCGCAGATCCTCGGCGCGTCGGCGTTCCTGGCTGGACATCTCCCGCGCCAGCCGGTTGACGAGGCGATAGACCTGGGGGTGACCTTCGAGCGCATCGAGACTGGAAAACCATGCCCAGGCCAGGATCGGGTCCCGGGAGCCGAGATGGCCTTCGAGGTGGAGGACCCCCAGGTTGTAGCGCGCAGACTGATCGCCGTTGGCAGCGGCCTGCGCATACCAGTAGAGGATGGTGTCACGCTGATCAGGGCCGCGGGTCTCCAGCAGTGCGGTGGCGTAGTCATACTGGGCGGCAACGAGGCCGGCCTGAGCTGCGGCTGCGAGCTGGGCGAGTCCGCGCTCAGGCTCGCCCTCGTCGAGCAGCAGGTTGCCATAGACGTGTGCGGCTTCAGGAAGGCCACCGTCGGCGGCCCAGCGCAGGTGGCCGAGGGACGCCTCAGGGTCCTGCAATCGGAGCCCCAATGCCAGGTTGTAACCGTCCACCAGATTGCCGCGTTCGCGCCCGGGCTGGCAGGCAAGGCGGACCTCCGCCGGATCCTCGCCGGCAGCGGCTTGCGCGCAGGCGGCCGAACCGGTGAGGGTGGGGCCATCGGCCGCCACACCAAGCGAGAGCAGCAGCGCGAGTCCGGTCAGCAGGTGGAGCAGGCCGAAGCGAGCCGTCGACCTCCGGACACGCCGGGGTCCCTCATTGGCATTCTCGGCACGGGCAATTATCATGGCGACCTCATCGTAGGCATGGTAGCGCGGAGCCTCCATGAATTGCAGCTGCGGACAGACGACGACGCACTGATGTAGGTTGCCTTGGGAGGCTCTGAACTGGGTTCGCCACAGCTCTGCGGGTCTGTGCCGAACCCAGTTCAGAGCCTCCATCGGAGGCGACCGCGCGGTGCCTCTTTCGAGAAACCCCGGAAGGCATCGCCGACCGGGGTTTCTTGTTTTCGAGGACAGTGAAGATGGCGCAATTCGAACACAGCGGCGAACTGGCGGCTGACGCAGCCGAAGACGAACTGTATCGGGTCCGTCACAGCCTTGCCCACGTGCTGGCCCAGGCCGTTCTGGAACTGCGGCCAAGTTCGACCCTGGGTTTCGGACCTCCCATCCGGGACGGTTTCTACTACGACTTCATCCTGAGCGAGCCCCTGACGGAGGAGGATTTTCCGGAGCTCGAACGGCGCATGAAGAAGATCATCAAGAAGGGACAGCGCTTCGATCGCGAGGATCTCCCCTACGATGCCGCCATGGCGCGCCTGGAGGAGATGGGCGAGCCCTACAAGCGCGAGTATGCCGAGGAGTTGTTCTCGAAGCACGGCCTCGACGTCCTTACGTTCTATCGCAACGGCCCGTTCCTGGACATGTGCGAAGGGCCCCACGTGCACACCACCAAGGAGATTCCCCGCGACGCCTTCAAGTTGCGCAGTCTGGCGGGCGCCTATTGGCGGGGAGATTCCGACAACGTGATGATGACCCGAATCTATGCCTGGGCGTTCCGCACGGCGGAAGAACTCGAAGCCCACGTCGCCGCCTACGAGGACGCGCTGGCCCGGGACCACAAGAAGCTCGGCCGGGAACTCGATCTCTATCACATCGACAACGTGATCGGCCGCGGTCTGCCCCTGTGGCTGCCTCATGGCACTGTGATCCGGGATGAAATCGAAAAGCTCGCCAAGGAACTCGAGTTCCGCTACGGCTACCAGCGGGTTTCGACGCCGCAACTCGCGAAGGTGGAGCTGTACTGGCAGAGCGGACACCTGCCGTACTACGAGGAGGCGATGTTTCCCGTGATGGAGGTGGAGGATCGTTCCGAAGGTGTCGAGGAGGGCGCGGAGCGGATCAAGGAGCGTTACGTTCTGCGGCCCATGAACTGCCCGCACCACCACCGGGTCTACGCCTCCCGGCCGCGCAGCTATCGGGATCTGCCGCTGCGTCTCGCGGAGTATGGCCACGTCCACCGCTGGGAGGATTCCGGCGGCGTCAGCGGGCTCGTGCGGGTGCGTGGCATGTGCATGAACGATGCCCACATCTATTGCACCGAGGACCAGATCAAGGACGAATTCAAGGCGGTGCTCGAGATGTACCGTGAGGCCTACGCGCTGCTGGGTATCGAGGACTACTCGATCCGTCTCTCGCGCTGGGATCCGGACGATCCCAAGGGCAAGGAAAAGTACATCGACGATCCGAAGGCGTGGGCCTCCGCGGAGCGGATTCTGCAGGAGCTGCTGGAGGAGCTGGAGATTCCCTACACGGATGGCCCTGGCGAGGCGGCCTTTTACGGTCCCAAGCTCGACTTCCAGTTCCGGACTGTGACTGGTCGTGAGGAGACCGTGTCCACGGCCCAGCTCGACTTCGCTCAGCCGAAGCGTCTGGAACTGGAGTACAAGGGTTCCGATGGCGCCATGCACATGCCGTGGGTGATTCACCGGGCGCCGTTTTCGACCCATGAACGCATGGTGGCGTTCCTGATCGAACACTTCGGCGGTGCGTTCCCGACCTGGCTGGCACCGGTGCAGGTGCAGGTCATAACCGTGGCGGATCGCTTCGGCGACTACGGCCGCGAGGTCGTGGAGCGTCTGCGTCGGCACATGGTGCGTGCGGAACTCGGTGACGAGGGCGAGACCGTTTCGCGCAAGATCCGCGAGGGCACGACGCGAAAGATTCCCAATCTGCTGGTGGTCGGCGAGCGTGAGGTGGCCGAACGCACGGTGACGCTGCGCCGCTATGGTGTGCGCGAGCAGGTGTCGCTGTCGTTGGATGCCTTCGAGGCCGCGTTGCTCGATACCATCCGCGAACGCTCACTGGCATTCCGGTTGCCGGACTGAGCCAGGGACACCGCGGGCTCAGCACGCCGCGGTGTCCTGCAGGAGGTGGACGGCGTCAGAGGATGCGTGACGGTCCGTGGCCTTCCCAGTAGCGGTCCCGCAGCAGACGCTTATAGAGCTTGCCGGTGGGGTGGCGGGGCAGTTCGCGTTCGAAATCCACGCTGCGCGGGCACTTGATGTGGGAGAGATGCTCGCGGCAGAAGTCGATGAGCTCGGCGCCGAGTTCATCGCCGGCGTCGGCCCAGTCGACAGGCTGGACGACGGCCTTCACCTCCTCTCCGAACTCCTCGTTGGGGACGCCGAACACGGCCACGTCCGCGACCCGCGGGTGGGTGACGAGGAGGTTCTCCACTTCCTGCGGGTAGATATTCACGCCGCCTGAAATGATCATGAAGGTCTTGCGGTCGGTGAGGTAGAGGAAGCCTTCCTCGTCGACGTAGCCCATGTCACCCAGGGTGGACCAGCCCTTCTCCTTGGGATGGCGGGAATCCTCGGTCTTCCCTGGATCGTTGTGGTACTCGAAATCGTTGCCGCCGCCGAAGTACACCGTACCGACCTGGCCGGTGGGCAGTTCTACGCCGTCGTCGTCACAGATGTGGATCTGGCCCAGCAGGGCGCGGCCAACCGTGCCCGGATGGGCAAGCCACTCTTCGGGACCCACAGCGCAGAAACCATTCCCTTCCGTTCCAGCGTAGTACTCGTGGATCACCGGTCCCCACCAATCCATCATCGCCTGTTTGACCTGCACCGGGCACGGTGCAGCCGCGTGGATCGCCACTTTCAGCGAGGAAACGTCATAGCGGCTGCGCACCTCCTCGGGGAGTTTCAGCATCCGTACGAACATGGTGGGTACGAACTGGGCGTGGGTCAGGCGGTGCGCCTCGATCAGCTTCAGGGCGTCCTCCGGATCGAAGCGTTCCATGATGACGGAGGTGCCGCCGAGGCGGGTGACGGCCATGTTGTAGCGCAGCGGGGCCGAGTGGTAGAGCGGCGCGGGGGACAGGTAACGGACGTTCTCATCCATCTGGTAGAGCCCCTGCACCAGCGCGAGCAGGGCCGCTGCGGATCCCAGCGGTTCGCCGGAGAGCGGCACCTTGATGCCCTTGGGTCGCCCGGTGGTGCCTGACGAATAGAGCATGTCCGCACCTTCAGTCTCGTCACTGATGGGCGTGGTCGGCTGGGAAGCGATGGCTTCTTCCCATGACTCGAAGCCGTCGATGGTGCCGTCGAGCATGTAGCAGTGCTTCACGCATGCCATGTTCGGACGCAGGCGCCCGGACAGCTCGGCCTGGGCCTTGCTGGTGATGAACACCTGCGCCTCGCAATCCTCGAGGATGTAGGCGACCTCATCCTCCTGCAGGCGATAGCTGATGGCGGTGTAATACAGGCCTGCCCGATGGGCTGCCCAGCACAACGGCAGGAAACCGGGATGGTTCTCGAGCATGAACGCGATGTGGTCGCCGGCCTTCAGCCCGAGGCTGCGAAACAGATGCGCACCGCGGTTGGACGTCGCCTCGAGTTCGGAGTAACTGATGCTCTGGCCGGTACGGGCCATGATCAGAGCGGGCTTGTCGGGATGGCTGGCGGCGTGGATTCCGGGGTGCATGGCTTCCCTCCTTGTGGACTACGTATCTGGCGCCCCCAGCGCGGCCCTGAACGCCCGCTACGACGCTGAGTTCGAGCGTTGGCCGAAGCGCAGGTACGGTGGGGTCGGGGTGGACTCCGGACGACACGCTCCCCTCGCGTCGTCCGGAGCGGGGATCAGTTGCCGCGGCTGACCGAGGCGTCGTCCAACTCGGCGACACTTTGCCGCAGGGTGACGAAGTCGATCAGGATCTTCCCGGTTTCCTGCAGCAAGCCGTCGATTTCCTCTTCGTCGCGAGAGGCGATCTGTCCGCTTTCGTCCCCGGCTTCCTCGTCATCTGCAGGCACGCCATCCTCATCGAGGGCGGTCAGAGGAGGGGGGCCTCCCGGAGGCGTACCCGAGGCTTCTCCCGCCGCACTCAACTTCCGCAACTGCTCCATGTCTTCGATGGGCTGCTTGCCGCTGGCGAGCCGGCGGCGGTTCTCCAGATCCACTCGCCATGCTTCCTCCTCTGCCTTCTCCTGGCGCCGCTGCGCCTCGTTCAGGGAGAGGGTGGTGCGGGCCGCCTGCTCGCGATTGCGACGGACCAGTTCATTGAGATAGGCGAACTCAGGGTCCTGCTCGATCCGGGACTGATGCCGGGTCTCCAGCATGCTGATCACGGGCGCGAGGCTCTGCTCTCTGCGGAAGCGGGTGGGACGGATCACATCCCAGGGCAGAGCATCCGACAGGGTGCTCTCGCCGATCTTCTTCTGATCGAAAAGCTCAGGGAACTCGATGTCGGGAATGATGCCCTGGTGCTGCGTGCTCTGGCCGGAAACCCGATAGAACTTGGCCTGAGTGAGCTTGAGCTGCCCGCGATTGAGCGGGATCAGGGTCTGCACGGTGCCCTTGCCGAAGGTCTGGCCGCCGAGTACGAGCCCGCGCTGATAGTCCTGGATCGCCCCGGCGAAAATCTCCGATGCAGAGGCGGACAGGCGATTGACGAGGACCGCGAGAGGACCGTCCCAGGCCACGTCGCCGCCTTCGTCATTGAACAGGTCGACGCGGCCGCTGGCGCTGCGAACCTGAACCGTCGGTCCTGCCTTGATGAACAGTCCCGTGAGCGCGCTGGCTTCCTGCAGGGAGCCACCGCCGTTGTTGCGCAGGTCCACCACGATGCCCTCGACACCTTCCTCCTTGAGCTCCTGGATCAGACGGCGTACGTCGCGCGTCGTGCTCTTGTACTCAGGATCGCCTGCCTGCAGTGCCTTGAAGTCGATATAGAACGTCGGAATCTCGATGACGCCGACCTTGTGCTCCCGGCCGTTGCGCTCGACGTTCAGCACGCGGCGCTGAGCGGATTGCTCTTCGAGCTTGACTGCTTCCCGAACCAGGCTGATCTGGTGAGGCTGAGCGCCAGGCCCGGACCCGGCCGGCACGACGTCGAGCCGCACCTTGCTGCCGGCGGGGCCGCGGATCAGATCGACCACGTCGTCGAGTCGCCACCCGATCACGTCCACCATGTCCTCGTCTTCCTGGCCGACGCCGACGATGCGATCAGACGGATTGAGCTGGCTGCTTTTATCCGCCGGGCCCGCGGGGACCAGTCGGACGACGGTGGTGAACTCGTCTTCGCTGCGCAGGACGGCCCCGATGCCCTCGAGCGAAAGGCTCATGTTGATGTTGAAATTTTCTGACGTGCGGGGCGAAAAATACTGCGTATGAGGGTCGAACGAGGTGGCCACCGAGTTCATGTAAAGCTGGAACGCGTCTTCGGAGTTGGTTTGCGCTGAGCGAGTCAGGCGATTGCTGTAGCGGCGCTCGAGCGTCTCTTTGATGGCGTCCAGTTCGCGCTCGTTCAGGCGCATGGACAGAACGTTCGCCTTCAGCCGGCGCGTCCAGAGGTCATCCATGGCGGCCTCGTCTGCCAGCCAGGGAGATTCGGAGCGGTCCGTCTCGATGGTCTCGTCGGTGGTGAAATCCAGATCTTCCAACCCGTCCTCGATCAGCGCCAGAGTGAACTCGAGGCGGTCGCGCAAGCGTTCTTGGTAGCGATTGAAGATCTTGAACGCCGGTTCCAGGTCACCCTTGCGCAAGGCATCGTCGAGCACGTAGCGATAGGCCTCGAACGTTTCGATATCGCTGGCAAGGAAATAGGAGCGTTGCGGGTCCAGCATCTCCAGGTAGCGGTCCAGGATCTGGCTCGACAGATCATCATCGAGACGTTGTCTGACGTAGTGGTGGCGGGTGAGCTGCTCGATGACGTTGATGCTGGTGCGGGCGTGGGTGTCCTCGGGTTTCAGCGGCTCGAACTTCGCGCTGCTGCCGTTCTGCAGTGCCAGGGCCGGAAGGGCCAGGACCAGGCAGATCGAAAGGAACGAGTTGCGTAATGCGGATGCCATCATCCAGACCTCTCGTTTGTGACTTGGACGTGGCGCGCACGACACCGCACGCGCAGACGTTCTCGTCCAGTTGGACCCGCTGGCCGTCGCTTCAGTTCCGAAGGCCCCAGCAAGGTCATTTCCCGGAGCCCGTCGACGAACCCGTCCCAGCCGGCTGGGTGGAACCAAAGGCGGCTGCGGTTATAGTAGGCAGTCCTGCGCCAGGCACGCAACATGGCGCGTTTTGCCCCACCCGTCGTTGCAGGGGAGGACCCGCGCCTTCCGTCAACCTTTTGGAGACCTCATGTCGAATTCAGCGACCCGCTTCGCGCTTCTATCCGCCCTAGTATGGCTCACTCTGGCAGGATGCGCCGAATCGCCGCCTCCGGGGGGCGAGCAGGCAGCCGAGGTGCCGGAGTCGGCGGCCGGCCGCATGAGCTACGGCGCCGGCTTCGCCCTGGCCAGCTCCGTTCGGGACCAGCTCGGCGAAGATTTCGATGCCGTTGGATTCCGGGCCGGCATCCTCGATGCCCTCGCTGATCGCGAGCTGCAGGTGACCGATGCGCAGCTGGAGCAGGCGCGGGACGAGATCGTCGCCCGCCGCGATGCCAGTCAAGGTGCCCGGGCCGCCGGTAATCTGGAGGAGGCACGTGCCTTTCTGGCCGAAAATGCCAACCGGGAGGGCGTCACGGTCACTGATTCCGGGCTGCAATACGAAGTGCTGGAGCGCGGCGACGGGGCCTCGCCGGGCCCTGAGAGTCAGGTGATCACCCACTATACGGGACGGCTTGCCGACGGCAGCGTCTTCGACAGCTCCGAGGCCCGGGGTGAGCCGGCGCAGTTCGGCGTCAGCCAGGTCATCCAGGGCTGGCAGGAGGCGCTGCAACTCATGCAGGAAGGGGACCGGCTGCGGATCTGGCTGCCGCCTGAACTCGCCTACGGTTCCCGCGGCGCCGGCGCCGATATCCCGCCTAACGCGGCGCTGGTGTTCGAAGTAGAGCTGATCGAGGTGGTTGATCCTTGACCGATGCGCGCGACAACCCGCAGGCCATCCGCCTGCGCGCGTTGCGGAGGCGCATCCTGCTCGGAACCCTGGCCGTGCTGGCGCTGTTCTTCGCATTCTGGCGCGCCTGGGAGCTGGAGTCGCGCCTGTTCTGGGAGTTTCTGGTGGGCAGTGTCCTGCTGGTGGTGGTGATGGCGGTCGTCGGCGCGTTGGTGGCGCTGTTCATCGGCTGGATCAGGAAGCGGCGGGATCATGGCTGATGGCGTGATGCTACCGGCGGTCGATACCGTACCGGACTCGCTCAGCGGCGTGGAGGAGCTGGACTTTCTGCCGCCGCCGGGCCTGCGTTCGCCTCATGTGCAGTCGGTACTCGGCAGCTCCGCGGCGCGGCGCGCCCGGGTGGAACGTGCCGCACGTGCGCTGCGGGCAGCGAGCCGGTCGGAAATCCTCGAATGTCCGGACGGTACGCGCTTGCAGGCGATAGTGAGTCGCCATGATTCGGCTGCCCAGCGGCCGCTGATCGTGGCCCTGCATGGATGGCATGGTTGCGCCGATTCGCTCTACCTGTTGTCCACCTGCTCCAGGCTGTTCGCAGCAGGCTTCGACATCGCGCGTTTGCATCTGCGTGATCACGGCGATACTCACGGTCTGAACCTGGAACTGTTCCATTCCTGCAGGCTGCAGGAGACTGTGGATGCCGTCGCGGTGCTGCGGCAGCGCTTCCCAGGGCGGCCGCTGGGTTTGCTCGGCTTTTCTCTCGGAGGCAATTTTGTCCTGCGCGTGGCCCGGGCGGCGCCGGATGCGGGCATCACCATCGATCGTGCGGTTGCCATCTGCCCGGTTCTGGACCCGCAGGCGACCATGTCCGCCCTGGATCAGGGCTGGTTCGGTTATCGCATCTACTTCATGCGTCGCTGGCGGGCATCGCTGGCTGCCAAGCAGAAGTACTTCCCCGATCACTACGACTTTGCTGCGACCCGCGGTCTGCGCAGCATCGAGGCCATGACGGACTGGTTCGTGGATCGTCACACCGACTTCGAGCGCATCGAGGACTACCTCGACGGCTACCGGATCACGGGTGATTATCTCGACGGCCTCGCCGTCCCGAGTTCGCTGATCACGTCCCTCGACGACCCGGTGATTCCGGCAGCCGGGCTCGAGCACATGGCCCGCCCCCATGCGCTGGAAGTGGCGGTCACCCGCTTCGGTGGTCATTGCGGCTTCTTGGCCGATTACCGTCTCAACGGCTGGCTCGATGACGAAGTCAGTCGCCGCCTGCTGCCGCTGATGAGTTGAGGCCGGATTCAGCGCTGATAGTGCTGCTTCCACTCCGCGTAAGGCATACCGTAGACGATCTCTCTGGCCTCGGCATCCTCGAGCTTCACGCCTGCCTCCTCCGCGGCGGCGCGGTACCACTTCGAGAGGCAGTTGCGGCAGAAGCCCGCGAGATTCATCAGGTCGATGTTCTGGACATCCTTGCGGCTGTCCAGATGCTCGAGCAGGCGCCGGAAGGTGGCGGCCTCGATTTCAGTGCGGGTGGTGTCGTCCATCGTACTGCTCCATTTCAGGCGCTGTGCTTCAGGCGTTCTGCCAGCTGGCTTTGCGGCCTTCGAGGAAGGCGTCGATGCCTTCTGCCGCATCCAACGCGAGCATGTTGTCGACCATGACCTGGGCACAGTGTCGATAGGCTTCCGGAAGGGGTTGTTCGAGCTGGGCCTGGAAAGCGGCCTTGCCCAGACGCAGGACCAGCGGCGAATGCCCGCTGATGCGTTCAGCCATGGCGATCGCGGCGTCGAGCTGGCTTCCGTCCGCCACGACACGATTCACCAGACCGATCCGGGCCGCATGCTCGGCATCGATCATCTCGCCGAGCAGCAGCATCTCCAGTGCATGCTTGCGCGGGACCGCACGACTCAAGGCCACCATGGGCGTCGAGCAGAACAGGCCGATGTTGACCCCGGGCGTTGCAAAGCGTGCGCTGGCGGCGGCCACAGCCAGGTCGCAGCTGGCGACGAGTTGGCAGCCTGCCGCAGTGGCCACACCGTGGACTGCCGCGATCACCGGTTTCGTGCTGACGGCGATACGCTCCATGACCACGCCGCAGCGATCGAACAGCTGCGTCAGCTCTTCGGCGCTGCCGTGGGCGCGCATCTCCTTGAGATCGTGCCCGGCGCAGAACCCACGACCGGAACCCTGCAACACCAGCGCCCCGACCGCGTCGTCAGCGAGTGCCTCGCCGAGCGCCGCATCGAGCGCGTCGATCATGTGCAGGGACAGTGCGTTGTACGCGTTGGGCCGATCCAGGGTCAGAATCCGTACCCGGCCGCGATCTTCAGACGTGACCTTGCCGTCGCTCATACTCATTGCTCCAGGCGGCGAACGAACACCGGGGCCTCGGGTTGCGACTCTTCCTCCAGGAACCGGTAACCGGCTGCTGCGAAGTCAGTGAGGCCGTCGATCGTCGTGATCCGCTCGCGGATGATCCAGCTTGCCATCATGCCGCGGGCTTTCTTGGCATGAAAGCTGACAAAACGATAGCTGCCGCGGCTCCAGTCCTTGAATGTGGGTGTGATCACCCGGGCGCCCAGTGCGGTGGGGTTCACGGCATGCCAGTACTCGTTGGATGCGAGATTGACCACCATGGGCGAGCGTCTGCCCTCCAGTTCGGCTGCCAGCGCATGGGTCAGGCGATCTCCCCAGAAAGCGTACAGGTCACGGCCACGTTCCGTGGCCAGTCGCGTGCCCATCTCCAGGCGATACGGTTGAATCAGGTCCAGCGGCCGCAATACCCCATAGAGCCCGGAGAGAATGCGCAGATGACGCTGGGCGAAGGTGTGATCTGCACGCTGCCACTGATCCGCCTGGAGGCCTGTGTAGACATCGCCGCGAAAGGCCAGCACAGCCTGCTTGGCGTTGTCTGGCGTGAATGGTTGCGACCACTCGCCGAAACGCCGGTAGTTGAGATCCGCCAGGGTGCTGGAGATCTTCATCAGGTCTGCCAGATCGGCCGGCGATTGGGCGCGAAGAAGCTCCACGAGCTGCTGTGAGTGATCCAGGAAGCGCGGCTGTGTGTGAGTCCTGAGGCGCGCTTGCGTATCGAAGTCCAGGGTCTTGGCGGGTGAGATCAGGATGAGCATGACAACGTCCGGTTCGGGTGACAGATTGGGGCGTTTGCGAGTTCAGTCCTCGGCGATTCCGCCGAGGGCGGGGAACAGCGCGGCGAAGAACTGCTGCAGCGTGAGCCCGAGCAGGGCGAGATCAGCGTCGAGGCGCGCTTCGGGGGACTCGTTCTCGCCCTCGGCGGCTTCACCGCTCGGCAGACGCAGCCTCCGCAGGGCTCCATCTTCGCTGAGTACGCAGCGCAGGGGGTCTTCGCCACCTGCATCCCAGAGCAATTCCACCGCAGTCACCCTCAGCCCGCGGTCGAGCGCAGCGAGCACGTCATCCTCGTCCAGAGGTTGGGCACGGAAGCGCACCTTGTTTGCCGTGTCCTGAGGGTGCTCGAGGTCGCACCAGCCACCCAGCTCGAAGCCCTCGGGCAGTTCCCGGGTCTGGACCCAGTGGGTCAAGGTTCCGTCCAACGGGCGTGCGAAGGCGAGGGGACGTACGCCGAGGTTGCCAAGGCTGCCACGCAGTTGACTGAGCAGCGCCTCACCGCGGGCGGCTGTGGCCGTATCGATCATGATCAGGCTGTTGGCCGGGTCGATCAGCAGCCAGTGGCGGGTGGATCGCAGCAGGGCCTTCGGGAGCAGCTCCGCCCGGATACCCTCTGCCAGTTCCCGGCGTTCCGCTGCCCGCAGGCGGCGTCCTTCACGCTGTTCGGCGGCGGCCAGACGCTCCGGAAGGACTTCGTTCACGGCGCTGCCGGGAAGGATGCGTTCCTGGATGCGTGCACGCAGCAGGAGTCGGCCGGCCACTGCATGCACCAGCGCTTCGGGATCCTCGCCTATCGGCGGCTCCCAGCCCATGGTCTCGGCCTGACCGGGTGCGCAGGGCGCGAATGCAGCGTCCAGCAGTCGCTCGCTGAGACCCCCTGCATCCAGGTCCCACGGTGACGCCAGGCGCCAGGCGCGGAGATTGCGGAACCACATGGGCAAGGCCTCGTTGGGGGTTCGAAGGGCGCCGGATTATGCAGCACTGCCGTTGGGGGTCAATATTCGCCCGTTCGAGTAATGCGCAAATGGACACCCGGGCATGGATTCCCGCACTATTCGCCGGTCGAGGGGGTGCACGGCCTGTCCGGTGGGGGCGGGCGCTGCAAAGATCGGGGTCGGCTGGCCATGGATAACCTGCTGAAGCGTTACGACGTGCTCTGGACGGTGGTCATCTTCCTGCTGATGATCCCGCTGATGCGCTTCGAGGCATTCAGCCTCATCGAAGACGAGCTGCTGTCCTGGCGGCATCTGCTGCGCTGGCAGATCGCCGATACCCAGGCGACCACGTTCTCTGCTAACGATATCGTCCTGGTGCGTACGGACGAAGCCTTCTACTCGGAGTATGGTGGCTTCCCGCTGCGCCGCGCCGATTATGGCAAGCTGGCGCGAAACCTGGCAGAGCTCGATGCCAGTGTCGTCGCGGTTGACGCCCTGTTCGACTATCCGAATGCCTATGGGGAAGACCCGGAGACGGCTGCGCTGTTCGCAGAGGCGGGTAACGTGGTTCTCGTGTCCAAGGCCACCATCGACACCGATGGTCGGCGACCACTCGGCATCACCTACCCCGTGAGTGCGCTGCGCGAAGTTTCCCGTTCCGGCTACTCGAACATCGCCTCCCAGAGCCGAGTCCGAACCCGCATCTCGCGCCTGCGCGTGTTCCCCGAACTGACCTCGCGCCAGGATGGCTGGCCCTTCGCGATCATGGCGCTGGCCATGCACCTCGGTGTGGAGCCCGAACTCGAGGATGGCCGCCTGATCATCGGTGATATCGACGTGCCGCTGCATCGCGGCCTGGATCTGGTGATCGACTTTCCTGAACTACCCGGAGGCACCCGCTTCCTGTCGCAGTCCTACGGCTTTTCGGCCATGGACATCCTCAACATGAACGAGATGCGGCCGGACGAGATCCGTGATCTGCGCCTGGACGTGGCCGGCAAGATCGTCATCATCGGCGACACTTCGCAGGCGGCGAACGATATCTTCGACACCCCCGTCGGTCAGGTCTACGGGGCGGAGATCATCGCCAATACCATGCATACACTGCTGCAGCGGGCGCCGATCCGTCCCGCGCATTTCATGGTCGAAATCCTGCAGCTGCTGGCATTCGGTGCGCTGATTCTTGCCACTTCACTGATTCGCACCGCGCCGACCCGGGTGTTGGCGACGCTGCTGCTGTTCGGCGGGTACATGACGTTCGGAATCCTGATCTACGGGATTGCGGGAACCATGATCGCCATGACCTACACCCTGCTGGCAGGACTGATCGGGGTGGTCCTCATCAGCCTCAGATACTTCCTGACGGTGGATGAGTCCCTGGCGCTTTCGAACCGCGAATCCGCAGAGAGCAATCGGATGCTGGCGCTGGCGCTACAGGGGCAGGGACAGCTCGACATGGCGTTCGACAAGTTCCGCAAGATTCCCCTGGATCCCGGCGTCGCGGATCTGGTCTACAACCTGGCCCTGGATTTCGAACGCAAGCGTCAGTTCAACAAGGCGGTATCCGTTTATGACTACCTGAAGTCATGGAAGGCCGACTATCGGGATGTGGAGGAGCGACGCAAGGGCGCCCAGGCCGCCGTCGACAATCCGATGAAGGGGTCGGGCGGAACCCTGATGCTGACCACCGGTGGCACCGAGAAGCCGATGCTGGGGCGCTACGAAGTCGAGAAGGAGCTCGGTCAGGGTGCCATGGGTATCGTCTACCAGGGGCGTGATCCGAAGATCAACCGGGTGGTCGCCATCAAGACCCTGTCGCTGGAGGCGGAGTTCGAAGGCGACATGCTCAAGGAGGTCAAGGAGCGTTTCTTCCGTGAGGCGCAGTCTGCGGGTCGGCTCAATCATCCCAACATCGTCGCCATCTACGATGCGGGGGAGGAGCAGGACCTCGCGTACATTGCCATGGAATTCCTCAAGGGCAAGGATCTCAGCGCGAACACGGATCCGGAGTCCTTGCTGCCGCTGCCGACCGTGCTCGACATCATGATCCAGTGCGCGGATGCACTGGATTACGCGCATCGCGAGAACGTGGTCCATCGGGACATCAAGCCCGGCAACATCATGTACGACCATGAGTCGGGCAAGGCCACGCTTACCGACTTCGGTATCGCCCGCATCACCGATGCCAGCCGCACCCGGACCGGGACCGTGCTCGGGACCCCGAATTACATGTCTCCGGAACAGGCGCTAGGCGAGCACGTCGACGGGCGTTCGGACCTGTTTTCGCTGGGCGTCGTGCTGTACCAGCTCTCCACCGGGTTCCTGCCCTTTCAGGCGGAGTCGATGGCGAGCCTCATGTACAAAATCGTCAATGACAAGCACCCGGACCCGGCGGTGTATCGTCCCGACCTGCCTACCGGGCTGAGGAAGATCGTGCACAACGCGCTGGGCAAGAATCCCAGCAAGCGCTACCCGACCGGAGCCAAGTTTGCAGCCCACCTGAGACTGTTGCGGGATCGCGTGGGTGGGGAGCGCAAACAGGCATGAATTTGCGCGACCGCATCAGCGTGGCTGGACTCTCGGATACCGGCCAGCTGCGGGATCACAATGAGGACTGCATCGGTCATCGCACGGATATCGGGCTGCTGGTGCTCGCTGATGGCATGGGTGGGCTGAAGGCCGGGGAGGTTGCGAGCGCGATGGCGGTGGAGGTGATCACCGCGGAACTCGAGGCCGAGCTGAAGAGCATCACCCCCGGCAGGCACGACGATGCCAGCGGGTACGCGTTGGAATCACTGGCCGTGGGGCGCGCCATTCTCAAGGCCAATGCCAGCATCTACGGTGTTGCACAGAGTCAGCCTCAGTGCGCAGGCATGGGCACCACACTGGTGGTGGTCCTTTTCTACGACAATCGCCTCACGGTTGCGCACGTCGGCGACTCCCGGCTGTATCGCCTGCGCGAGAACGATCTCGAGCAGATCACACTCGATCATTCTCTGGTGCAGGAACTGGTGGACCGCGGCTTCTATACTCCGGAAGAGGCGCGGCACGCCACGAACAAGAACATCGTGACGCGTGCCCTGGGTATCGGGCCGGAAGTGAACTTCGATATGCAGGAGGAGGTTGCGCTGCTCGGAGACATCTTTCTGCTGTGTTCGGATGGTTTGAACGACATGCTCGAGGACGCCGAGATTCGTGACATCGTCATCGAGAATCGGAGTAATCTGGATGCGGCAGCAGAGCGGCTGGTCGCGGCCGCCAACGCAGAAGGTGGTCGTGACAATGTCTCCGTGCTCATGGCCCGCATTGATCGGTCATTTCCGGTCAAGACCGGCTGGTTTCGCCGGCTGGTGAGCTGGTTCGACTGAACTCCAACGCGGCTACGGGGAAATCGAGGCATGGCGGGAAAACTCATCCTCAACTTCAACGACCAGACCGTCGGCGAATACCCGCTGGATAAGGAAACCCTGGTCATCGGACGGCGGCCGGAGTGTGACATTCATGTCGATAATCTGGCCGTTAGTGGGCGCCACGCACGGGTGATCACGATCGCCGGGTCGTCGTTTCTGGAAGACCTCAACAGCACGAACGGAACCCTGGTCAACGGCAAGAAGATCGGCAAGCATCCGCTCGCGGACGGTGATGTGATCACCATCGGCAAGCATTCACTGCGTTTCATGCTGACGGCGGAGCCCAAGGGCAAGGCTGGTTCGAGCAGTTTCGCCGAGACCATCGTCATCGGCTCAGATCAATCCAGCGCCCTGCGCCAGGCTGCCACCGACGGGGAGGCAGCCCAGGCCCGGCAGGCGGATGCCGCCAGCCGCGAGGGTGCCCCGCCTTCCGGTGTCTCGGCGAACATCGGCCCGGCGCGGGTGCGGCTGCTCACCGAGAGTGGTCCGGGCAAGGAGATGCCGTTGAGCAAGGCCTTGACCACCCTGGGCCGGCCCGGCATCCAGGTTGCGGCCATTTCGCGGCGTCACAACGGAGACTTCATCGTTCACGTGGACGGTGGTGCGAACAATGCCGCGCGCCCCATCGTCAACGGCACCGTGATCGGTGTGACTTCGCAGCTCCTGCAGGATCAGGACACCATCGAGATTGCGGGCGTCAAGCTGCAGTACCTGCGCGGCTGATTCGGCGCGGCCGAAGGGGGGCAGGCCGGCGGCAGGTCTGCTGCGCGCGAATGGGTGCCGCGTCACACTTTCAATGTGACTCCCGTTCCAACGTCGAAGGATCGCTGCCTCCGCCGACCGATTCGGTTGAGGGCTGCGGACACCATCATTAGCATCGGGCCGATCGCCTGATCGTCCCGGGGGAGGATCGAGTCATGGCAGCAGCGGTTTCAGTTCCTTCATCGAACCTGCGGCGACGGGGCCGATGGCACGTGCCGGTCCTGTTGGCCCTTGCGATCGCATTGGCTGGCTGCGCCGCGTTGGACCCAAGACCGGCACCCGATACCGACGCGGTTCTTCTGGAACTGCAGCAGGACCTCGAGCCGCTGCTCGCCACTGGCGATGTTGACGCCGCTCTGGTGCGGATCGATGCCGCCATCGAGCGGTATCCGGGGATGGCCGAACTTTACGCCGAACGTGCCCTGCTCGCCCTCGACCTGGGCCGACAGGACCGGGCTGCCGGCGATCTGCGCCGCGCTATCGAAATCGCCGCCGAGGCTGGCGTGCCGGATCAGGCCGAAGCCTACGGTGAGGTGCTCGCAGAGATTCTCGAACTGCCCCCTGAGTGGGTGGAGCAGGCGTCCGCAGAGGCTGAGGCCCTGCCCGAAACCGAGGAAGCCTTCGACGCTCTGGAGTTCTGGGATGCCCTTCGTCAGGAGGCGATGGTCCTGGCGACCGAGGGTGACCTGCAGGGCGCCATGGACCTGCTCGAGCAGGCGCTGGACGTGGCTGAGGAAGTATTCGGGCCTGAGCATCGACTGACGGTGGAGAGCATCCTCGATCTGGCGGACCTGTCTTTCGCGCTGAATGACCTCGGAGGTGCGGAAGCGCTGCTGATCTTCGCCGCGGAGCGGTCGCGTATACGGCCTGGTCCTGGACACCCGTGGACGTTGGATATCCTTGCGACGCTGGCAGACCTGTATGAGTCCTCGGGCCGCAACGAGGATGCCCTGGAGGTGACGCTGGAGGCCGCAGGCGAAGCTGCAGACGCCCTGGGTATGGACGCCGTCGAAGTCCTCGATTTCGAGTTTCTGGTGGTGCAGAGGCTGGAAGCGCTGGGCGAGTATGCGATGGGCGCCGAGCGCCTCGAGATGACCTGCGAGCGGATCGGCAACCGCTACGGGCGCTTCCACCTGCGCACCGCACAATGCCTGGAGCAGTACGCGATCCTGCTCGGGCGGGGCGGCGATCTGGAAGGCGCCCGGGACAGCTTCGGTGAGGTGCTGGCCATCCGCCGTGGTGTGCTCGGGTCCGACCACGAGGACACGTTGCGGACGCGCCTGGATCTGGCCACGATGGAAGTACGACAGGGTGCCTATGAGGAGGCCGGTGAAGCCCTCGATGCACTGGTCAGGGTCGTGCCCTCCGACTCTGAACTGTATCTGTCCGTCCTCGAAGCGCAGGCGCAGGTGCGGCTCGAAACCGGTGATTTCGAAGCCGCTGAGGCTTTGGCTGAGGAGGTGCGCGACTCGCGGGTGCAGGAACTCGGCGAGGATCACCCGCTCGCCCTCGACGCGCTGAATCTGCTTGGAGCGATCTACCAGCGGGCCGGCAAGCTGGCCGCTGCCGAAGATACCTGGACGGAGGTGGTCGCGGGCTATCGACGTCGTTACGGGCTGGACCATCTGGCCACCCTGACCGCCATGTCCAATCTCGGTGTGGTGCAGGAACAACAGGGTGCTTTCGATCGCGCCGAGCCCCTGTTGCGTACGGCGATGGAAGTCTCTGAACGAATGCTGGGGCCGGCCCATCCGCAGACCTTGAACAGCATGAATAATCTTGCGCTCCTATATGAGAGTCAGGGCAACTTCAACCGCGCCGAGCCGCTCTATCTGCTGCCCATCGAAGTGCTGGCGAGCACCGTCGGCGAGCAGCACCCGCGGACCATCGCAGTCCGGAACAATCTGGCCTTCCTCTACATGATGGAGGGCAATTACGGCCAGGCTGCCGAACTCTTCGAGGACGTCCATGCGGCATGGGTGGCCACGCTCGGTGCGGATCATCCGGACACACTGCGCGGGCTCAACAACCTAGGCCGTGCCTATCGTGATCTCGGCCGCCTCGACGAGGCCGCCGAGCGCATCGAGACCGCACTGGACCGGCGCCGTGCGCGCTTCGGATCGCGTCATCCGGATGTGGTGCGTTCGCTCATTGATCTGGGCGTCCTGCGCCGGGACCAGGGTGAGTTCGGTGATGCCGAGACGCGGCTGCGGGAAGCGCTGGAACTCGCTGAAGCCGTTCTCGGTGGTGAGCACCCTTACACGTTCGAAGCAGTGAACGCTCTCGCCGACGTGCTCGAGGAGATCGGCCGCATCGATGACGCGTTCGACCTGCGTCGGGCGGGCTTCGAGCGCCGAACCCGGTTCTTCGACCGGATGCTCTGGGTCACCAGCGACAATGCCCGCGAAGGTTATCTGCGTCTGCACCGCAATGAGCTCGATCGCTATCTGCGGCTGCTGCCTCAGATGTCCGCCGATATGGCGGCGCGTGAGTTGCTCGATGTGTCGCTGCAGCGCAAGGGACTGCTGCTGAAGGTGACGTCAGAGATTCGTCAGATCGCCAGTCTGGGACTTGATCCGCAGATGGCACGGCTGGCGGATGCATTGACCGATGCCCGCGAGGAACTCGCGGCGTTGACCCTGGCTGGCCCGGGCGACGAGGATCCTGACGGCCACCTGACGCGGATCCGGACGCTGGAGAATCACGTCGGCAACCTGCAGGGTGAACTCGGACGGGCCAGCCTGCGCTATCGGGAAGCCATTGCGGCGCTCTCTGTGGATGACCTTGTCGATCATCTGCCGGTGGGCGGGACGCTGGTGGACTTTCTCGTCTATCAGCGTGACGACGGTGAGCAGGGTCTGCTCGGCGGCATCCTGCAGCGCTTGGAGGGCGCGGCATCACCGCGGCTGACCCTGGTGCATTACGACGACATGGCCCGCATTACGGCGCTGATCCAGGAGTTCCGCGCCATCATCCAGGACGTGGATGCCCTCGACGACGACGTCAAGGACGTGGGCATGGATGTCTACGATGTCTTGTGGCGACCGGTTGCCGAGCACCTCCGCGACAGCGGCCCGGTCTATCTGGTTCCGGATGGTGTGCTGAATGTCCTTCCCTTCGACGCCATGGTCGATGGCGACGGTCGGTTCCTGCTGGAAACCACGGATGTGCACCTGCTGTCGACGGCCCGGGACCTGATTCCGTCTGCAGTGCCGCCGTCCGGAGGACGCTTCGTTGTCTTTGGCGGACCGGACTACGATACCGAGGAGGCTGCGGGACCCGACGTGCTGGAGCAGGCCCGGCGCCGCAGCGCGGCGCGCGTCGCCCTCGCAGAGGAAGTCGACTCAGGCAACGGTGCCGATGCGTCGGCCGCCGCCCTCGCGGCCGCCGGAACCCGGGGCTCACGCGCCGCGCGTTTCGAGGCCATGCGGGGCGTGTCCCTGGCTGATCTGGATTCGCGTTCGGCAGCGGAGCTCGCGAGCCTGCGAGCGGCGTCCAGGGGGCTGCGCGGACTGAGCTTTTCGCCCTTGCCCGGGGCCGAGCTCGAGGGCGAGCTCATCGGCCGGCAGGTGGACGAGGCCCGGCAAAGCTACCTGCTCTATACCGGCGGTGCTGCCGAAGAGCAGGTTCTGAACAGTCTCGACGAGCCGCCAAGGGTGCTGCACATGGCCACCCACGGCTTCTTCCTGCAGGCGGACGAGGAACTCCGCCGCCGCCTGCTGCGCACCCAGCGGAGCCTGGAGGTGGCCGTACCACCCCCCGGAGACAATCCGTTGCTGCGTGCCGGTCTCGCATTTGCCGGGGTCAATTCCAACGCGCCTTTCCTCGGTGAGATCGATACCCGCAACGATGGCATTCTGACAGCGCTGGAGGTGCTGGGCCTCGACCTTACGGGGACGCAGTTGGCCGTGCTTTCCGCCTGCGATACCGGCATCGGCGAGATCCATGAAGGAGAGGGCGTCTATGGTCTGCGCCGGGCCTTCCAGGAAGCCGGCGTGCGGCAGGTGGTCACCTCTCTGTGGGAGGTCAGCGATGCAGGAACGCAGGCGTTGATGACTGCGTTCTACGAGCGCATGTTCAGCGGCATGCCGCCCCGCGAGGCCTTCCGGGCCGCGCAGTTGGAGCTGATGGAGTCGCCGCGCTGGGGGTACCCGTTCATCTGGGGCGCGTTCGTGCTGGTCGGAAATTGAACGCGGTGTTCACAATCGCTTCAGATTGTGGCATGGCATAATGGGTAACTCGCGGATATGCCGCACAAGGGAGCCAGGAGGCAATCCATGTCGATTTTACTGAGGTTCAGCGCGTTGACGCTCGCCGCGCTGCTCGCGTTCGCTGGCATGACGGCAAACGCGAGCGGACCGGTGGCACGCGTGATGGATATAGAAGGCACGATCGAATTCTCACGGGACGGAGAACGCTGGGAATCGGTGACGCGTACCAAGTACCTGTTCCCGGGCCAGCACGTACGCTCCGGTCGTGACAGCAGGGCCCGTGTCATCAACCAGGCTTCCGGCGAGATCCGCGAGCTCGGCGCATCGACCACCATCGTCGTCGAAGATGGTGACCTTCAGGTCGTTTCAGGGCGCAACTTCGGGGTCGAGCAGCAGAGCCGGGGAGGATTCTGGCAGGCCATGCGTAACAAGTTCGCAACGACCCAGCGCTACACGACGGTCCGTCGCAGCGTGCGCAGTGCCGACGATCAACCCCAGGTGGACACCGCCCGCAACATCAGCGTCGGTGCAGCCTGGCCGGAGCTGGTCTGGTCCAACGCAGGCCCGGAATACGCTTATCGTCTGGCGGTGGGCGAGGCAACCTTCGACATCGCGCCGGCTTCGACCAGCGAGATGATCCGATTCAGGCTTCCAGAAATGCCGGCGGGTGAATACCCCTACAAACTGGAAGTGCTGCTCGACGGCGAGGTTGTCTACAGCCCCCGCCGGGAAAGCACGCTCACCTGGCTGGATGACGAGCAGGCAGCGAAGGTGAAGGCGGAACTGGAGGCCATGAAGAATGACCCCGTCCGTAACGATCCGTTCATGATCGCTGACTTCTATGAGGAGCAGGGTCTGCTTGTGGCGGCGCTGGACACCTATCGCGGTTTCTTCAGCGAGCATCCCGAAGAGAACGACATGCGGCCCTTCCTGATCAAGGCTTACCATGATCTGAGACTGCTGGACCTCCGGGAGAAAGAAGCCATCACCTACAACACCATCGACATGATGGAGAACGCGCCCTGACGCGATCGTCTGGCGCGACGCAGAACGCCGCAGGTTCCGCCAGGAGCCGTGCGGCGTTCTCGTTTCTGGCCTTTCAATCCGCACAGAAGCGGGGCGGTGTGCGAAGATAGGGATGCGGGGATGACGGGCTGACGGGGGAGCCATGGGGGCATTGCGCAAACGATGGGACGTGGTGGCTGTGGTGCTGCTGTTCCTGCTGGCCGCCGTTGCGGAGCGGCTGGAGCTGTTCTCTGCAGTGGAGGAACAGACGGTATCCTTCCGGCAGATGCTGCGGACTCAGCAGCCCTTTCCCGACCATGTCATCACGTTCGTGGTCCAGGATGAAAACTTCTTCGATGCCTATGGCAGCTGGCCGCTGCGGCGGACCGATCTAGGGCAGATCGCGGCCAACATCGCCGCGCTCGGTGGTCGCGTGGTGGCCCTCGACAACCTGTTCGATTTTCCGTCCTCCTACGGTGAGGACGAACCCACGGCGGCATTGCTGCAGCAGGCAGGAAACGTCCTCACCGTATCTCAGGGCCGGGTCGAGGATGGCGTGATGGTGGGCATCAACTATCCTGTCGAGCCGCTGCGCAGTGCTGTAAGAAGCGGCTATACCAACATCCAGTCCACGAGTGCGGTCATCGAGAGCATGTCGCGACTGCGCCTGTATCCGGAGGCCACGGCATTCGAGGACGGGTGGCCGTTCGCGGTGCAGGCAGTGGCGATGTATCTCGGCGAAGAGCCGGAACTGCGTGGCGGAACGCTGCACTTCGGCGATGCGCTGGCGGTACCCATACCGGCGGATAACGAGCTTCGAATCGATTTTCCTCCGCTGCCTGCAGGCGCTTCGGGCTACGTGGATACGTTTGCGCTCTCCGCTCTGGAATTGCTCGATCTGGAAGCGCTCAGTGAGGACGCCCTGCGCGAACTCCGGTTCTGGATGCAGGATCGCATCGTCGTCTTCGGCGACACGTCGGAGGTCTCCCACGATTACTTCGCGACACCCTTGGGGCGTCTTTATGGCGTCGAGATCATCGCAGCGTCGATCTCGACCCTGCTCGCCGGGGGCCCCCTGCAGCCGGCTGGAGCCGGGGCATCGGCTCTGATCGCGCTGCTGGTCCTGGCAGGTTTTCTGGCAACGGCTTTTTCCCCGAGCCCTGGCGTACGGGCAGCCGGAGCCGCTGCTGTGTTCCTGGTCTGGGCGGCGTTCGCGGTGTGGAGCTACGTGTCTCTGGGGCTCATCTTTGCGATGTCGTATGTCTCATCGGCGCTGATTCTCGGCTACCTCCTCATCAATCTCCGGTTCTATCTGCAGGAGCGGAATCAGAAGACGTTGATCCGCGATGCCTTCGGCCAGTATCTGTCGCCGAAGGTGGTGAACATTCTGGTCAAGGACCCGTCGCGGCTGCGGCTCGGGGGTGAGCGCAGAGAGATGACTGCGTTCTTCTCTGATGTCGCCGGCTTCTCGACGATTTCCGAGCAACTCACGCCAGAGGAACTGGTTTCGCTGCTGAACCAGTACCTGACCGCCATGTGCGACATCATCTCTGAGTACGAGGGCACGGTGGACAAGTTCGAAGGCGACGCCATCATCGCCTTTTGGGGGGCGCCGCTCGAGCAGCCGGACCATGTTCGCAGAGCCTGTTTCGCCGCCATCGACATGCAGCAGCACATGCGCGATTACCGGGAGCGGCTGAAGGCGGAAGGGCGTCCGGTTCTGCACGTGCGCATCGGCTTGAATACCGGCGACATGCTCGTCGGCAATATGGGTTCAGCCCAGCGCATGGACTACACGATGATGGGTGATGCCGTGAACCTGGCCGCACGATTGGAGGGTGCCAACAAGTTTTACGGTACCTACACCATGATTTCAGAGAGCACCTACGTGCAGGTGGTGGACGAGGTTGAAGTGCGCGAACTCGATCTGATCCGGGTGGTGGGTCGCCGCGAGCCGGTCCGGGTTTATGAACTGCTTGGTCGCAAAGGTCAGCTGCCTTCCGAGCAGGCCGTTATCGTGCAGCGCTATCGCGACGCGCTGGAGGCTTATCGGGGCAAGCGTTTCGAAGCTGCATGCGAAGGGTTCCAGTCGGTGCTCGAACTCGATCCCGACGACGGTCCCGCGCTGACCTACGTGGACCGCTGCCAGATCTTCATGGCGGAACCGCCTCCGGACGACTGGGACGGCGTCTTTCAGCTGACGGAAAAAGGGTGAGCGCGATGGCAGCCACTCCCGCGAACCGAAGCGTTCTCATAGCCCAGGGATAGCGGCAAGAGCTCGGCCCGTCCGCGCTGCGCGCGGCCTGGGCTCTCCCACAGGGCGACGCCTGAGCGGTGACTTGTGGGAGGCTGCAGGCGCCGCAGGCGACGCAGCGATCGCGGACTGATCCAGAGCCCAGGCATGGCGGCAAGAGCTCGGCCCGTCCGCGC
>SKUB01000194.1 GCA_007122315.1 Pseudomonadales bacterium | reverse complement strand
GGTCACTTGGCGGTGTGGCTGAAGCTGCCCGCTGGTGCTCAGGAGCACTACACGGAACGGGAACCCAGGTGTTTCTACGTGCCGCCCTATGTGGGGCCTCGCGGTTGGCTGGGGGTGGAGCTCGATCAGGGGCTTGCCTGGGATCGGATCGCGGAGTTGGTGCGGGTGGCGTATGAAGAGGTGGCGCCCGCTGCTCTGCGTTCCCGGATGGAGAAACCCGTTCCCGTGCAGCCCCCCACCGAAGACCTGGATCCGGAGCAGATCGACCCGCTGGCTGCGCCTCACGCTGTGGCGCTGGTTGAGCGACTGCGTCCTTTCTGCCTCGCGTTGCCCGAGGTGCGCGAGGTTCGGCAGTTCGGAAATCCGGTCTGGCAGGCCGGCAAGAGAACGTTCTGCACGGTCTCCCGCTACGAGCGGCGCCTCGAAGTCCATGGCTGGGTCGGTAAGGAACAGCAGGCCACGCTGACTTTCGACGAACGCTATCGCGTGCCCGCCTACACGGGTCACAACGGTTGGATTGCACTGAATGCGGAGGACGGCGTGATGTGGGAAGCCGTCTCGACGCTTGTGCTTGGAAGTTATCGTCATTTCGCGCTCAAGCGTATGCTGGCGGCGCTGGATGGATGAGGTTGCAGCACGGTTCGCTGCCCAAGAGCTGGATCACGGCCTGAGGCGACTGAGTGGCACGAACGAATGCCCCACACCGCGTGGGCACTTGATCCCGTGGCTGTCGTTGGCGGTCCTTCCCTGCTGCGGTGGTTCGCTGCGTTGCAATTCTGTCCGGCTCGAGGAAGCCTGCCCGCTACCGTGATGGGATGCATAAGGAGCGAGAGATGGTTGCGGCCTGCTGCCAGCGAGCGCTTGTCCTGATTCTGGTCACCGTCCTGGGGCCGGCGCTGTCCGGCTGTGCCGAGGACGCGGTCCCGGTGCCGCTGGACGTGCTGGTGGCCCAGCAGGACAGCTTCGACGGGCGCCGGGTCAGGACCACCGGAACCCTGCGCGAGTTCGATGACCCCCACCACGTCTGGATCGAGGACGCCGGGCTGAATCGGATTGAGTTGCGACCCTCCGAGCGCTTTGAGGGTCAGATCGGGCAGGTCGTGGAGGTGGTCGGACGCTTCAGCTACGCGTCCGACCGGGGCCGCCGGATAGAAGTGGAATCGGTGCTGCCGGCGGCCGGGGATTGATCAGCCCGTCTTCATTTCGAAGAAGCACAGCTTGTTCCCGTCGAGGTCGCGGACGTAGGCGCCCGTAAACACGCCAGGAATCCGCTCGCCGGGCTCGCCTTCGTCGGTAGCGCCGAGCTCGATGGCCTTGTTGTAGAGCTTCGTGATTTGCTCGATGCCCTTGGCGGGAATCGCGATCATGACGCCGTTGCCCGGGTGCTGCTCCTTTTCGTCATAGGGAATGCAGACTGCAAGCATGGGGGCGCCGGGACCGGTTCCGTAGAATTTGATGCGGTCCATGCCGAACAGCTGCTTGCCGCCGAGCTCGGCGAACAGCGCGTCGTAGAACGCGCAGGCCTTTGCCATGTCTTTGGTGCCGATGGTGACGTAACCGATCATTGCGGTTCTCCTGTGGTGGTTGGAACGGGCGGCGCCAGTTGCAGCGTCCGCGCAGTCGCGCAGTGTCCGGCCGATGACTGTGGCAGCGCAAGCCGGTTTCCGGCTGCGGGCAACGGGCTCCGACACCCGATTGTCATATTCTGGGGTTATCGTGACAGGTTGACCCACGACGCCCTCGCGGCGCGGCCTGTACGGAGTTCATGTCTTCACGCCTCGCCATGTTGCTGTCCCTGATCGCCCTGCTCGCAGCGGCGACACCCGCCGCAGTGGGCTACGGGGTGGTCGACAAGAATGGCCTGCCGGTGGTGCCGGGTTTCCCGAGCCAGCCGATCCGCCTCGTTGTCTACACCAGTCCTGGCGGGCTCATCGACGTCACCGCTCGTCGCTTCGCGCGCCTCGCACAGGAACACGCTGAGCATCCGTTTGCGGTGATCAACCGTCCCGGAGGCGGCGGTATCGTCGCGTTCGAAGAGGCGCTGCGGGAGCCGGCCGATGGTCATCGCTTCCTCGCCGTGACCCGCTCGAACATCTCCAAGATGGTGGCCACGGGCCGCGAAGATCTCATCGACCGCCTCCACTGGCACGCTTACGTCATGGACAACGCCCACGTCCTCATCACCAACGCGGCGGAGGGTCCGGCGGATTGGGATGCGCTGAGAAGGACGCCGGGCGACCAGCTCTGGCTGGGTGTGGATATCGGCGGCGTGAAGCACGTGTCGGGTGTCAGGATGGCGGACACGGTCGGCATCGACATGCGCTGGATCCCCTACGCCAGCGGCGGCGAAGCGGTGGCGGCCCTGCTCGGAAACCTCGGTACGGTGTATCTGGGCAATCCCCGGGATGCGCAGACCTCTGACCGGTTGCGGATCGTGGCGGTGGCGGCGGAGCAGCGCCTGCCCGAGTTTCCCGACGCGCCGACGTTCGCCGAGCTCGGATTCGACGGTCTCGAGGACGAGCTGATCTGGCGTGGCTTCGCCTTTCGCAAGGAGGTGCCGGAGCCGATCCGGGACTGGTATACCGCAGTGATACGTAAAGTGCTGGACGATCCGCGCTGGCAGGAAGCGTGGGCAGGCGAGGCGGTGAACCTCCGTTACCGCGATGCGGAGGCGTTCACCCGCGTCGTGGAGCGGGATCGCAGTGAGTTTCGAACCTATCTCGGGCAGCTCGGACTGCTGCCTGATGCCCGGGAATCCAGTGGCACCCTCGCGGCGCTGGGCCGTGGGCCGGGACTCTACGGTGCGGTCGGCGGCTCCGCTCTGATGCTGGGCGGGCTCGCGTTCATGCTGCCACGGACCCGCCATCGGCAAAGAACGGGTCAGCTCCTGCTGCTCGGCGCGCTCGGGTTCGCCACGGTAATCGCCCTGCTGATGAGCATTCACCTGCCGGCTGCGAATCCCATCGATCCCGTGGGCGCCGCCGGCATCCCGCGGCTGTGGATGCTGCTCCTGCTGCCGCTGATCGTGCTGCAGATCGGCTACTGCCTGCGGGCCCCGCCGCCGGAGCCGGAGACGCAGCAGACGCTGCGGTTGCTGGTCAGCATGGGCCTGTTCATCGGCTATCTGCTGCTGCTGCCGGTGCTCGGCTACCTGCCTGCCACGCTGATCTACATGCCGACGCTGATCGTGTACCTGGGCTATCGCCGCATGCCGGTGATCGCCGCGGTGACCGTGAGCTGGCTGCTGTTCTCGGAACTGATCTTCCAGCGTCTGCTGCTGGTCGATCTGCCACGCGGAATGTGGTGGTGATGCTGCGCTACCGGAATACCTGCCATGCTTGAGTCGCTGTTCGGCGGGCTTGGCACCGTGCTCGCGTTGCTGCCCCTGCTGACCATTGTCAGCGGTATCGTGCTCGGGATTCTCATCGGCGCGATGCCCGGCCTGTCGCCGTCCATGGGCGTGGCGCTGATGGTGCCGTTCACCTACAGCATGTCGCCGACGCTGGCCCTGATCCTCCTGGTGGGCATCTACATCGGCTCGAGTTACGGCGGTTCCATCACCGGCATCATGGTGAACGCGCCCGGGACGCCGTCGGCGGTGGTCACCGCCATCGATGGCTATGCCCTGACGAAGAAGGGGCAGCCGTCTCTGGCGCTTGGCACGTCCATCATCGCCTCGTCCTTCGGCGGCATGTTCGGCACCCTCATCCTGATCGGCTTCTCGGTGCCGCTGGCTGCGGCGGCGGTCCGCTTCCATCCCTCGGAGTACTTTGCGTTCGCCCTGTTCGGCATGGCTACCATTGCGACGCTGGCCGGCGACAACTGGATCAAGGCCTTCATCGCCATGCTGGTTGGCCTGGTGCTGGCCACCGTAGGCACGGATGCCATGTCCGGTGCCGAGCGGCTCACCTTCGACGTACTGGAGCTGTCGGACGGCTTCCTGCTGATCCCGGCGCTGATTGGCCTGTTCGCGCTCAGCGAGGTGTTTCGCGGGATCGAGCAGGGTGACGTCAGGATTCAGCGCTCCGCGAGCATCCATGACCGCTGGCCGCGGTTCAGCCATTACTGGAAGCTGAAGTGGGTAACGCTCAGGTCCTCTGCCATCGGGACGCTTGTGGGCGTGTTTCCAGGTGCGGGTGCCACCATCGGGTCGTTCATCAGCTACGGGCTGGCGAAGCGCTTCAGCCGCGACAAGGACGCGTTCGGGCACGGCAGTCCGGAAGGCGTCACGGCATCCGAGGCCGCCGACTCTGGCTCCGTTGGGGGTGCCATGGTGCCCCTGCTGGCGCTGGGCATTCCGGGGAGCGCAACGACGGCCGTGCTGATCGGCGCCATGATGATCCATGATCTGACGCCGGGGCCGCAGCTCTTCGTCCGCAATCCGGAAATGATCTACGCCATTTTCGGCGCCATGCTCATTGCCCAGTTCGTGCTGCTGTTCGTGGGCCTCGCCGGAGGGCGGCTCTGGGTGAAGGTCGCCCACATCCCGAAGGAAGTGCTGTACGTGTTGATCACCACGATGGCGCTGATCGGCGCGTTCGCCGTCCGCAACGCCATGTTCGACGTCTTCTGCTGCGTGGCTTTCGGGATTTTCGGCTGGCTCATGCGACGCCACGGCTTTCCGCTCGCCCCGGTGATTCTCGGGCTCGTTCTGGGTGCCATCGCGGAGACGAACTTCCGGCGGGCGATCATGATGGATGGGTGGGAGGTGTTCTTCACCCGACCGATCACGGTGACGATGCTGGCGCTGGCACTGCTGTCCTTCCTGGTGCCCTTGATCACTCACCTGCGTCAGCGGCGCCTGCAAGCCGGTGAGGGTGTGCTCCAGGCGACCGGCGACCGCCAGGCGGCGTGACTGCACCTCGAGCGGCTTGCCACAGCGGAAGGGGAAAAGGGGGAGGAAGTCTTGCGTTAATTCAACGTTATTTGTATGGTTGAATAATGAATCAGGACGCTGCCATCGCAAGACTCGAAGCGCTCGCATCCGCCGTGCGGCTGAACATCTTCCGCCTGCTGCTGAGGCGAGGTTCCTCGGGCATGGTGGCCGGAGACATTGCGGCCGCACTCGACCTCGCGCCCACCAACCTGTCTTTTCATCTGAAAGCGCTCACCCGCTCGGGCCTGCTGACCGTGGTCCAGGAGGGGCGCTATCAGCGCTACCGCGCGCACCTGCCGGGCATGTTCGAATTGCTCGCCTATCTCACCGAGGAGTGCTGTGGCGGCGAGCCTGAGCTGTGCGCGGAAGTGGTGGCGTTGTCCAAGCGGCTCGGTGCGGATGCTGAATTGCCTCGCCCGGAATCCTGAAGGCCTGCAGCGGACTTTCACTCACGCATGTTCACCCACAACGAACGATTCGGATCGAACAGGGCGGTACGCATAGCATGAGCCAGGCCGACGTCGTCGAAGTGTCCACGAAAGAGGGCATGGGGTTGTTCGAGCGCTACCTCACGGTCTGGGTGGCGCTGTGCATCATCGCCGGCGTGGCGTTGGGGCAGCTTCTGCCCGCTGTGCCGGAAACCCTGGCACGTTTCGAGTACGCCTCGGTATCGGTTCCGGTTGCGATTCTGATCTGGGCGATGATCTACCCGATGATGGTGCAGATCGACTTCAGCGCCATTCTCGAGGTGCGTCGCGAGCCCAAGGGGCTCGCCATCACCACCATGGTCAACTGGCTGATCAAGCCCTTCTCCATGTTCGTGATCGCCTGGTTCTTTCTCATGGTGGTGTTCGCGCCGTTCATTCCGGCCGAACTCGGTCGGCAGTATCTGGCCGGCGCGATCCTGCTCGGCGCGGCGCCCTGCACCGCCATGGTGTTCGTCTGGAGCTATCTGACTCGCGGCGATGCCGCCTATACCCTGGTGCAGGTCGCGGTGAACGACATCATCATGCTGTTCGCTTTCGCGCCTATAGTGGTCCTGCTGCTGGGCGTGTCGAACATCGTCGTACCCTGGGACACGGTGGCGCTCTCCGTCGTGCTCTACATCGTCATTCCTTTCGCTGCCGGTTATCTGACTCGGATCCTGCTGATCAGGCGTCGTGGCATCGAGTGGTTCGACACGGTGTTTCTCAAGCGCCTGGCGCCGGTCACGCCCATCGGCCTGCTGGTCACCCTGGTCCTGCTGTTCGCTTTTCAGGGTGAGACGATCCTCGAGAACCCGCTGCATATCCTGCTGATAGCGGTGCCACTGGTCATCCAGACCTTCCTGATCTTCTTCATCGCCTACCGCTGGGCCTGCGCCTGGAAGGTAAGGCATGCCGTGGCCGCACCCGGCGCGATGATCGGTGCCAGCAACTTTTTCGAATTGGCGGTGGCGGCGGCCATTGCCATGTTCGGGCTGCAGTCGGGCGCAGCACTCGCCACGGTTGTGGGTGTCCTGGTGGAGGTCCCACTGATGCTGGCGTTGGTGCGCATCGCCAATCGCACGCGGCACTGGTTTCCCGAAGCGGCGGAGGATTCGGCATGAGGAGCGGACAGACCAGGATCTTCGATCAGGTGCTCGTCGCGGTGGACTTCTCGCCGACGGGCGAACGGCTTCACGGTCAGCTGCCGCGACTGCGCGCCCTCGGGTGCCGCCGCCTGACCCTGGTCCACGTCGTGGCTTCGGTCTATGGGCGCGTGCCGGACGTCTCCCACCGTGACCACTATCAGCAACGGCTCGACACCCTGGCTGGCTCGCTGCGGGAAGACGGTTTCGAAGTGGAAACGGAAGTCACCATCGGCCCGATCGTGACCGAACTGCTGCGTGTGGCCCGGGACTGTCAGGCCTCAGCCATCCTTGCGGGCAGCCACGGTCACAGCACCCTGCGCGATCTGTTTCTCGGCAGCACCGCGCTGGATCTGATCCGCCATGCGACGTTTCCGGTTCTGCTCGCGCCCATCGATCAGTCCGTGATTCTGCCCACAGCGGGCGTCTGCCGCCCGCTACTGGCAACGGACGGGTCCACGGCCGTAGCTGCGGCAGAGGCCGCATTCATGTCTCTGCTGAAGGACTGTCGGCGTGGCGTAGTCGTCTCCGTAGGACAGTGGAATGAACGGCCCGAGCTCGAGGCGGAACGGGAGCTGATCACGGCTCACATCCAGCATCTCGAGCAGCAGGCGCCGGATCCGGGTTTCGATACCGTTCTGCTCGGCGAGGGCCGACCATCGGAGGAGATCGAGCGGGTGGCCGCCGAGCGCGAGGCGGACCTGATCATCGTCGGCAAACGGGGTCGCAACCCCATCGAGGACCTCCTGCTCGGCAGCACGGCCGAGGCCGTCTGTCGTCATGCGCGCCGCCTGGTGCTCCTGGTGCCCGCGTCATCGTCGTGACATCGCTCCGGCCCGGGCGACGTGCGAACATGGCCGCCATGGCCCAATCTGCCGGAGGCCCTCATCTCCATGAGCGCCATCGACACCGTTGTGATCGAGTCCTGGAATCACCTTCAGGAGGAACTGTTCGCGGATTCCTGGAACGAGAAGATCGGTCGCTTCCGCTCTCATCATGCGTTTCGCGGCTTGTCCGACGCGGGCTATCCGCTGGCGACCACGCTGATGCGTCTCGGTGGCCGCTACGCGGAACTCGAACGCCACCTCGTCCGCAACTTCCGCAAGTACGCCCACGGCAGCGTCGTGGAGCAGGATTCGTTGTGGAACTGGGTGTCCGTGGCCCAGCACTATGGCCTGCCGACGCGCCTGCTCGATTGGACCAACTCGCCCTACGTGGCGCTTCATTTCGCGACCGCGAATGTGACACGTTTCGATCGTGACGGTGTGGTCTGGGTGGTGGACTACACCCACGTCCACCAGCAGCTGCCGAAACCCCTGCGCGCCGCCCTGGATCGGGAAGGCGCGAGCATTTTCACCGGCGAGATGCTGGCGCGGGAGATCCGTTCTTTCGAGGAGATGGCCGCATTCGCCCCGGAACCGTTCACGGTGTTCTTCGAGCCGCCCTCCATCGATCCCCGAATCTACCAGCAGTACGCGTTCTTCTCGGTGGTGTCGGACAACCAGATTGCCATCGATGATTGGCTTGCGCAGCACCCTGGGTCAGGCCGCAAGATCATCATTCCGGCCCGCCTGAAGTGGGAAGTGCGCGACAAGGTGGATCTCGCGAACATCAACGAACGCACGCTGTTTCCCGGGCTCGAGGGCTTGTGCAGCTGGTTGCGTCGTTACTACAGCCCCAGTCCCAAGCTGCTGGCGGAAGACGCGCAGCTCGAACCGCCCGCCGACTCGAAACACTGATAGGAACGCCCAAGCAGCTTTGGAGTCAGTCGCATGAACGCGCGCCTCAAGATCGGCCTGGTCCAGTTCACAGCGGCACCCAGCATCGAGCGCAACATCGAACTGACCGCAGCTCCCATTCGTGCTGCGGCCGCGGCCGGCGCGGAACTCGTCTGTTTGCCGGAAGTGGCCAACCTGATGCAGCGCCGGCGCAGCCTGGCCCGTGAACTTGTCTGCGCCGAGTCGGAGGACCCTGCCCTGACCGCCTGGCGTGCCCTGGCCTCGGAGCTCCACATCTGGCTGCACGTGGGGTCGATGGTCGTGCGCATCGATGACGATGACCGTTTCGCCAACCGTGGTCTCCTCATCGACCCTGACGGAGAAGTCAGGGCGCGCTACGACAAGATCCACATGTTCGACGTGGATCTCGAAGGCGGCGAGAGCTATCGCGAAAGCAGCGGCTTCCGGCCCGGTGAGCGCGCCGTCCTGGGTGTAACGCCCTGGGGCGGTTACGGCATGACCATCTGCTACGACCTGCGCTTCGGGCATCTCTACCGCATGCTCGCGCAAGCGGGTGCCCGCATGCTTTCGGTGCCGTCTGCGTTCACCCGGCAGACTGGCGCAGCCCACTGGCACACGCTGCTGCGCGCCCGCGCGATCGAGACGGGTTGTTTCGTGCTGGCTGCGGCCCAGTGCGGTGACCATGAGGACGGCCGCAAGACCTTCGGTCACTCACTGGTGGTCGCACCCTGGGGCGAAGTGCTTGCGGACGGGGGCGATGCGCCCGGCCTGGTGCTCGCCGACCTTGATTTCGAGCAGGTCGACCTCGCTCGCGGCAGGGTTCCCTCTCTGTCCCACGACCGGCCCATCGAACCGCCGGTCTGATCGCGCAGCTGTTACGGAGCAGCAGTACGGTCCCCGGCGAGCTCGCTCTGCTGCTGGTAGCGGCGCAACAGCGCATGCAGCGTTTCCGAAGCCAGGCCGTGCAGCACCAGCCGGAAACCTGCGCGCAGGGTGGTCAGTGGCACCAGAGGATGGCGGTTGTTCACCAGCGCAAGATGCTGGTGGCCCTGCATGATGTCGGCACAGTAGCTGGCAATGGTCTCGTCGAGCTGCAGCGAGTTGGTGGCACGCCAGAAGTCGTCGTCGGACAGGAACAGCTGATAGGCGGGCGTGAACAGCTCGATGGCGGTTTGAAGATCGAGCACGTTGCTCCAGCGATTGGGCATGTCCTCGAGGCGCACAGGGGGCTCCGCGAGATCACTGAAGTCCACCTGTTGGGGTGGCTCCATGCGTAGATCATGGACCTTGAGTTGCTTGTTCAGCGCGATCACGAAGTTGAACAGGTTCAGGTCGTGCCGGACGAAAACGTGGTCGCGCAGATCCGCGATGCTCTGCGGCCGCAGTGGATCCGTCGGGACGTCGATGCCCTCCGGTGCGTTGCGGGCGATGAAGGCGAGGATGTCGCTACCGATGTGGAAGTGCCGCAGGATGAGCCAGTTGGCCTCCGGACGGACGAAGCGGGTCAGGCCCCAGACCAGCAGCCCGTGCAGTGGGCCGGAGGCACGCAGGTTGCGAGGCAGGACGATTTTCAGCAGCTGAAACAGGACGATGGTCAGTCGCGCCAGCGGCCGGACCACGGGCAGCAGGTACTGCCGCGACGGCGAGCTCGAGTCCGCAAGCCAGGCCTGCTTGACCTGATCACCGAGCGGTGTGCTGCGATCGAGATACAGCGCCAGCCACGGATTGGGGTCGTCCGTGTCGTGGGCCAGGGTCTCGAAATCGGGTGCGTGCTTCATGCGGCGTCCTCGAGCTGCATGAGATACAGCTCGGCCGTTCGCCGTGCCGTGCGAATGATGTCATCCATCACCATCTGCTTGTCCTCAGCGTTGTCGAGGACCAGCTCGACGGCGCGCAGCCAGCGCGCCAGGTGCGCCATGTCGTTCTCGCCGTGATAGTGGAGGAAGCGGAACACTGGCCCGAGCTCGGCGAGCTGGCGCCGAATCAATGGCAACAGGGCGGGAATCAGGCGCTGCCCGGAACCCTCGATGATGTAGATCGCGCCGAGCAGGCCGACGGCGTCCGGCTGTTCGGCGCGGGCATGCAGGAAGGCGTTCAGGGCTTCACCCCCCGGGTTGCGACGCAGGGCCTCGAGATCGTCGATGTGACCTCCGGCGCGGCGGTAATCCGCGAACAGGATCTGATAGTCGTCCTGCTCGTCGTCGGCGTGGTCCTCGATGAGAACCGCCAAGGCAGCGTAGCGCTCGGTGAGATTCGTCATCGCAGTGCGCATCCAGCGAGTTCCTTCCCGGACCTGAGGAATCCAGTCCTCCATCCAGCGCAGGTAGTCCTGCTGCCGGAAGCGGCCTGCGACGATGCGTCGCACCGGACCGGAGCGCCAAGCGCGGGAGCGGAAGTCGCTCCAGACGCCTGCGAGTTCCAGCAGAAGCCCAGCCAGCTCCGGTTTGCTGGCGGCGTCGATGGCGGCGGGATCATGGGGTGGCGGTGGGGCATCCAGGTCCAGCGCCGGCTCCGCCACTCGCTGCACGAGAACGGACTCGCCGCGTTCGGCGCCCGGCGCCACCACCTCGAGCAGCGCGAAGGACACTGTGAAGCGCCCCGACTCGGGTACGAACAGCAGGATTTTCTCGCCCGGTCGGACGGCGCGTTCAGTGAGAAAGTCGTCGAGCATCACGAAGATGGACGCCGCGCCGGTGTTGCCGCGGCGACCCAGATTGGTGAACCAGCGCTGCTCGGGAATCGCCAGCTCCGCACGTTCCAGGCACTCGCGAACCACGCCGCGGAAGCGTGCCGAGGAGTAGTGACAGAGAAAGTGATCGATGCCCGCCGGATCCACGGCACCGGCCCGGACCAGGTCCGCATAGGCGTGAATGCCGACGTCGAACAGATGCGGCAGCAGGCGGATGTCCTGACGCAGCAGCAGCGCTCCGGCGCGTTCCGCCGCGGCTGCATTGGGATGATCCAGCCAGCCGCTGCCGCCGCCATGGGGCAGACCCATCTGCATGCACAGGGGATAGTCGCCGGCATGGCTGCGGCTGTGCACGAAGTGCAGCTTCAGGCTGACCCGGTCGGATGGCGGCCGGTCTGAAACTCGCCAGGCGCCCGCGGCGTCCGAAAGCATCCAGCGCAGAAAGTGGGCATCGAAGTCGAGGTCGTAATCGCCGGGCGCGAAGCGCGTGCACTTGAACAGTCGCGACGGGGACTCGCTCGCGACCACCATCGCCGCTGCGTGCTCACCCCGATCCACCGCGCGGGCCGCATCCGCCAGCGCCTGCATGCCGGAGGCGCACACCCCGTGATGGCTCGCCGTGGTGAGCGGAGCCCAGCCGAGTTCTGCCTGAACCTGATTCGCGAGACCGGGCAGCAGCAGATCAGCTCCTGACGTGGCGCTGGCCAGAAGGCCCACGGGCTCATCCCGGACCTTCGCTGCACAGTCCCGCACGGCGGCGGCGGCCATGGCCGTCACGCTGAAGCGGGTCGTGCCCTGTTCGTCGATGGCGTAGTGGCGCGTCGCGATCCCGTTCTCTGCCAGGATGCGTCGCTTGATGCGACTGGACATCCGGTTCAGCGGTGCGACGAAACGATCCATCGCTGCGTTGTCGATCGGCGGGCCCGGCAGGAAGCTGCCGGTGCTGTCGATGTAGACTCCGGAGAAGGGCACCACGCGATCCATACAGGGTTCCCCATGCTGCAGGCTGTGGCCGCCAGCATACGCGAGCAGACCCGGACCGTGATGTGTCCCGGGTCACTCCTTCGTGTCGGGTGCCCACGTCGAGTTGGGCTCGTTCGGAAGCCTCGAGCCGACTCTGCCGCGTCGCTCGAGTGTCAGCACCAGCGCCGTCAGCGTCGCGTTGACCGGGGCTTCGAGTGCTACTTTCCGTGCCTCCCGAGGAACCGCTCCATTGATGACATCCACTTCGCTCGGCTTGCCAGCCTCCACGTCCAGCAGGACCGAGGGTTTCGCGTCGGGCATGCGGGAGGCAAAATCACGAACCAGGGTCACCGGATCGTCCACGTCGATGGCGACATTCAGCGCCCGGGCAACTCGCCACGCTTCCATGGCGGCCATGCGACTGACTGCACCCATGTAGTCATCCTGCATCACTTCACCTACGGTCATGCCGGTGACGGCACACGGTGCGCTGTAAGCCACGTTGCAGATCAGTTTTTCCCACTGCACCGCCAGGACGTCGTCAACTGCTTCGGTCTCCAGCCCCGCCTCGGTAAAGCATCGGCAGACGGCTTCCAGGGCAGCGCGTGGACAGCGCGAATGGGCGCCCATCCGGATCACCTTCATGGCGTTGTGATGTGCATGTCCCGCCTCTGGTCGTGAGGCTCCGAACCCTTGCGCGACCCCTACAATGAGCCGGTCTTCGCCGAGGACCTCGGCAACTTGCGCAGCCGAACCGAGCCCGTTCTGAATCGTGACGACGTGCGTCTCGGGTCCCAGCAGACCCCGGCTGTCTTCGGCAGCCTGCCGGACGTGGCGGGCCTTGACCGAAATGATCACCAGGTCCATCGGTTCGTCCGGGCACTGTTCGCGGGCGGTGAGTTTCGCGGATCGCTCACCGCTGGCGCCGGAAAGGCGCAGACCCTTGGTGTTGATGGCTGCGACGTGGGTTGCGTCACGATCAATGGCGAGAACGTCATGGCCTCTGGCCGCCAGCAAGCCAGCGTAGATGGAACCCATGGCGCCGCAGCCGATGACCGCGATCTTCATGATCCCTCTCCCAGTTGCTGCAGCATGGGGCGCAGATCCTGCTTCGTTTCCAGACCGAAACCCGGCGCGTCCGGCGCCTTTACCTGCCCATCTCGAATTTCACACTGTCTGGAATAGCCGCCTACAGGGCCGAATACGCCTGGATAAGCCTCGCAGCCGCCGAGTCCAAGCCCGACGGCTACATGCAGATTGATGAGATGCCCGCCATGAGGGAAGCACTGGCTGCGGTCATGGCCGTACGTTTCCAGAACGTCGAGCATGCGGGCGTATTCGCCGATTCCGTAGCTGAGACCGGGATCCATCTGAAAAATGTCTGCTCCAGGCCGCATGCCGCCGTAGCGGACCAGATTACGGGCGTCGACGCAGCTGAACAGGTTTTCGCCGGTCGCGAGGGCGCCGGGATAGGCCGAAGCGACCCCTCGCAGCAGTTCGAAATCCAGCGGATCGCCGGGCTCCTCGAACCAGCGCAGACCGAGCCCGGCGATGGCCTGCCCGAATGTAGCGGCCTCGGAGGCCCCGAATCGTCCATTTGCATCCACTGCCAGTCGCGAGGAGTCGCCTGCGATTTCCAGCGCAGTGTTGATGCGCTCGAGATCGTGCTGTAGGGGGGCGCCACCGACTTTGATCTTGAACGCATCGAAACCCATGTCGACGTAGGCCGCCAGCTCCTCCCTGAGGCCAGCCATACCGGAATCTCCGTGGTAGTAGCCACCCGCCGCATAGACGGCCGCCGTCCCGGTCGGCTGCTGATATCCGAAGTGGCGCCCGATCGTGACGTAGGCCGGCTCGTCTGCCAGCTTCGCGTTCAGGTCCCAGATCGCCAACTCCAGGGCAGCTACGGCGCCGGCGCGGTCGCCGTGTCCGCCGGGCTTCTCGTCTCGCATCGCGACCCGCAGCAGGGCTTCCGGATCGAACGCGGATCCGTCCGGAAAAAGCAGATCAGCTGGATCGACACCTAGCACCCGCGGCTTGAGCCGCTCCCGAATGATACCGCTCTGGGCAAAGCGTCCGATCGAGTTGAATCCGAACCCGATGACCTGCTGGCCCTTTCGTATCTGATCGCTGACCAGCGCCACTATGGACACTGTGTGATGCCGGAAGCTGACCACCGCATTGGTCACGGCGCCTTGCAGGCCGACAGTGACGTCTCTCACATCCAGAATTCTCAAGAGGCTCCCCTTATCGATGCTTGATCGTGCGGAACGGGTAATGGCTACATTTACTTTGATTGCGGATGATCAGTTTGGTAAGTAATTGTGTTGATTCGGGGCGTCGAACTATTCAATATACTTTGCTTGCTAAGCATTCGCACCATCGTTAGCATCAGCTGAAGAAACAGAGAACGCTGACCGGGGAGGTCGAATCATGAACGTATCGACGGGGCGCTCGCGCCCTCTTACGCTTGCACTGCTACCGCTTCTATTTGTGCATGGCACTGCAGGCGCTCAGGAGTCCAGCGAATCGCGTGCGCAGCCGATCGAGGAGATCGTCGTGACAGCGCGCTACCGTCAGGAACGGGTCCAGGACACGCCGCTGTCCGTCACCGCATTCAATGAGGCCCAGCTCGAAGCCATCACGGCGCTCGATCTCCGCGACGTCGGACCGGCCTCACCCAACGTCCGCATCCAGCCAGTCACCACATTCCCGAACTCGGCAGCGATTCACGTCCGCGGGATGGGCCAGCAGAACATCGAGTCGACCAACGAGATGCGGGTCGGAGTGTCCGTAAACGGTGTGTTCATGTCGAGGCCCGTTGCTTCGCTGATCGATTTCTTCGATGTCGAGTCGGTCGAAGTGTTGCGGGGCCCCCAGGGAACAACCTTTGGCAAGAACTCCCTCGCGGGTGGTATCAATGTCCACACCATCCGGCCAGATGGGAATCTCGACTACAAGGCTGAGCTCACCGCAGGCAACTACGGTCGACTCGATTTCCGCGGCGCTGTTCAGGCGCCCATCGTGGAAGACCTCTTGTCGGCGCGGGTCTCCGTTCTCCTGCAGAACTACGACGGTCACTTCACGAACATCGTGACTGAGGATGACCTCCACGGGGAGGACATGGACTCGGTCCGCGGCACCCTTGTTTTCACGCCTACGCCGGACATCACCGCTACCGTGATTGGTCAGTGGCTCAAAGCCCGCAACGACCCGCCGGGTGGAACCAACGATCCGGACCCTGGTCAATTGCTGCAGGTTGGAGCTCCGAGCTCCGATCCGTTCAGGGTGGGCCGTGACGCGCCCGAATTCCACAACACGGATCAATGGGGCCTGACAGCGATCGTCGACTGGGATTTCGATCTGTTTACCCTGACCTCCGTCACCGGGTACGTCTCGACGGACGACTTCATCGCCAGTGACTTCGACCAGACTGAAGTACCCTTCTTCACAACGTTCCGTGAACAGGAGCACAGCCAGTTCAGCCAGGAACTGCGCCTGCACTCCAACTTCATGGAGTTCGATGACTGGCGCCGGGATCTCGATCTCGTCTTCGGCCTGTACTATTTCGAGCAGGAACACGAGCTCGTGCAGTCGTTTCCTCAGCTCGGTCCGTCCAGCGACTATGCGGAGCAGGACAACGACAGCCGTGCGGTGTTCGGTCAGGCGATCTACGCTGTCACAGACGACCTGAACTTCACCTTCGGTGTACGCCACACGCGGGAGAAGAAAAACTTCCGGCGCAATCCGGGTACGTTCATGCCTGATCTGGATGATCAGGATCCCAGCACGGTACCCTCGCTGGAGTTCATGCGAGCCCAGCCGACACCGCTCACTGGACGCCTCAGCAGCACGAATACGTCTTTCAAGACGGGCTTCGACTACCGCTTCACTGATGACTTGATGGCCTACTTCTCGTTCACCCAGGGATTCAAGGCTGGCGAGTTCGGCCCGCGAGCCAGCTCGCAGTTCGCCGTCGGACCCACCGATGACGAGAAAGCCAACTCATTTGAGATCGGCGTTCGTAGTGAATGGCTCGAAGGCCGACTCCAGGCGAATGCCACGGCATTTCACACCAACTTCAAAAATCTGCAGTTCGACGTCTTCATTCCTTCGGAGGCGAACCCCACCGGGCAAGAGACTGCGACCCAGAATATCGGCGAAGCGACGAACCGGGGGCTCGAGCTGGAGTTATTGGCAGTGCCGATAGACAGGCTTCGCCTGCGTGCGTCCGTCGGCTACTTGGATGCGGGATATGATTCATTCTGCGCAAGCCTCACCGGTCCGGTCATGGCTGTCGATCCTGTGTCCGAGTGCGGTGATGTGCTGCAAGTCGGGGATAACCTGTTTGTCATCGAGACCGACAATTCAGATCTGGAGCTTTCGAGGGCGCCAGAGTGGCAGCTTTACCTGTCGGCGGATTACACGATCCCAACACGCTATGGCAACTTCTTTGCTCGCGCTGCCGGCGATTACGAAAGCAGCTTCTTCACGGACGGCGTAGGCAACCACCCCAAGGCCCGAACGGGAGGCTTCTGGCTCCTCGATGCCAGTGCAGGCTGGCGGAGTAACGATGAACGCTGGCGCGTGCAGCTTTGGTGCAAGAACTGCACAGATAAGACCTACGTCAACGGGTTCGTACCCACTGCCCAGTTTTTCAACCAGAAATTCTTCGGTTATCCACGAACCTACGGCGTAACGTTTGCTTTCCAGCGCTGAGTTATTGCCCGGTACCACCTCGATGGTGGGCGCCGGGCAGTTCCTTTCCGCCCCCGTTCAGGAGTGACCGCGTGCAGGACATCGATCGCGCTTTCGTATCCATGCTTTCCCCCACTGCCCCGCGCAACGGAGCCGGCTTTCATCCGTGTCAGGGCCTCTACCATACTCCCAAGGGCGAGCGGCCGACGACAGCGTTCATCGCCACCCACTACAACGTCGACTTCAGTGAGCACTATCTCGGCGAGTACATGGCGCAGCGAGGCTATGGATTTCTCGGTTGGAACACCCGGTTTCGGGGCAATGAGGCATTCTTCCTGCTTGAACATGCTCTGATAGACATTGGCGTCGGTGTCCGCTGGCTGCGGGAGCAGGCGGGTGTCGAGCGCGTGGTCATTCTCGGCAACTCCGGAGGTGGCTCGCTGATGGGTGCCTACCAATCCCAGGCGACAAAGCCCAATCTGAAGCCGAGCTACGGTCTCGATCTCCCCGCCGCGGTGGGAGATCTTCTGCCCTGCGACTTCTACGTTTCGTTGAACGCGCACCCCGGCCGGCCTGAGGTGCTGACTGCCTGGATGGATCCGTCGGTCACAGACGAATTTGACCCAACGAGCGTGGATTCATCACTCAACATGTACGAACCTGCCAACGGCCCACCGTACTCGGAAGCATTCGTTGCCCGCTATCGCGCCGCCCAGGAAGCGCGCAACCACCGGATCACGGACTGGGTTCATAGCGAACTGGAGCGGCTCGCCACGCACGGGATGCGCGACCGGGCGTTTCTCATGCAGCGCACCTGGGCGGACCTGCGCCTCATGGACGCGCAATTGGATCCGTCTGAGCGCCCGATTGGTCAGTGCTATGCGGGGGACCCGAAACAAGCGAACTTTGCCCCCCGTGGCATCGGCCTGACCAATACTTTGCGTTCCTGGCTTTCCATGTGGAGCTTGCGGGAGTCACAATGCCGTGGCGCGCCTCACCTGGCGCGGATCGATGTTCCCGCTCTGGTGGTGCAGAGCCTCGCCGATACCGGCGTTTTCCCGAGCGACGCCCACGCGATTCACGATGCACTCGCAAGCGCGGACAAGACGTTGCGGTTCACGTCAGGGGACCATTACCTGGTCGAACCCGCAGACGCACGCGACGCGATTGCCGACATTATTGCTGAATGGCTGGCATCGCGGGGCGCATAGTTCATCTGCTGGAATTGACCACGCTTGGCACGCGATCGAGATCTGCACGAAGCGTCCGGGCGGCAATCCAGTAGAGCACTGCTCCCACCACTGTCAGCATCGACACACAGATGAGCGCGTAACGCAGCGAATCCACACCAAACTGTGGACGCAGAAGGTCGCTCAGTAGACCGACGACCTGCGGCCCCAGGCCGAGACCAATGATGTTGATTACGAACAACAGCACTGCCGCTGCAGTTGCGCGCATCTCCGGCGGAACAAGGCCTTGCGTTGTCGAGAACACCGGCCCGAACAATGCGCTTACCAGAAGTGTTGGTAGAATCATGTATAGAAACGCGAGGCCGGCTGTTGGAGCAAAGAACACCCCGAAGAAGAACGGTGTCGCGCCAGCGGTTGCCAGCATCGGTACCCAGAGATACCAGCGTCGGTCGCGGACCGCCATGCGATCAGCAAGATAACCGCCGAGGAAAGTTCCAAGACCACCGCCGATGCCGAACACAAGGGCCATGTACGTGCCGATTTCGCCAGTAGACATCTCATGGATGCGGATGAAGAACACTGGATACCATTGCGCGACACCGTACAGGACGAAGGCTTGGCAGGCGGAGGCGAGAGACATGTAGCGAAATGTCCGCTGCTGCCACAGATAGCGAAAGACGTCCGCGATTGAATACTCCGGCGGGGCTTCGGCGGACGGCGGACGGGCGACGCGAGGCTTTTCTCGAACCGTCCACCAAACCAGGAGCGCGACGACCACGCCGGGCAAGCCGACGGCGATGAAGGTGATGCGCCAGCCGAACCACTCGTTCAGCCAGCCTCCGAAGTACAGTCCGATCATCATGCCCAGCGGGCCGCCAAGGGAGAAGATACCCAGCGCCGTTGCCCGTTGCTGCTCGCCGAAATAGTCCGCAAGAAGTGAGTGGGACGGTGGCGTCCCGCCCGCTTCGCCGACCGCGACGCCAATGCGTGCGGCGAGCATCTGCCAGAAGTTCTGGGCCAGACCGCTGACCGCCGTCATCACGCTCCATAGAGCAATGGAGATGGAGATGACGCCGGTGCGGGAGGTGCGATCGGCCAGGCGGGCAATGGGAATGCCGAGCGTTGCGTAGAACAGCGCAAAGGCGATGCCGGACATGAACCCCAACTGGGTGTCGCTCAGCCCCAACTCCAGCCGCACCGGCTCCATGAGGATGGCGAGGATCTGCCGGTCGAGAATGTTGATGCAATAGACGAACAGCAGCACGCCAAGTACGTAGTAGCGGTAACCGCCTTCACGTTCCGCGGCGCTGCCGCTGGCGGCCGGTTGCCCGGTTTCCGCCTTCCTGTCGAGCTCGCTCACGCGCACTCCCTCCGCGGTGCGAAAACGGGACCGCCAGCGATAGCCTGAATGCTCACATTCTCCAGGTCAGCGTCGCCCCATAAGTGCGTGGGACACCAAACGTGACGAACGCCTGGTTCAGCGGCGCGAACACGCCAATGTAGGTCTTGTAGCGCTCATCGGTCAGGTTCTTGCCCCAAAGGGCCAGTTCGAGTCGATCGTCAGAGCGCGTCAGCGCGATTCTCGCGTCGAGCAGATCGTAGGCACCCTGCCGATCGCCCTCAGCGGGGAACGTCCGATTCCGCGGGTCGAAGAAGAAGGAGCTCGAGTACGACCAGTCGACCCGGGCGAGCACCTGCCATCCAGGGACCAGTGGCCGCTCGTACTGAAGCGCGAGATTCAGCTTGTGCTTGGGAGCACGCGGGAGACGGTTGCCCGACAGGTCGCCGCCTGATGCGGGCGGCGCATCGAACCGATCGAAGGTCGCGTCCAGGTAGCCGTAGCTTCCGGTGAATCGAAGATCCCGAGCCAGCAGAGCGATCCACTCGATCTCGATGCCCTTTACTTCGGCATCAGCTGCGTTGCCGACCACGACCTGATCTGCGCCGATGAGCTGCGAGACCTGGAGGTCCGTGTAGTCCGTGTAGAACAGATTGGCGTTGACCTGCGCGCGACCGTCCCAGAAGCGGGACTTGATGCCTGCTTCGTAGCTCCAGGCGAATTCAGGATCGTAGGGAACCGACGCACTCGCGCCGTCCGTGGGGATGCCTTGAAAGCCGCCACTTTTGTACCCTCTAGCAGCTGATGCATACACCATCACATCATCCTGCAGGTCGTAGGACACCGCGAATCTGGGCGTGAACGCATTCCAGCGTTCGCTCTCGCTGACGTCGAACTCCTGCTGAAGCGGCGGCGGCTTGAGAGGCAGACCCGCCTGGGTGACGTCGATCCCTTGCAGTCGAACGCGTTTGCGATCCCAGCTTTGGCGTGCGCCAGCAGTCAACCGCAAGCGCTCGCTGGCGTGCCAGGTGACTTCGCCGAACAGTGCATACCCATCAGTAGTGTTGTCCTGAGGAAACAGAACCTGACCACTCAAGCCGAGCGGCATGCCTCCTGTTGCGGTGTCGAAGTCCTGCTGCAGGAAGTCGTCACGCTTGGTCCGCTCGCGGATGTAGTAGAGACCCCCGACCCATTCGAGGCTGCCCTCCTGCGCCAGGCCCGCCAGCCTCAGCTCCTGGCTGTATTGCTGCGACCGTTCGTCGATGGCATTGAGGCTCCCGATGGTCACGTCGGTCAATGGAACGCCAAGAAAGTCGGAGAAGAAGCTGTAGTCGAGATCTCTATAGGCCGTAATTGAAGTCAACTCTCCGAAGCCGACATCTGCCGTGGCGTTGAGCGACAGGCTCCATAGATCACGATTCTGGAAACCATCTTCCCGCGCCTCCACGGTCAATGGATCGGGGCTCGAAATGTCGAACTGGTCGCCCTCCCCGAGTACCTTCCGTGGATCCCCGTTGGTCCGCTCGCGATAGACATCGCCCGTCAACAGGACGTCGAGGTCATCGTTGGGCAACCATCGAAGTTGACCGCGGAGCGAACGGCTGTCCTCATCAAATACCTTGTTGCCGGTGGTGTCGTTGCGGACGTAGCCGTCACGCTTGCGGCTCGAGACTGCCACCTTTGCGAACAGATCGTCCGCCAGAGCACCACCTAGAGCGGCGTTCATGTCGATGCGGTCGTAGTTACCGGCGGTTGCCTGAATCCGAGCCGTCGTCTCCGCTTCTGGTTTTGCGGTGACCACGTGGATCAGTCCGCCGACCACGTTGCGTCCGAACAGTGTGCCCTGCGGGCCGCGCAGTACCTCGATGCGGTCGAGGTCGTAGAGGTCGAAGTTCATGCCGCCGCCGCGGCCGATGTAGACATCATCTACGAACACGACGACAGACGCCTCGGCGGCAGCGTCGATCAGGTTCGAGCCGATGCCGCGAATGAAGAACAGAGGTTGTGCGGGGTTGCGCGGGGTCGATACGAGTCCTGGAGTCCGCGCCGCGATTTCGTCCAGGCTGCGGATCTCGTTGACCGCCAACGACTCCGAGTCGAATGCAGATATGGATATAGGAACGTTCTGAAGGCTTTCGTCACGACGCTGCGCGCTGACGATGATCTCTTCGATCACCATCCCCTCCTGTGCGCCAAGCACCGGTGCTGTCGAAATGGTCGGCAACGTTATGGCAGCGGCAGTTACGCCGCGCATCAGCTTCACCATGTTTTTACCCTCCCCAGGGCTCGATGTCCGACGTCTCCATAATACTAAGGGAGCTAACCATCGGTGTTCAAAGGAGTCTGCCGCTTGACGGCGTCGCTGGTCAATAGTAAAAACTTTTTACGTAATGTGAGGAGCGGACATGCCAGCCACACCGCCAGGTCTGCGGCATCTTTGCCGTTATGAAGCCTTTCTTGACCCAGCCGTCCAGGCCTTCGGAACCACGCCGTTCGGGCGCCGGACGACCGTGCTGATCACCGGTGGCACAGTGGAGGGTGAGCGCTTGCAGGGTAAGTTGCTGCCAGGCGGAGGCGACTGGGCGCTGGTCGACACGCAGGGCATTCTCCATCTTGATGTTCGTGCCACTTTCTGCACGCATGACGACGCCTTGATTCACGTGACCTATCGCGGTCTCCTGCATCCCTACTCTCGGGATCTACGCCAACGCATCGAGTCCGGCGAGCTGAGCGAGGAGCAGGTTTACTTCCGCACCGCCCCACGTTTCGAGACGAGCGCTGATCGCTATACCTGGTTGAACGGTATTCTTGCGGTGGCGGTCGGGCACCTTACTGCAAGCGGGGTCGCTTACGACGTGTTCGAAGTGATGTGAGCCGGTGATTCATTGCTACTGCGAGACAGGAGAGAAAACATGAGCAAACGCAAGAATGAGAAGTTCGAGATCCGTGGCGTGAACCATCTCGCGCTCACCTGCCGCGACATGAAGCGCACGGTCGATTTTTATGAGGGCGTTCTGGGCATGCCCCTGATCAAGACCCTGGAACTTCCTCGAGGCCTCGGCCAGCATTTCTTCTTCGACATCGGTAACGGGGATGCGCTGGCATTCTTCTGGTTTCCTGATGCTCCCCCTGGCGAGCCCGGGATCACGCATCCAGCCCATATGGTTGGTCAGGGTTCACTGACGACTGCTCACGCTTCCATGAACCATATCGCCTTCGATGTTCCTCCGGAGAAGATCGATGAGTATCGAGAGCGCCTCGCAGAAGCCGGTATCGAGGTCACACAGGTCGTGAACCACGACGACTCCGAGAACGGCGCCAGTCCGGAGATCACGCCCACGACGTTCGTCCGTTCACTCTATTTCCGGGATCCGGACGGCATCATGCTCGAGTTCGCGGCCTGGACCCGTGAAGTGGGCACGCCCGAAGACATCAAGGTTCCACCTCGATCCGCAGCCTGAAGCCGAACGGTCCGGCCCATCTGCAGGCGCTGGCAGATGGGCCAGGCCGGGTATCCGCGATGCCAGCCTTTCTTCCTCGTGGAGCCGCCATGCCTGATCACCCATCCCCATCGATGCTCGCCCTGCTGATGAAGGCGTACAACTGGTTCGACATCGCGCTGCAGCAATCCGTGGAGCACTTCGGTATCCCGCGGCTGTCGCGTCAGCAGGCCATGCTCATGACCAACCTCATCTACAGCGATGGACGCCCCGTGGAGCTTGCGCGAGCTTTGGGCGTCAGTCGCCAGGCCATCCATTACACGATTCGGGAGTTGGTCGAACTCGACATCATTGAGGTGGTCGACGATCCGGAGGACGCTCGCGGCCGCATCGTCTGTATGAGCAGAAATGGCAGGCGCCTGGCCGCTCGGGTGCGGGCAATCGTCGCAGCGCTCGAGGCGGAACTTGCCAAGCGCATTGGCATCTCCGCTGAACGCGCGCTGCATAAGGCGCTGGTCCAGGACTGGGGGCTGCCTCCCATGATCCGGGAGCTGGAAGATCGTCAAACCGGGTAGACGATGGTATTCGGCACCAGAACGGAATCGTAGATGCAGCGTCTTTCTGCGTATCTGAGGCGGCCGTCGTCGCAGCGCACGACGCGATCCACGTAGCGGCCACAGCTCAGCACCCGCGGCAGGGCGTCTGGCAGCACCTCCAGGACGCTGTAGTGAGCTACCCCATGGAGCTCGCCATCGGCCCAGACGGCAGTAGCGTTGGTAATGTGATGGCGAAGGTAGCGCGGTTCGTGCATCACCGTCTGCTCGACGGCACGCACCCGGTCCCGCAGCATGCCCCGGCTTTCACAACGCATGATCGCCAACGGCAGATCCAGATCGTGGTTGTCCCGCGGTATGAGGAGGTAAAGGCACTCTTCGGTGAATAGCTCCGGCCACTGTGCAAGCGGACCGTCATCGAGCAACGCGGCGTACCTCGAATGGAGCTGCTCGAGTTCATGCTGCGTTGCGACATCGATGGCAGCACTCACAGCTCCATGACCTCTCGATAGCGGACGTAAAATGCTCTGATGGCAGCCTCGGTCACCATGTGGGGAACATCCTCAGTGTCCCTTCCGCCCATCAGCAGGACGCCAGCGTCTTTGGGATGCTCCCTGGTCCCGTCCTGGGCGAGTTTGATCACTTCGCTGTCGTCTGCTGAGACCAGGCCTGCAGAGCTCATGAGATTGGCCTGCCGAAGCCGGCGGCGCGTCATGGTCTCGTCGTCGTCCTCGTAGCCGAAGAACGTCCAGTGCAGTTCAAAGCTTTCAGGACCGCGAGGCTGCAGCTGCCGGAGGGCAAGGGTGTTCGACTGCTGCTGCACGATGAGATTGGGCCAGATCGTCTGCATCACCACGGTGGCGTCGTCGCTGTACTCGCGCACCGGATCAAGCAGGCGCGGATCCTCCAGGGTAAAGTCTTCGCGCAAATTGCTTATATCCGCTGTGTCCGTCGACTTGCCGGCCTCGCCACGCTGGGAAATCAACAGGGCGTGCATCCCTGTCGCATCCATTCGGACCTGGGACTTCTGATCAGCCCGGAACAGCCCGAAAGTCACCAGAAAGACGTGAAGCAGGGATGCGTGGTAGGGATCCTTGATGTTCTCGAACATCAGTTTCCAGTTGCCCGGAATGAGTTGCCTCGAGTAGCCGAGCAGTCGCAGTTTTCGACCGTCAAAGACCCGGTCGAAGTAGCGTAGGTTCGTTTCGCCAAGGTATTCCGGAAACGGTGGCGGCGATTCATGAAACGAGACGAACACGACCCCGTTGCGTACCGTTACCGCAAGGGTGGGGAGCCCGTGGTCCTCGCGGCGGAAGTCATCGGGCATTCCACCCATCTGCTTTACCCCTTTGATGAACGGGACGCCTTTCAGCCGTCCTTGCGCATCGTAGGACCACTGGTGATACGGGCAAACAAAGAAACGGGTGTTCCCTCGCTGCTGCCGGCAGAGCTTGACTCCCCGGTGCGCACAGCGATTGACGAATGCGCGTATCACACCATGCTCATCGCGAATCACGATCACTGAACGGTCGCCGATACGAGTAACGCGGAAATCGCCTGGTTCTGGAATCTCCGCCTCAATGGCAGCGTACGCCCAGATCGAGCCACGGAAGATCCGGCTCATCTCGCGTTGGTAGATGTCCGGGTCGCTGTAAATCCAGTACGGCAGTCTGGTCGCATCGTCGCCGGGCCAGACTCGTTCGTTGTGCGTCATGAGCGTGCTCTTTTGGAAGCAATCAATCGAGAATCCACGGGTCGATTGACCATCACCGACTTCGTGATATATTACTTCGTATTCAAAGCAAGTCAATTTCAACGCCGCTTTTTCCAGGAGGCGCACCGTCGATGCTGAAGCCGGAGATTCCCCGCCTCGAGTTCGACGAGCTCCCTGATTCCATATCACGACGTCTGCGCGACAAGTACGACCGCCTTGGCTATCTGGGCGAATTCTTCGCGGCGACTGCCCATCAGGAGGCGGCGCTGGCTGCGTTCATCGATTTCACCGAGGCATCCAAGGGCGAGCTGGACATCCGGCTGGTCGAACTTGTGGTGCTGACCGTGGCCTGTCTGGAGCGTGTGGACTACGAGCGCAATCAACACGAGCGGCTCGCGCTGAAGCTGGGACTGCCCAGGAGCTGGGTCGCCGAGGTCGAGCGACTCGATCCCGATCGCGCCAGACTTGATGAGCAGGAAAAGATCGTTCAGCGCTTCGTTCTTACCGCCGTCCAGCGCCGGGGGCGTGATGTGAGCTCGGAGCTGTCAGCAGTCGTCGATGAGCTTGGGTACCGGGACGCCGTAGCGGTGCTGATGCTCATGGCGCGTTATGTAGCGCACGCGCTCCTGGTCAACTCTCTGGGTATCGCGGCGCCGGTGCCGTCAATTTTCGCTGAGCCCTCCATGCCTGGAGCGGACGAGGAGCACAAGCCATGAGCCTACCCCAGGTAACCGTCGTTGATCGCAGCGGAGCGACCATCGCTCCGTTCAGCCCGGAACAGGCAAAACCCGCTCGGGACTGGCCGCCTGTAATCATCTCGGGTGAGCTGATCGACTCCGAGGTGGCGCGTCTTGCGGAGCTGCCTCGGCCCGCTAACGGTCGCAGGCAGGTCCTGTTCGTGCACCCCTCAGCACCCGATCCGGGTCGCGGCTTGACGCCCGGCGTACAAGTCAGCCTCGATGTGCTCAAACCTGGCGAGGAGAGCGTGCCGATCCGTCACAACTCGACTCAGGTCAGTTTCTGCATTCGGGGTAGCGGCTCGGCGCACATCGGAGATCGGACGATCCCCTTTCAGCGCTATGACGTCTGGAGTCATCCCTCCTGGCAGACGTACTTCCATCGGAATACAGGCAAGGACCTTCAGGTTCGCCTGACCTACTCCAATGCGGCGTTGCTGGAGATGATGCGCGTACACCTCGTGGAAGAGGGCGCTCCGGCAACCGGGCCAGGCAATGGTCGGGGCGCTGTGGAAGCGCCCTCCGCCGGACGTTTGCCAACGCTCGAGATTGGCGAAGACGGTGCCGGTCTGATGCCTTACGAAACCCTGATCAACCCGCCCGAAGTGCCGTCGCCCCCGTTGCACTGGCCCTGGCAGACTGTGAAGGCGCACCTCGACCAGCTTGCGGCTCTGGGCAGTGATTACACCGGCAGGCGCCTGTATCTTCTCTACAACCCGCGCACGGAACGCTTCAATGGTACGACGCCGAACTTCTTCGCGACCATGACGATTCGCCCACCGGGTATCACGGATCGTCCGCACCGGCACGTTTCATCGGCGATCAACTATTACTTCCACGGCAGTGGATACAGCAGGGTCGAAGGCCGACGCTACGACTGGCGGGCCGGCGACCTCATGGTGTCGGCTCCGGGATGGGCTGTGCACAACCACGCCTCCAACGAAGGTGAGCCGGTCTACGAACTGACGATTCAGGACCAACCCCTGAACATCTTCATGGAATCGCTTCTATGGCAGGAGGACCTGAGCGAGCCGGGTCGGATCCTCGGCAGTGACGCAGGATTTGCCACCAGCCGGAGCTCGTCATGAACGCCGCTGATCACCCTCTTCAGGGCTCGATCACGCCGCTCATCACGCCGTTCAAGGGTGACGGGATCGACTTCGATACGTACGCAAGCCTTGTACGCCGTCATATCGAGGCGGGTGGTCACGGCGTGCTCGTCAATGGTACGTCGGCGGAACCCAGCACCCTCACCATCGCCGAACGCAATCAGCTGGTGGACGTGGCGATCGAGGCGGCCGCTGGGCAGACAACTGTCGTGGCTGCAACCGGTTCCCAGTCCTTCGCGGAGACCTGCGCGCTCACCGAGCACGCCACGAAAGCGGGTGCTGATGCCCTTCTGGTGGTCACGCCCTACTATCTTCGTCCGCCTCAGCGGGGACTCGTCGAATACTACGCTGAAGTCGGACGCAGGACCGACCTTCCCCTGCTCATCTATCACATCCCGGGGCGGGCTGCGGTCACGCTGGAATTAGCCACACTCGAGGCCATAGCAAAGCGAACGCCCACGTTCTGCGGCATGAAGCATGCGTCCGTCGAGCTCGGCCTGGTCAGTGATTGCCTGCGTACCTTCGGCGACTCCTTTCGAATCTTCGTTGGCCTGGAGGAGCTCAGTCTGCCGATGCTGGCACTGGGTGCGTGCGGTGTGATGAATGCGGTCGGTAACCTGGTTCCGAAGCGGATCGCCGCCCTGTGCGAAGCGATCCTTGCCGGTGATCTCGAGCAGGCACGCAAACACCATTACGAACTGCTGGACCTGAACCGCGCCGTCTTCTGGGACACCAATCCGATTCCGATCAAGTATCTTGCTCGGCAGCTGGGCATCATCCCGTCCAACGAGCATCGTCTACCCATGGCACCTCCCGATCCGACTGTCGCGAAACGCCTCGACGCCCTCCTGGCTTCGAATCCCTGGCTGCGGGACTGACTGCATGTTCTACGATCCACGCGTGGATCCCAAACCGGCTCCCCTGACGCACAATCCTTTCAACGCCCTCGTTGCGCCCAGGCCCATCGGCTGGATCGCAACCGTCGATACCCAGGGGAGGCCCAATCTGGCCCCGTTCTCATACTTCAACGGCCTCTCCGCTGATCCCCCCTTGATCGGCTTCGCGCCGAATGCGCTCGAAGCGGGACCGGACGGGCGATGCAAGGACACGCTCAGTAACTTGAGGGAGGTGCCCGAGCTGACTGCCAATGTGGTCTCCGCCCATCTTGCACGGGCCATGAACGAGACTTCGAGGGCGCTACCTCCCGGTGAGAGCGAGTTCGACGCAGCAGGCTTGACCGCGGTTCCTGCGAGATGGGTCCGGGCACCTCGCGTCGGTGAAGCCCTTGCCTGCATGGAGTGTGAGGTTTTCGATATCATCCGCCTGCCCGCAAAGCCGCAGGGGCGTGTAAGCCACCTGGTACTCGCTGCGGTGGTTGGAATTCACATCGATGACCATCTGATTCGAGACGGGCGAGTCGACTCCCTGGCTCTGGCTCAGGTCGCACGCCTCGGGTACTTCGATTACAGCATTGTGCGGGAGACCTTCGAACTGCCGCGCCCCGAATAAGGACGCTCCGCTGTGACTGACTTCGACCCAGATCCCCTGAAGAGCTACGGCTATCAGGTTCGGGCGACCCATCGCGCGTTCGATCGCCAGCTGCAGCGGCACATCGGCAAACACAAGATCACCAATGGCTTCTGGTACGTCCTGCGAGCGCTGTGGCGACGCGAAAACATGTCGCAGCGGGAACTCGCGGACGAGATAAACCTGACCGAGTCCTCGACCGTGATCCTGCTCGACAACATGCAGCGCGCGGGCTTGATTCGACGCAAACGTGACGTGGAGGATCGGCGGCGCATCCGCATTCAACTCACGCCCAAAGCGAGGAGGCTCGAGGACAAACTCCTGCCCTATGCCGCTGAAATCAACGCAATCGCGACCGAGGGGATCTCGAAGCGGGATCTCGCGGCCTTCCTTCGCGCGACGATCCGCATGCGCGAGAACCTGATGGCTCATCTCGCAGCCACAGGTAAACGGTGACAGACCTGGAGCAGGGCATGACTGAGCTCGAGACCGCGGAAAGACTGTTCGCTGCGATCGCAGCGAAGGATGTGAGTGCAGTTGGGGACCTCTACGCAGAGGACATCGAGGTGTGGCACAACTTCAGCAACCGCTGTCAGGACAAGGCAGCGAATCTGCAGACTTTGGCGGGATTGTGCGGAAGCGTCGACCACCTCACCTACGACGTGGCCGAACGCCTGCAACTCGACGACGGGCGTATCCTGCAGCGCCACGTCCTGCGAGCCACTCCTGCAGGCGGCGCAGAGATCGCGATTCCCGCCTGCATCCTGCTTCGGATCGAAGGCGGGCGCATCAAGCGCATCGACGAGTATCTGGATACGGGACAGGCCAATCGTCTGCGGAAGGCGACAGGGCGTCCCGCTCTCTGAATAGTTCGCCGTGCATCCGTGGCAAGTCAGCGACGATACTGCCGCTCACCGAACAGCACTGAGCGATGCTCGTCGTTCAGACCCTTCAAGCCGCCGGCAATGGTGGCCGCTTGGACACAGTCCTCCATGAGAGACATGCCCACGCGCACTGCCTTTCGCTGACCTATGCGATCGAGCCAACTGCGCAGGTGAGGCAGGCCTTCAGCTTCGCGCTGCACTGCTGTGACCGCATAGGGATAGAGTGCGATGTCTGCTATGGAGTATTCGCATGCGAAGTACTCCCTGTTCGCAAGCTGTGCGTCCATAACCTTCAGCTGCCGCTGCATTTCGTTGCGATAGCGCTCGATGGTGTAAGGGTACTGGTGTTCAGGGGAGGCATAGAATGCGAAGTGGGCGAACTGCCCGGCCATTGGCCCTTGCGTCGACACCTGAAAAAACAGCCACTTCAGTGCCTCGATCCTTCGCTCCGGGTCAGTGGGCAGCAGCTGCCCGCACTTCTCAGCAAGATACATCAGGATCGCGCCCGACTCCCAGACCGTAACCGGATTACCCGAAGGTCCCTCAGGATCGACGATGACAGGATGTTTGTTGTTCGGATTCAGCGCCAGAAACGCCGGAGTCAGCTGATCACCGGACATGATATCGATGAAGTGACCATCGAAGTCGACGTCGCACTCGGCGAGCATGATGCCGACTTTGCGTCCGTTGGGAGTGGGCCCCGAGTACAGCTGGAGTCTGGGCATTGACTAACCCCTTTCCTGGCCAGACAGATTGTGCCAGATGGTGGCCAGCACACGGCGCGTGATCTCGAGTTCCTCAGGATCGATGTCGGTGGTGGCGAGGCGATTCACTTCAGCGACGTAGGGCATGAGCTTCTTGCGCAGCGCTCTGGCCTTTGGCGTCAAGACGATTCGAACTTTGCGCCGATCATGAGGGTCCTCGCGCCGAACGATGAAGCCGGATTTCTCAAGGCTTCGGATCATGGGCACCGTGGTCGCCTCCTTGGCGCCCACGCGCTCGCTGAGCTCCCGTTGGGTGATGTCGTCTTCTTCCCAGAGCACTCTCAGCGAACGCCATTGACCGCTGCTGACGCCATGGGAAGCAAGGCGGGACTGAAGCTCGCTGGCGAACAGGCGAAAGTTGATGCGGCACAGGTAACCGATGCTGCGCATCGGGTCTGTGAAGTCGTCGGCCGGAACTGGCCGCTGGTCTGGACTCGAACTGCGCTGATCCATGCGTCGACGCTCCAGCCCCGTCACGCCCTGCGCTCAGGCTTCAAGGCGCTGAAGGAAGCCCGTGAGGCTGGCGCCTACTCTGCAGACCATCCTCTGACCGTTTTCGTCGTTCAAGTTGCCGTCAGCGTCGAATGTACCGTCATTCAGTCCAGGAACGCTCCAGTGCTCCGGGATCACGATGACGCCAATGCCGCTCAGAATTTGACGCAGATGCGCCTGGGCACGTAAGCCCCCAACCGGGCCCAATGAAGCGGAGAGGAGCCCCGCGACCTTGCCGGTGAAAGGAGCCAGGAAGGGTTCGTCGGGGACAGGACGGCTGACCCAGTCGATCATGTTCTTCAGCACACCGCTGATGGACGTGTTGTACTCCGGCGTCGCGATCAGCAGGCCGCGATGACTTCGGAACAGCGCCTTCAGCTCCATCGCCTGAGCGGGCACGCCTTCCTGCTGCTCCAGATCACCGTCATAGATCGGCAGCGGAAAGTCCCGGAGGTCCACGGTGGTCACCTCAGCACCGGCATCGCGAGCCGCCTGCACTCCGATGGCGAGAAGCTTCTTGTTCGCTGACTCCGTCCGGGTGCTGCCCGCGAATGCGAGGATCGAGGCGCTGCTTCCCACTGTCTATCCCCTCTTCAGGATTTCTTTGACCAGGCCCCTCCGGCCCAGTCGCTGCCGAGTTCGCCGTCCTTGGGTACGGGGACCTCGCGGATCCGCTCCGGTACGTCATCGAACTCCAGCCGCAAGGCCTTGCACATCATTGCGTGGGTGTTGTACCCGCAGATGTGGTATGTGAGTTCGAGGATGTCCTCGTCCGACATTTCTGCATGCAGGGCATCGAACACACCATCGGATATCCGGCCGCGATCGTAGATGAGCGCGTCGGTGTACGCGAGCACAGCCCGCTCGAGGGGCGTCCACAAGTCGACCACATTCCAATGCGGAACGGCCTCGATCTTCTCCTCCGCCAAGCCGTTGCGCCGTCCTGCCTTGCAGTGTTGGGAATAGACGAACTGACTGCCGGCGGCGAATGCTGCGCGGAGAATGCCGAGCTCCCGGATCACCGGATCGAGTTCGCTCACCGACTCGCTTGCGAACATTCCGAACATGCCGAAGTGCGATGTTGCATGCTTGAACACGTACGGCCGCAGGGCAAACACGGTCCACCAGTTTCCTGGGGTGCCAGTGGCTGTTCCGGGTTCCTCCACCGGATCGCGCTCACCGAAAAGTGCATCGTAGTAGCGAAGCACCTCGGGAGCTGCATCCTGACGCCTGACTTGACGTAGCCTCGGCATGAGCCATCTCCTCGTCGATTTGGTTAGTATCCTAAGTGGTTGGGCGGGAACTGCAACCCCGATTGCAAATGGAACATCTTCGCAACGTCCGCGCCAGCCCAGGGCCGATACCCGAAGCGCATTCCTGCAGGCTTGCTGTTCAGACGGGAGAGTTTGCCGGTAATCCGAGCAGCAGGCGCCCATGATTCTCGGCCGAGATGTCCAAGTCGAATACGGTGTGGCAGGACAGGGTATGCACGTCCCGGAGCGCCCGCTGCAGCGGATTGTCGAGGAAGTGGGCGTGCGCCCCGCTGGCCTCCACCGTGTCCCGCACGATATCGCGGGCACTTCGCACAACGCGGCCGATGCGCACCCTTAGCGCTGCCCGCTCCAGCTCCGGGCAGGGTTCGCCACGCGCGCCCCAGTCGCTTACCTCGCGCGCAAGTGTCAGCAGCTGGATCTCCGTCTCTTTCACGGCCGTCTCGAGATGGCTCAGGCGAACCTGGGCGACGCCACGTTCACCCTGACGAGTCGTGGTGCCGTACACCGTGCGCCCCTGCAGGCGTTCGCGAAACAGACAGACTGCCTTGCGCGCGCATCCGACCGCTGGCGCCGCTGCGGTCAGCCCCAGAACGGGCAGCATGGGCATGCGGTAGGTCGGCGAGTCATGGACGCGCGCGCCGGGACTGTCGCCTGCACGAAGCTCCATCAGGTTCACCTTGCGGTGGCCGGGCACGAACACGTCATGCACTGCGATGTCATTACTGCCGGTACCGACCATGCCAGCCATATGCCAGGTATCGATCACCTCCGCCTGCTCTCGTGGAATGACGTACATGCACAGATCAGGTCGTTCCCCCTCCGCGCTGGGCGTCAATGCTCCGACCATGACCCAGTCAGCGTGCATCACGCCGGTGCCCCATTCCCAGCGCCCGCTGACGACGTACCCACCTTCTGCCGGCACGGCCTGGCCCTTCGGCGCCAGCGCGCCTGGGGCGATGATGTAGGGCTGACGTCCGAAGATGTCATCCTGGGCTTCCTTGCCGAACAGGCCCAGCAGCCAGTTGTGCTCCATGCAGAACGTCACGACCCAGGCGGTGGACAGACAGCCCTCTCCCAGCGCCATCCCAAGATCCATGAAGCCTTCCAGACTGAATTCGTATCCGCCATAGGTTCTCGGAACGAAGTACCGATACGCTCCCGTATCCTCGATGGCTTTCATCACCTCATCGACCGGTTTCCGCTCCTGCTCGGCCTGATCGGCATGCTGCTCGAGCAACGGCACCAGGGCCTTGACCCGGTCGATGAGTTGCTGTTCCTTCATGGTCACACCTCCCTAGAAGCGGTAGCTGGCCTCGAGCGTGATCATGCGCGGCGGCGCGATCGACGCCGTGCGCGAACCGTCAGCGAAGAAGGGTGTATTGAACGACCAGTTCTTGGTCAGTTTGTCGGTGAGGTTGCGCCCAACCAGCGCCACTTCCCAGCGTCGATCCGTCGCTCCGACGCCGAGTCTGGCATTGATCTTCGTGTGGGCGCTGACGCGGTGACCAGGGTCGAGGTTCGGCTGGTGGAAGAAATCATCCTTGTAGGTCAGATTGATCTGGGCGCCAAGCGTCAGCTGATGGGTCAGGGGCTGTTGCCAATCCGCCGTCACGCTGCCTTCCCACTCGGGCGCGCGCACCAGTCGCGTTCCCTTGAGGTTCTGTGTGCCCGTGGCGACATCACAACCATCCGCTTCGGTAGCGCCGAAGAGGCACGGGCCACCGGGATAGTCCTTGTACTCGGCATCCAGGTAGGCAAGCGCCAAGGTGATGCTGAGATTGTCCGACAGCAGCAGTGATGCATCAGCCTCCATGCCTTGGACCAGCGCTTCTGCTGCGTTGCCGATGATGAAGAACTCTCCCTGAAAGCTGGATGTCTGGAGATCGTCGAATTCGGTCCGGAACACCGCCACGTTTATCCGTGCCCGATTGTTCAGCAGTGTCGCCTTCACGCCGAGTTCCCAGGACTTGGCGATTTCGTCTTCGTACTCGAAGTCGTTGACGCCTTGCATGATGCGAAAGAGCAGCGAGCTGTCGTTAGAAAGGAATCCACCGACCTTGGCTCCAGTAGCGTAGGACACGTAAGTCATCACGTCGTCTGTCACATCCCACTGCAGATTCAGCGAGCCGTTGGTGTGGTTCTCCTTGCGCCTGCCGCTGAGGTCGTAGGGCAACCAGGTCGGCGGCAGGACCCCGGTGGTGGTGTGCACGGTGCGGCCGTTCTTGCGCTCGCGGCTGTGACGCAGGCTTCCTGTCAAGCGCCAATCGGGCGCGATGTAGTAGGTCCCAGAGCCGTAAACGGACCAGGACTCGCCGTCTTGCTCCGAGAGTCTTGTGGTGACGCCAGAGAACGGTCCGAACGAAGCGATTTCAGTGATCTGGCCCAACTTCATGTCATGGTTCGTGTAGGCCAGGCCTGCCACGTATTCAAAAGTGTCATTCGCCGGCGATATCAGGCGCAGCTCCTGACTCCATTGCTCGAAGTCCTCAGGAATCGTGCTTTGACCGAGCCGGAGTGCCGTCCCCGTAAACTCGACGACTTTCGTGTAATCGAAGCGGCCGAACCCAGTGATCGAGGTTAGCGTGAACTCCCCGAGCGACCAGTTCACGGTCAGTGCGGCGTTCAGCGTGTCCGACTCGTTGCCTTGCGGGTCGAGCCCTGTGTCGGAGGAAATGCGCTGATCGAGCCGATCCTCGGCGAAAGGATCCGTTGCCCGCCAGAGATTCGTCAGCGGTCCAGTGCCGAAGTTGCTGATCTGGAACCAGCCGCCCTTGGTATCGGATTCGCTGTACTCGAGCTTGCCGATGACTTCGATGTCGTCGGTAGCATCGAAGACCATCGTCGCCCGGGCCATGAATGACTTCTTTTCAGGCTCGTCGTTTCCGGTCGCCCGGTTCTCGAGGAAGCCTCCCTGCTTCTGTGTGCGCACCGCCAGACGACCAAGGAGCCTATCGGCCATGGGTCCGGAAACGATTCCTTCGACGAAGTGGCCGTCGTACTCGAACTCGTAGCCGCCACGGATGGACGCCTCGAAGGTGTCCGTGGGGCGTCGCGTCGTGACGCTGATCGCGCCAGCGTTGGTGTTCTTGCCGAACAGGGCACCCTGAGGGCCACGGACCACTTCGATTTGCGCCACGTCGAACAGGGGGTTTTCGAACAGATGACTGCGGCCCGAGTAGACTCCGTCCACGAACAGACCAACCGACTGCTCGAAAGCGAAGTTTTCAGCGCCGGATCCGAGCCCTCGAACATGGATCACTGGACTACCGAGCGATTCGTCAATGTGCAGATTCGGAATCAGCGTCGCGAGATCCTCGAACCGGTACAAGCCGAGGTCATCGACCACCTGTCCTGACAGCACGGACACTGAGATGGGTACTTCCTGCAGGCTTTGCTCTCGTTTCTGCGCCGTCACAACCACTTCATCGATTACCCCCGGCGCCGCGGCGAGCGCCACGAAAGGCAGCAGGCAAAGCACGAAAAAGCCCAATCCCCGACTTAGCGAATGGTTCACAGTCATCTCCTCCCCAGGAGTTAGCGTAAAGTGATTTTACACTAACCGGAGATGTTGCAAACCCCGGGTATGGGTTTTGCGTGCGCAAGATCCGACCCCATTACGCGCCCGAGGTCGAGCTGTAGCGTGGCGGAGCGAGTGCTCACCATCGGGATGAGGTGCAGGGAATGGGAGTCGATGCGGATAGCGGTGGCGAGTGCTTTGGTCGAATCAGCTGCGGGGGCGCGCTGCCTTGGAGCTGGAGGAAGAGCGCCTCTGACGCTTGGCAGCAGCTCGGATCACTTTCAGTTCTGCTTCGTCCGCCACGTCGGGACCCCAGTCGATGTTCAGTGCCTCACGCAGGGCGGCCACTCTCTCCGGGCCGATCCTGGACTCGAGCACGTTCTCGAGCTCGATCATGGTCGAGAGGGCAACGCCGCGGAGTTCGCGGGCATGCTCGCTGAGCCGATAAACGGTGCGGCGCGGATCGCTGGGGTCGCGTTCGCTCTCGATCACCCCGCTTCGGATCAGTTCCTTGGCCATGTGGTGAACGTTCTGACGCGTCAGGCCCATCTCGCGCGCGATATCGGCCGGTGCATCGAGGCCCAGCGCGATGTGCATGATGATCATCGACTGGGTTCGGTGGAAGGGCTCGAAGCCGCGAGAAGCGACCACGTTCTGAAGGCTGTTGTCGAACCAGTCCAATGCCTGTGTGAGCCCCGCCATGATCCGGCCCGTTACAGGGCGCAGGTCTGTCGTCTCCTGGACGGACAGGGATGGATCCTTTGATGCTTTCATGCGCTCAGCTGAGAACCCGACTGGATTGTGGAAGCACATGATAGCTGTTGCGAGCGGGGCATTCATGGGTGTCGGCAGGCTCGGCCCCCCGTGCGCTGAGCCACGACCGGTCTCGAACTGACAGGCGGATCTCTGCTTGTGGCCGGAATCCGCTGCCAAATGCTCTGGGCTTCGTCCCGCTTCGGACAGCCCCTGTCTCAGTCCCCGCGAAACTCCTGCCACACCTGGTAGCGCTGTCCGCGCGGCTGATACTGCCTTAGGCCGGGCATCGCCGGATGTTCCCGGGCCTTCACGCCAGCGGCGTCGAAGTCCGCCTCCGAGCGCCACAGCGCGCAATGCACCAGACCCTTGCCATCGGTCGAGCGGCTGAGAAAGCTGCGTTGGAATCCATCCTGCCGGCTGAGGAACTCCGCTACGTAGGCTCCGATCTCCTCGAGCGCACGATCCTGGTTCTCGGGGCTGGTGTCGAACTCCACGACGACCATGAACGCCTCATCCCTTTCCATGTCGCGATCTCTCCAGATAGAATTGAACAGATGCTTAGATACCAAACTATATGAGCCGACGCACCCCCAGCGGCAAGCGGGTGCCACTCACGCACTCGCAGCTTGCGTTGTTCGGCCTGCCGGAATTCGCCGTTTATCTGGCTGTGATTCCGGTCGCGCTGTATTTGCCCTTGTTTTACTCGCGCGACATGGGGCTCAGCATCACGGACATTGGGCTGCTGCTCATGGTGGCGCGCATCAGTGATGTCGTCACCGACCCGCTGATCGGGGCCTTGAGCGATCGAACCCGCACCCGCTTCGGCCGGCGCAAGCCATGGATGGCCGCCGGGACACCGCTCATGATGGTCGCCGCTTACCAGCTGTTCGCGCCGAGTGGCGAGGTAACCAACGCCTATTTGTTCATCTGGTCGGTGCTGCTCTGGCTCGGCTGGACCATGATCAACATCCCTTATTACGCCTGGGGTGCCGAGCTCTCCGACGACGTCGACGAGCGCACACGGATTACCGGCTGGCGCCAGGCGTTCGGATTCACTGGCAACATCTCGGTGCTGCTGATTCCCGTTCTTTCCGCCCAGATGTTCGGCTACGGCGCGGTGGCGAGCGAAGCGTTGACGATAATCGGCGGCATGGCTCTCGTCCTGCTGCCACTGCTCGTTGGGATCACCCTGTGGAAACTGCCGGAACGGGTCCTGATCGAGGTCAAGCCGCAGCCGATGCTGCGCAACCTCAATCTGATGATGCGCAACGGTTCCTTCATGGTGCTGTTCATCGGCTTCACTCTGATGTCGCTCGGCACGACCATGATCGGCACACTGTTCATGCTCTTCACCACTTTTGCCATGGACCTCGAGCGCCAGGCGCAGCCCATTCTGCTGGCTTATTTCGTCCTCAATATCGTCGGCCTGCCGTTCTGGGTCTGGCTGTCACATCGTATTGGCAAGCGTGAGGCCTGGATGCTCGGCACCGGCATCATGGCACTGACCACACCCTGTTATCTGCTCCTCGCACCGGGGCAGATCGTTCCCTTCGTGCTGATCACGGCGGTGATCGGCTTCGCCGGCGGCAATTTCATGGCGCTGTCCATGTCCATGAAGGCGGACGTCGTCGAGATCGCGACCCGGCGCAGCCGGGACAACATTGCCGGCGCCTACATGGCGGTATGGTCACTCGGTGCGAAGGCCACGCAGGCCATGGCGGTGGGTCTTTCGCTGCCCCTGCTCGGATTGTTCGGTTTCGACCCCCGGGCCGAAAATTCCCCAGCGGAAATAAATGCGGTGCGCTATACGATCTCGCTTCTGCCGCCACTGCTTTATCTGATCGCAATCGCGGTCATCCTTCGCTATCCGGTAAGCAAGCCCCGACTGGAGCGTTTGCGCCGCGCCTATCAGCGTCGCGAAAGCCGCGCTCCAGCCAGCCAGACCACCTGATCTCGATCTGGGCCGAAGGAATGACCGTCATGGTGGCGTGACTCCGAAAGCTTCTTGCCTGCCTGCGGGTCGGTGCTTGGTTACCTGCAATGCGCGTTCAGTATCTGCCTGCCTCGCCACGGTCTGACGGCGTCTGCATTGGGAAACAGGGCCCAGTCGTGTCAGGCTGGCAGGCCATAGGACGCCACCCGCCGTTGGAGACGGATGAGGCGGTCGTGGAGCCCTGATGACCTTCGCTGCCCGCGACGGAGCAGGAGTTCGAATCGTGCAGCACGATCAACTGGGCTGGGTGTTCTACGTCTCCCTCGGCCTGCTCGCAGCCTTCGTGATTCTCGGCATCGGCTGGCCGGTGCAGCTCGCAGTGGGCGCCGCCGCGGCGCTGGAATTCACTACCATCCACTTCGGCTGGCTGTATCTGTTTGCGACCACCGGTTTTCTGGTGTTCTGCATCGGGGTCGGCCTGAGCGACTACGGCAAGATCCGCCTCGGCGCCGACGGCGAAGTGCCGGAGTTCTCCTACGGCGCCTGGCTGGGGATGATCTTCTCCGCCGGGATGGGCGTCGGCCTCGTGTTCTGGGGTATCGCCGAGCCGCTCACACACTATCTGGATCCACCACTCGGACAAGCGGCAGCGCAGACACCCGAAGCAGCGAGCCTGAGCCTGCGCTATTCCCTGTTCCACTGGGGCTTCCATCAGTGGGCCAACTTCGCGGTGGTGGGGCTCGCCATTGCCTACATCCGCTTCCGGCAGCAACGCCCCGGGATGATCAGCGAGACCTTCCGTTCCTCTCTCGGCGATCGCGTCGACGGCGGTTTCGGGCACGCCATCAACACGCTCGCCGTGGTATCGACGATCTTCGGTGTGGCCACCACCGTCGGGCTCGGCGTGATCCAGATCAACAGTGGGCTCGCGGCAGTGATTGACCTGCCCTTCGGGCTGCCGCAGCAGCTCGCGATCCTCGGCGGCATCAGCATCGTTTTTCTGCTCTGCTCACTGGCGCCACT
>SKUB01000041.1 GCA_007122315.1 Pseudomonadales bacterium | reverse complement strand
TGCGCATCGGCATCTCCCGGGACCTTGGCTTTACGGCGGCGGAACGTTCCGAGAACCTGCGCCGCGGCATCGAGGTGGCGCGGGTGCTCAATGAGGCCGGCGTGATCGCGTTGTGCGCGTTCGTCGCTCCGCACGAACAGCCGCGGGCCCGGGCCCGGGATACTGTCGGCACCGACCGTTTCCTCGAAATCATGGTCGATACGCCCATCGAGGTCTGCCGCGACCGTGATAATCGGGGCCTGTATGCCGCCGCAGACCGCGGCGAGATTCCCGACTTCCCTGGGGTCTCCGCCGAGTTCGAATCGCCGCGTGAACCGGACCTCATCCTGCGCACGGCTGCCCTCACCCTCGACGAATGCGCCAAGCGCGTCATCGAGCTGCTGAAGGAACGCGGCGTCCTGCTCTGACCTCCACACGGCCACGCCTGCGCAAGACGCTGTGGGAGGCTGCAGGCGCCGAAGGCGACGCAGCGAGCGAGGACTGCGCAAAATCAAAGCGTCGCGCCCGTCCCTCGGCCCGTCCGCCTGCGGCGGCCTGGGCCCTCCCACAACCACGCCCGGACGAGAGGTCGTACCGCCGGCCGTTGTCGCGGTGCAGGCCGCGCGTGATAATGCGGACGCATCATTGGGAGGAGAGACCCGCATGAGCGAAGCCGAGGCCCGTCCGCTGCCGGCAGTGGACTATCTCAAGATACCTGCCGACGGGGACCCGTACCTGGAAGGCTCCAAGTGCAGCGCCTGCGGTGCCATCTTCCTCGGCAGCCGCAAAATCTGTTCCCGCTGCGCGGCGCGCGACCAGATGGAAACCATCCGTCTTGCCGATACCGGCACGCTTTATACCTACGCCATCGTCCACCGCTCCTTTCCCGGCGTGGACGTGCCGTTCGTGTCCGCCGTCGTCGACCTCGACGGCGGCGGGACCGTGAAGGGCAATCTGATGGACATAGAACCGGATCCGGACCGCATCACATTCGGCATGCCTGTGAAAGTGGTCTACCGCGACGCACTCGGCCGCAAGGACAAGGACGGCAACAGCTACCTCTCCTACTTCTTCGTACCCAGGGAGTGACCACCATGAGCAACGACGTCTATGTGGTCGGCGTGGACATGATCAAGTTCGGGCGCTTCCCCGATCGCAGCGTGCCGGATCTCGGCGCCGAGGCCGCGCTGATGGCCCTGGACGATGCGGGCCTCGCCATCAAGGACATGCAGGCGCTGTACTGCGGCAACCTCTATCAGGCCAACGCCATGGTCGGCCAGCGCATCCTGCAGCAGATCGGCCAGACCGGTATCCCGGTGGTGAACTGCGCCAATGCCTGCGCCACCGGCGCCACGGCGTTTCGCGAGGCCTGGATGGCGATCAAAGCCGAGGTCTACGACCTGGTGCTGGCCGTGGGCGTCGAACAGATGGGCAAGGGCCTGCTCGGCGGCGGAGGCGGCGGCAGCGGCATTCCCAAGGAAGGCCTGCTGGGCGGCGGCACCATGCCCACGGTATTCGCTGAGGCGGGCATGGAACATGCCCGCAAGTACGGCACCACTTTCGAACAGTTCGCCAAGGTCTCGGTGAAGAATCATCACCACTCCACCTTGAACCCCAAGGCCATGTACCAGATCGAGACCCCGCTACCCGAAGTCATGAACGCGGAGATGATCAGCTACCCGAACACCAAGCTTATGTGCTCCGTGAACGTGGACGGGTCTGCCGCTGCCGTACTGTGCAGCGAACGCAAGGCGCGGGAACTCGGACTCATGAGCCGGGCAGTGAAGGTCCGGGCATCCGTGCTCACATCGGATCCCTGGCAGGAGCGGGACCTGGTCATGCCTGACGTCAACACCTGCACCCGGCTCGCTGCCAAGGAAGCCTACGAGCGCGCAGGCCTCGGCCCTTCGGACATCGACCTTGTGGAGCTGCACGACTGCTTCGCTACCGCCGAGATCCTCCATTACGAAAATCTGGGTCTCTGCGGCGACGGCGAGGCCGGCCGCTTCATCGACGAGGGGCACGCGGCACTCGGCGGCAGAACGCCGGTCAACGTCTCCGGCGGCCTGCTCTCCAAGGGCCACCCGTTAGGCGCCACCGGAATCGCCAACATCTACGAGGTGACGACCCACCTGAGGGGTGAAGCCGGAAAACGTCAGGTGGAGGGAGCACGCATCGGCATGACCCACGTCATCGGCCTCGGCTCCGCCTGCGGCATCCACATCCTGGAGAGGGCCGGCTGAGCCGGTCGCCGGACCCCGCGTGCGCATCGGCGTCGTTTCCGACACCCACAACAATCTCAAGAACGTCGCCCGCATCGTCGCGCTGTTCAACGATGCGGGCGTCGAGCGGGTCATCCACACCGGCGACGTCACCCGCCCGGGCACCTTGGAGCGTTTCGCGGACCTCGACGCCCCCCTGATTGGCGTCTACGGTAACAATGACATGGGCGAGCGGCCCGAGCTTGCGGCAGTGGCCCGGCGGCTGGGGTTCGAGTTCAGTGCACCGCCCCTGGATCTGACCTGGCACGGACGCCGGATCCTGGTGGTCCATGATCCGCTGGACTTTCAGGGTGTCATCTCGATCCACCACGACGTCGCGCTTCACGGGCACACCCATCGGCTGCGGATCGAACACGATGCAGGACGGCTGTGGTTCAATCCAGGCGAGTGCGCGGGCCACATGCCGGGCCTGAACGCCATCGGCGTTCTGGATCTGGACACGCTCAGCCCCGCGATCCTGCGCTTCTGAACGTTGACGGCGATCAAAGCGACAGATCCGACCTCCACCGACAATTCGTCACTTACCTGACGCGCCCCTCAGCCTGAGGCCTCCTCATCCATGACCAAGCCAGCGCGCGACGGGGGCAGTAGCGGTCAGCGCCTCAAGGCCCCCGCCAGTGCAGCCCAGCGCGCCAGTGAACTGTCGTGGCCGCATTGGCAGCTGGAAGAAGAGCGCCAGCGGACAACCGTGCTGCTGGCACTGCTCATTCCCTCCAGCGTCCTGTTCGTCCTCCTCGACCTTCGTTTCGAAGGGACCCTGTTCTGGTTGAACCTGGGCATGCGCCTGACGTTCATGGCCCTGTTGATCGCCGCAGTCATCGAACTGACCCGAAAAAAGCATCCACAACGCATCTACAACCTTCTCTCGGTGGCCATGCTGAGCCTGGCGTTGTTTTATGCCGTCCGGTACGGACAGGGCCTCGGCATCGCTGAGATGCCGGGACACCTTCCCAGCGACCTGGTCGTCATCCTGATTCTCTTCCTCATCCCTTGCAGTATCGCTGTTCAGGCCACGGCTGCCGGCGTGATCGCCGTCGCGTCGGCAGTGGACTACCTCTACTGGAAAGAGGTCCAGGGTGCCCCTGCAGCCATGCTGATCGGGACGCTCGTCCTCACCTGGTGCCTCGGACTGGCCATCAGCATCGGCCGCAAGGCCAACCTGCGGCAGCGCTACGACACGCTGCGCGAGGTTCACCTGCTGCGCTCGACCATCCCCATCTGCGCCTGGTGCAAGAGCATTCGCGACGACGCAGGCATATGGAAGCGCCTGGAGACCTACCTCGAGGACCATGCCGACATGATGCTGACCCACGGCGTGTGCCCGAACTGCATGACCAAAATCGAAGCAGACGACGCCCAGGCCCCCTCAAGTTCCAGCTGAGCAGGGTGTTCGCGGCGCAGATTCCTGGTGTCAGCGAGGTCGACGATCAGATCTGGCTCGTCAGTTTCATGGACCATGACTTAGGACTCTTGGATCAGCAGGTCGAGCCAGTGGCCAATCCTTTCGCCCCGGAGAAGCTGTTGACCAGGTCTCCGGAATGAAATGTAAACCAGGTCTTCGGAATGTACCCGCAATCGCTGGTCTGGGCGGCAGGATTCGAACCTGCGACCCCGGGCACCCAAAGCCCGTGCTCTACCAGACTGAGCTACGCCCAGACCTGCCAAGCATAGCGCACGCGCCCATCGGCAGTATTGCAAATGATAATCGTTCGCACTTATGATCCTCGCCAAGGAGGATCCATGCACCGACACACCTGCGATCTCGAACTCACCGGCCGACTGTTGCTGTGGACACTGCGCCACGGCAGTCGCGCGCTGCGGCAGCGGCGGGACCTGCCGCACTTCGTCCGGCACACGCTCACCCAGCTACCCGCAGGCATTCGCCTGCTCGATCTCGGCGAACATCTGCTCGCGCAGCTCACTCTCGGAGCCTCCAGACCACTGAAATTCGCCTGTCCTGAGAGTCGCTCACTGACCTGTGACGAAAACGCCCTCATCATGGCGCTCGTTGCCGCGCAGCTCGGCCTGACGTCCGATGTCCGGCTCCTGCTCGCCGACCTGCAACACGGCGGTGGTCTGCGTCGAGCGCAGCGGGCATGCCTCGCGCTGGCCGCCACACTCGAGCAATACGATCTGCCGTTGT
>SKUB01000127.1 GCA_007122315.1 Pseudomonadales bacterium | reverse complement strand
GGAACCTCCTTGCGATGCTCCAGGACGCGCTGCAGGCGTTCCTGGTCGCAGAAGATCACCTTAGGGGCGGAGTCCTGAATGCCGTAGACCAGCTCGGGCCCCACCCACCAGGCATTCATGCCCACGACCACGGCGCCCATGGACACGATGGCCCAGTAGCACAGCAGGTGCTCCGGGTAGTTGCGCATGGCGATACCGACGCGATCGCCAGGCTGGATTCCCTGGGCCTTGAGCCAGCTCGCGATGGCTGCGACCTCGGCGTGCGCTTCGGCATAGGTCCAGCGTTCGTCCTGATAGACGAGATACTCGCGATCGGCGAACGCCATGGATGCAAGCCAAAGCTCGCGCAGGTTCTGAGGGCCAGTCTTGTAGGTTCGGGTGGGATTGCCGCGGACTTCCACCGTCACGACCTCGAAATCTCCGCCGGGGCCAGTGAGTTTGGCCCGGACCTGCTTGAGCTCCTGGTACATCGATGCGCTACCTCCTCCGGTATCAGGCATCGGATTCTGCCTGTTCGGGTCGAGAGGGGAAAGCCGGGGTAGTGCTATCCTGCGGCCCGTCATGCCCGGGTGGCGAAACTGGTAGACGCAGGGGACTTAAAATCCCCAGCCGTAAGGCATGCGGGTTCGAGTCCCGCCCCGGGCACCATTCGAGAGACAGCACGTTGCGTATTGCTGTGCGCGAGACGTTCAGCCGCCGAGATTTCCTTCCTGCGTCACAGGTCAATGGGCCGGGGGTGGTGGCTCCAGTCGCGGATATGTCAGATTTTCCAGCAGGCGATCAGATTCCAGCTTGACCACCTGGTAGCACTCACAGGAGCGCCGTTCGAGTTCCGCGCGATCGAGTACCGTGATACGGCCGCGTTTGTATTCGATGACGCCGGCCGCAGCAAGCTCGCTGGCAGCTTCCGTGACGCCTTCCCGACGCACGCCGAGCATGTTCGCGATCAGCTCCTGGGTCATGTTGAGGTGATCGCCTTTCAGGCGATCCATGGACAGCAGCATCCAGCGGCAGAGCTGCTGGTCGATGCTGTGGTGCCGATTGCAGGCGGCGGTCTGCGCCATCTGGGTGATCAGCGCCTGGGTGTAGCGCAGCAGCAGGTGATGCAACTCGCCGTGGCGCCGGAACTCCTCTTTCAGGAACTTGCCGGCCAGCCGGTAGCCATACCCGGCACTCTGCACCACCGCCCGGCTCGGGGTGCTCAGCCCACCCATGAACAGCGCAATGCCGACGATACCCTCGTTGCCCACCACCGAGATCTCTGCCGAGCTGCCATCCTCCATCACGTACAGAAGCGAAACGATGGAATTGGTCGGAAAGTAGACGTCGTTCATGACGTCACCGGACTCGTAGAGCACCTCGCCAAGCGGCAGTTCGGTCAGCTTCAGATTGGCATCGATGCGCTGCCTGACCGATGGGGCCAGAGCTTTGAGCAGCAGATTGTCATCGTGCTTCGGCGGAGCTTCCTGCTGCAGCGATTCCGCCTTGGTTACCCGCTTGCTTTGAGGAGTCATACCGGAAATCCATGCCTCATTCAGCGATGACACATGGTAGCGATCCGCCCCGGGGAGATCCGTGCGGTGGAATACATAGCCAAGGAGTGCCGCAGCGAGCTGCTTCCTGAAGCGGGCCCGAGTCCCACCCCCGGCAGCAGATTGCGCAGCGCTGCGGTCATGGCGGCCCCCTGGGAGGCGCAATCGGCGTCAATCCCAAGCGGATCAATCGCTCCCTGCGCTCCGGATCGACTGGTTCCGCTGCTGATTCCGAACCCGCCAGCTCGCCGCTGTCCGACGCGAGGGTGACGCTGTCCTCGAGGGCTAGGGTGATCTGCACAGCTGCGTGGGCATGCGCATTCTGGTCCCCAGCTGGGCCCACGTATCCAGCCCAAGTGTCGCCAAAGCGGACACGCCCAGCCCACTCGGGTGCCGTCATCTCACCACCCGCTGCTGCCCTCGTCGCCCTTGAACGGACCGACGATCTCGCGGGTGATCCAGCCGCCGTAGAAGCCGCCCGCCTGGGCGCGCACGCGCTCGCCGGCAACGAAGCAGCTCACCTTGCTCGGATAGAAGGCCAGCCAGCCGGCGATGGACGCGAACTCCGGAAAGGGTTCCAGGTAGGCCCAGGCCGCAGCAGGGATGGTCTGCTCCGGCGTCTGCACGTCGAAGTAGCTGGCGCTGCCCTTCCACTCACAGAACGAATGGCCCGGTGCGGGCATCAGGCAGTCGGCATCGACGTCGTCGGGCGCGATGTAGAACGTGGGCGGACTCGCGGTCTCCAGGACGCGGACGGCGCGGGCACTGCGGGCGATCTCCCGCTCGCCAACTCGAACGACGATCTCGCGCCGGTCCTCCACCAGCACTGGCGGGCGTGGATAGTCCCACACCGATTCCTCCCCGCGCTGGGGCAGCTGGGCGAAAGGCGGGCGCTCGCCGCCGCGATTTTTCCAGGCGGAGCGTGCCCGCTCCAGGTCATCACTCATGATCGCTCTCCTCTTTGCTGAGGGATTCGAGTGCCCGCTCGTGCACTTCGAGATCGGTCTGAGAAAAAAGCACGAAACGGAGCAACTCGACGTGCTCGAGCTTCGGCATTTCCCGCAGCAGTGTCCTGAATGCAACCTGCGCTGCGTCCTCCATGGGATAGCCGAACACACCCGTGGACAGGGCAGGGAACGCGACGGAGCGCAGGCGTTCCGACTCGGCCAGCCTGACGGCGTTGCGGTAGCAGTCCTCGAGCAGGCGGTCGGAAGGTTCGTCGCGGCCGTAGACGGGTCCGAGACAGTGGATGACATGAGGATTCGGCAACCCGTGACCGCCTGAGATAACTGCCTGGCCCGGCCGAATCGGCGCCATGGGGGCACACTCCTCAGCGAGTCCGGGTCCCGCTGCGCGGTGCAGCGCACCGGCGACGCCGCCGCCGCTCTGCAGCTGGGCGTTGGCAGCGTTCACCACGGCGTCAATGTCGGTCTGGCGGGCGATGTCGCCCTGAATGCACTCGAGGATGCGACCGTTGCGTGTGATGCGGTTCACCTCGCGTCCTCCTCTGGAATTGAGTTCGCGTTGGAATCGGGGCGTTCCAGAGCGCTGTCCTCGGCCAAGTGGTGCTCGCAGCGGCGGTGTGATCGAATCGGACGGGACAGGTCGCGAAACGCTTCCCTTGGCGTCGAGCGTAATCGGAGAAGGAATGGCATGAAAGGCTGGATGGTTGGACTCCTCCTGGCGGTGGTTGCCGTAACCGCTGCTGCCGATGGGCTTCCGGTGTGCAAGATGATCGCGACCGGCGGCACGATTGCCATGCGCCCCGCCGGGCCGGGTGGGGCACCGGTGCCTGCCGATTCAGGGGATACGCTGCTTGCGGCCGTCCCTGAATTGGAAGCCATCGCCCGCATGGAGGTGGAGACCTTGTTCAGCGTTCCCTCGCCGCACATGAGTCCAGCGCGATGGGTGGCGCTGCATGCTGCCGTTCGCAGCGCTTTGGACCGGGAGGAGGTGGCTGGGGTCATCGTGACGCACGGCACCGACGTGCTCGAAGAAACGGCTTTCTTTCTGGATCTGACCGTAGGCGGGGACAAGCCGGTGGTGCTGACGGGTGCCATGCGCGATGCCTCGGCTCGTGACTTCGACGGGCCGCGCAACCTGCTTGCCGCGGCTCGCGTGTGCGTCAGCCCCGGATCCCGCGGTCGCGGTGCCATGTTGGTGATGCACGATACGATTCACGCCGCCAGGGAAGTCCGCAAAGGGCATACGGCACAGGGCGGCTTCCACTCCGGCGGGGCAGGTGCGTTGGGCGCGGTGTCCGCGGACACGATCACGTTTCGCAGACGCCCCGAGTGGCGGCAGCACGTGCCGCTGCTGCTCGATGAGCTCCCCCGAGTGGATATTGTGGCGATGTATCCGGGCGCCAGCGGCGATGGGATCGAGGCCGCTTTGGCCGCCGGCGCGCAAGGTATCGTCGTGCAGGCCTTGGGTCTCGGCAACGTCAATCCTGCCATCGCTGCAGCCATCGAAAGCGCCATGGACGCAGGCATCCCGGTGGTGATCGCGAGTCGAGTACCCGAAGGTGACGTTGCCCCTGTGTACGGTTACGTCGGCGGCGGGGCGGCGCTGGCCGAGGCCGGTGCCACCTTCGCAGGGGACCTGTCGCCCCACAAAGCGCGCATCCTGCTCATGCTGGCGCTGCAGCACACCGAGGACGTCGAGGCACCGCGAGCGTATTTCGAGCGTTAATCCTTCGTCCCGTCGGCGCACTTCGATCGCGTCGCGGGCGTGATCGCGGGCGGGAAGACGAACTCAGGCGGCGGTCCGCTTGCCACGCCGGTATCATCCGCCGGGTCTTCGGGACTGATTGCGGAGGGTGCGTGCGCGTTCCCCATACCCTGATCCTGCTGGCGGCGATGATCGTCGTCGCGCT
>SKUB01000214.1 GCA_007122315.1 Pseudomonadales bacterium | reverse complement strand
GTCGCCGGCTGGCCGAGGCGGACGTAGGACAGGCCCACGTCCATCAGCGTCTGCAACTTGCGCGCGATCATGGGCACCGCGTCGAAGAACTCGCGGGCGTCCTCCACCGTGAGTTCGAGGACTTCGTTGATGTTCAGGCCCTTGTAGGTGACCTCCAGCGTCTCCCGGTTGTAGCGCTTGCCTTTGCAGACATCGCACATCACGTAGATGTCCGGAAGGAAGTGCATTTCCACTTTGATCAGGCCGTCACCCTGGCAGGCCTCGCAGCGACCTCCTTTGACGTTGAAGCTGAAGCGGCCGGGCTTGTAGCCGCGGGTTCGCGCTTCGGAGGTCTGGGCGAACAGCTCGCGGATCGGTGTGAACAGTCCCGTGTACGTGGCCGGATTGGAGCGCGGCGTGCGACCGATGGGGCTCTGATCGATGTCCACCACCTTGTCGATGAGATCGAGGTTGTCGATCCCTTCGTGGGGCGCGGCGACGAGACTGCCGGCGCCATTGAGGCGAGTGGCCGCTACCGGGTAGAGGGTGTGGTTGATCAGCGTCGACTTGCCGGAGCCCGACACGCCGGTGACGCAGGTCATGACGCCGGCGGGAATCTCCACCGTCAGATCGCGCAGGTTGTTGCCGCTCGCACCCCGCAGGCGGATGACCTGATCCGGCTCGAAGCTGTGGCGCTGCTTGGGCACCTCGATGCGCATGCGGCCTGACAGGTAGGCACCGGTCAGGGACGCCTTGCAGCGCTCGATGACTGCAACCGGTCCCTCGGCCACCACGGCGCCACCGTGGACGCCCGCACCGGGACCCATGTCCACCACGTGATCTGCGCTGCGGATCGCATCTTCGTCGTGCTCCACCACCACCACCGTGTTGCCGAGATCGCGCAGGTGGATCAGTGTGCGCAAAAGCCGTGCGTTGTCCCGCTGGTGAAGGCCGATCGACGGTTCGTCCAGCACGTAGAGCACGCCTACCAGGCCCGCACCGATCTGACTGGCCAGGCGAATGCGCTGAGCTTCGCCCCCGGAGAGCGTGTCCGCAGAGCGGTCCAGCGTGAGGTAGTTCAGGCCCACGTCCACCAGGAACTGCAGTCGAGCCTTGATTTCCTTGAGGATCTTGCCGGCAATCTCGCCGCGCCGTCCTGGCAGCTCGAGCTGCTCGAAGTAGCTGCACGCGGCACCGACGGAATCACACGTGACCGCGGAGAGGTTGCGATCGTCGATGAAGACGTTGCGGGCTTCGCGCTTGAGCCGGGTGCCGCGGCAGTCGGTGCAGGGGGCCACGGACAGGAATCGGGTCAGGTGCTCGCGCACCATGCTCGACTCGGTCTCCTTGTAGCGGCGATCCATGTTCGGCAGCACGCCCTCGAAACGATGACGTCGGGTAATGACGTCGCCGCGATCGTTGACATAGGAGAAGTCCACCCGCTCCTCGCCACTGCCGTAGAGGATGGCCTCACGGTGCTTTTTCGAAAGGGTGGCAAAGGGCGCTTCGAGATCGAAGCCGTAGTGCTCGGCCAGCGAGCTCAGCATGTGGAAGTAGTAGACGTTGCGCCGGTCCCAGCCGCGGATCGCGCCTTCGGCCAGGGACAGGCTGCCGTCCTCGACGATGCGCTCCGGATCGAAGAACTGTTTGACCCCGAGGCCGTCGCAGCTCGGGCAGGCTCCGGCCGGGTTGTTGAACGAGAACAGGCGCGGTTCGAGTTCGCTGATGCTGTAGCCGCACTGGGGGCAGGCGAATCGGGAAGAGAACACCAGTTCCGTATCGAAGCTGCCGGCTTCCTCCTGCTCGGGCAGGGGCGCGACCCTGGCGGTGCCTTCCGCGAGTTCGAGTGCGGTTTCGAAGGATTCCGCGAGGCGCTGCTCGATGCCGGGACGCACCCGGAAGCGATCCACCACCACGTCGATGCTGTGCTTGCGTTTCTTGTCCAGTTTCGGCGGTTCATCGAGATCGAGCACGAGGCCGTCCACCCGGGCGCGGACGAAGCCGTTCGCGGTCAGCTCCCGGAAGATGTTCGCGTGTTCCCCCTTGCGCTGGTCCACCACGGGGGCGAGCAGCATGGCTCGCGTGCCCTCCGGCAGCGCCATCACCTGATCCACCATCTGGCTCACGGTCTGAGCCGCCAGGGTGGCCCCATGGTCCGGGCAGCGTGGCTCGCCTACCCGCGCGTAGAGCAGCCTGAGATAGTCGTAGATCTCGGTGATGGTACCCACGGTAGAGCGCGGATTGTGGGAGGTCGACTTCTGCTCGATGGAGATGGCCGGCGACAGACCTTCGATCTGGTCCACGTCCGGTTTCTCCATCATGGAGAGGAACTGCCGGGCGTAGGCCGAGAGCGATTCCACGTAGCGGCGCTGCCCCTCCGCGTACAGCGTGTCGAAGGCAAGCGACGACTTGCCCGAGCCGGACAGGCCGGTGATGACCACGAGCCGGTCCCGGGGGAGCGTCAGGTCGACGTTGCGCAAGTTGTGGGTGCGCGCGCCGCGTATCGAGATGCTGTCCATGGCGGATCGACAACGGAGGGAATGGGGTCGGGCGGCGAGGCATACACCGCGCGAAAGCGGCAAGATACGCGCCTGCCCGGGCGGCGGCAACCGCTACCGAGCAGGTCGGCTCGCACAGCACCTTCAGCGATGACCTACGCGACGAATCGACGGCTGCCGTGGGAGCATCGGAGCACCTGCGGTACACTGCTGTCATCTCCAACCGCCAGGCAGCAAAAGGGAGTGACCCATGGCCCGCGGCATCAACAAGGTGATCCTCATCGGCAACCTCGGCGTCGACCCCGAGACCCGCTTCACCCAGGCGGGGTCACCGGTGACCAACTTCCGTGTGGCCACCAGCGAAAACTGGACCGACAAGCAGTCCGGGCAGCGCCAGGAGCGCACCGAGTGGCACTCGGTGGTCTGCTTCGGACGCCTTGCCGAGATTGCCGGTGAGTATCTGCGCAAAGGCTCCAAGGTCTATGTGGAAGGCTCCCTGCGCACCAGCTCCTGGGAGTCCGACGGGCAGACCCGCTACAAGACCGAGATCATCTGCAGTGACATGCAGATGCTCGACAGTCGCGGTGGCGGCATGGGCGGCAGTGAAGCGTATGAGTCCTCCGGTCCCGGCAAGGCCGAGTCCTCGGGAGGCGGCGGTGGTCGCAGCCAGGGGCAGGCGGCAGCCCGCCAGCCGGTGACGAATCCGGATACGCTCAACGACTTCGACGACGACATCCCGTTTTGACGGCCTCGACGGCGAACCCTGAAGCCCAGGGCGATGGGGCGTTCGAACTGCCCCTGTTCCCGCTGGGCAGCGTACTGTTCCCCGGCGGGCTGCTGCCTCTGCAGATCTTCGAAACACGCTATGTGGATATGGTCAAGCGCTGCATGCGCGACACCAGCCCGTTCGGTGTCGTCCTGATCCTCGACGGGCACGAGGCGCGGCGCGATCGCGGCGACAGACCGCCGCAGATCGCCACCGTCGGAACCCAGGCCCGCATCGTGGATTTCACCGAGCTGCCCAATGGTCTGCTGGGGATCACCGCCCGCGGCGAGCGGCGCTTCCGGGTGCAGGGCGCGGAGGAGCAGTCCGATCACCTGCTGCTCGGGCGGGTGACGGAGATACCGGATCCGCCCTATGTCCCGGTGCCGGCGGACAGCGAGGCGCTGGTGGAGATTTTGCGGCAGCTGCTCGAGCACCCGGCGGTCAACCAGCTGGGCATCGAGGCGGATCTCGAGGATGCCCGGGCCGTGGCGGGTCGGCTGGCGGACCTGCTGCCGGTGGATCCCCGGTTCAAGCAGGGCCTGCTGGAGCAGGACGATCCCCTGGTCTGCCTCGCCGAACTGGAACGACTGGTGCACGCCATGCAGGAGCAGAACGGGGGCTGATCAAAGCAGCAGCCGGAGCACCTCGAGCAGATCCAGTCCGAACCGGCGCCATGGTGCGAGCAGCGGCGACGCCAGCACCAGCGCGAGGCCCAACGCTGTGAGCGCGGTCAGCGTCACGGTACCGGCGAGCAGAGAGAGGCGGGTGTCCACCCCGTTACCGAAAGCTGGGGCCCGCAACAGTCGGCCCTTCGAGGTGTCGGGGTCGAGACGTTCGAACAGGGCGCCGCCGGGCTCGCCGGCCTGCCAGGCGGCAATGGTGAGGCGCCCCATGCCCCAGCACCAGATGACGAAGATCAGCAGGCCCACGATGAGTCCCGGCGGGGGCTCGATGGCATGCTGCAGGGAGGCCCCGAGCAGGTAGCCCGGGATGATGTAAGCCGGTGCCCAGAGCAGAGCTGAACTCAAGTTCACGGCATAGAACACGCCCGCTGGAAATCGGAGCATGCCGGCGATCAGCGGCAGCACCGGCCGAATGGGTCCGACGAAGCGCCCGAGGGCGATACTGGCCGCGCCATGGCGGATGAAGAACGCCTCCCCGCGCGTGATCCACTCGGGATGCGTGGAAAAGGGCGGCAGCACGCGGATGGCCGGTCCGAAGCGGCGGCCGAGGAGAAAACTGGCGCTGTCTCCGGCCACTGCGCCGATGAAGGCGCAGCCGAGGGCGGTCCAGAGGCCGAGCTCCCCGCCGCCGGCCACGAACGCCGCCGCGTAGAGCAGCAGCACGCCGGGCACGATCAGGCCCGCGATGGCGAAGCATTCCACGAACGCGATCAGGACGATGGCCACACCGACCCATTCCGGGTACGCGTGCAGTGCGTCCCAGAAGGGTGCCTCCCTGAGATCCTCGATTCTCGGCATGGCTCCCGCTAACTATACTGTTCGATCTCGGTCGAACGTCGATCCCAGCTGACCCCGGACGTGATCATGAACGTCAGCATGAATGTCGAAGATTACATGCACGAGCTCGGCGGTCGCGCCCGTGCCGCGGCACGACGCACGGCGCGCGCCTCCAGCGCCGAGCGCAGTGCGGCGCTGGAAGCCGTCGCCGTCGCCCTCGAAGCCGACCGGGCCGTGATCCGCCGCGCCAACGAGGCGGACCTTGCCGCCGGCTCGGCGGCCGGCCTCGACGCCCCCCTGCTCGATCGGCTGCGCCTCGACGACGCGGCCATCGACCGCATGATCGATGGTCTCCGGCAGGTCAATGTGCTGCCGGATCCCGTGGGTGCGATCACGGATCTCAATTTTCGCCCCAGTGGGATCCAGGTCGGTCGCATGCGGGTCCCGCTCGGTGTCATCGGCATCATCTACGAGTCGCGACCCAATGTGACCGTGGACGCGGCCGCCCTGTGCCTGAAATCCGGCAACGCCACCATTCTGCGGGGTGGGTCGGAGGCCATCGAATCCAACCGGGCCATTGCCGCCAGCGTACGCCGCGGTCTCGCGGAGTCGGCGCTGGGCGAGGACGCGGTGCAGCTGGTGGCCACGACGGATCGCGCTGCCGTGGGCCATCTGCTGCGCATGCAGGAGTATGTGGACGTGATCGTTCCCCGGGGCGGCAAGGGCCTCATCGAGCGCATCAGCGCCGATGCCCGGGTGCCTGTTATCAAGCACCTCGATGGCAATTGCCACGTCTATGTGGATCGGGCAGCCGATGCCGCCATGGCCATCCACATCATCCTCAACAGCAAGTGTCAGCGCTATGGCGTCTGCAACGCCATGGAGACCCTTCTGGTTCACGCCGAGCGGGCCGCCGAGATCCTCCCGGCCGCCGAGGCGCGACTGGCGGCAGAAGGCGTCGAGATCCGTGGCTGCGATGCAACGCTCGCCGTCCTGCCGCAGGCCAACCGGGCCAGCGAGGAGGACTGGTACGAGGAGTACCTCGGACCCATCCTTGCCGTGAAGGTGGTGGCGGATCTCGATGCTGCCATTGCGCATATCAATCACTACGGCTCCGCCCATACCGATGCCATCGTCACGGCAGACTATGCTGCGGCCAGAAGGTTCCTGGCGGAAGTGGATTCGAGCTCGGTGATGGTCAACGCCTCGACCCGGTTCGCGGACGGTTTCGAGTACGGTCTCGGCGCGGAGATCGGCATCTCCACAGACAAGCTGCATGCCCGAGGTCCGGTGGGACTCGAGGGTCTGACCACCCAAAAGTACGTGGTGCTCGGTGACGGTCAGGTCCGCTGACTTGCCCTTGATCGCCTGCTTCGGCGGCACCTTCGATCCGGTTCACGACGGCCACCTCGAAGCGGCGAAGGAAGTGCTTACTCGCGCCAGGTGCCTTGAGGTCAGGCTGATCCCTTGTCACATCCCGCCTCATCGCGGCGAGCCCCATGCGTCGCCGGCGCAACGCCTGGCCATGCTGGAGCTTGCGGTGGCCGACTCCCCTGGTCTGGTCGTGGATGGGCGGGAGCTGACGCGCGCCGGGCCTTCCTACACGGTGGAGACCCTGCGCCTGCTGCGTCGGGAGCTGGGTCCGGACGTGGCCCTGGGCTGGGTCCTCGGCGTCGACGCCGCGGCCACGCTGGACACATGGCATGCCTGGCGGCAGCTGCCGGAACTGGCTCATCTGCTGCTGCTCGAGCGGCCAGGCGCAGCACTGCCGGCGTCCGGGCCCGTCGCCGACCTGCTGGCCCCTGGGCTGACGGACGACGTCGCCGACCTCCACCGCGTCCCCGCGGGACACACCTGGTGGGTCCGGCAGGCGCCGCAGGCTGTGTCCGCGACGGCGGTCCGCGAAACCCTCGCGGCCGGACGCTCCGCCGCCCATTTGCTCCCGGTTCCGGTGTGGGCATATATTAAGCAACAGGGACTGTATGGGTATCATGATGTTCCTGGTCACAACGCGGAGAGCGAATGACGGCTGACGATCTGCAGGGTCTGGTTTTGGAAGCGTTGGATGACCTCAAGGGCCAGAACATTCTGGCCCTTGATGTTTCCGGCAGCAGCAGTGTCACGGACTGGATGGTGATTGCCTCGGGCACTTCCGGTCGCCACGTGAAGTCGCTGGTGGACAGACTGATCGAACGGGTCAAGGCCAGCGGTGTGGTACCGGTTGGCGTAGAGGGTCAGGATGCGCTGGATTGGGTGCTGGTGGACCTCGGTGACGTGGTGGTCCACATCATGCAGCGGGAGTCACGCAGCTTTTATGATCTGGAGCGGCTGTGGCGGACCTCGCCGGTGAAGGAGTCGACGGCACTCTCGTCCGTCTCCTGACCGGATGCGGCTGAAGCTGGTCGCGGTGGGTGCCCGCGTGCCCGGTTGGGTGGATGCCGGCTTTGCGGACTATGCTCGAAGGTTACCGAGGGACTGTCGTCTCGAACTGGTCGCCGTGGCGGCCGCTGACCGCAGACAGGGGCGCGGCGTCGATCACTGGCGGGAGGAGGAGGCGGAGCGGTTGCTCACTGCTGCCGGCCGCGATGCCAGGCTGATTGCGCTGGATGTCAGCGGACGCAGTCTGAGTACGGAAGACCTCTCCGGGCGCCTCGAAGCGTGGCGCATGGAGGGGCGGGACATCGCTCTGCTCGTCGGCGGCCCGGATGGACTCGCGCCCCGATGTCTGGACGACGCCGAGATGCGCTGGTCGTTGTCCGCATTGACTCTGCCCCATGCGCTGGTGCGCGTGGTGGTGGCGGAGCAGATATATCGTGCATGGACGCTCATGACGGGACATCCGTATCATCGTTGAGTTGCGGCAGGTGCATGTTCGTTTGCGCCCTGATGAAAGAGTTGCAGCCTCTTCCAGGCCCCCACGCCGGATGGCATGTCGAGTCGATGGTTCATAATGGACGCGTTCACCCTTCGAGATCATGACGCCGAGGCGCGCCTGTTCACAGGCCGCGTCATGGTGGTGTGGTGTCTGGTGGTGGTGGCCATTCTGGTGCTGGTGCTGCGGCTGTTCCAGTTGCAGGTGGTCGAGCATGAGCGGCACGCGGTCCAGAGCGACGCGAACCGGATTCAGGTCCAGCCCATCGCGCCGACGCGGGGCCTGATCTACGACCGCAACGGCATCCTGCTGGCCGAGAACGTTCCGGTGTCCTCTTTGACCATCGTCCGGGAACGGGCAGGCAACCTCGATGCGACGCTGGCCGCCCTGGCTGAGCTGGTGGACCTGACCCCCGCGGAGATCGAGAGCTTCCAGCGCCGGCTGCGGGAGCGGCGGCGGCCGTTCGAGCCGGTGCCGCTGCGGCTGCAGCTCGACGAGGATGAGATTGCCCGGATCGCGGTCAATCGCTATCGCCTGCCTGGCGTCGAAGTCGAAGCCCAGCTCATCCGCCACTATCCCTTCGGTGAGTTCACCGCCCACGCCATCGGCTCGATCCGGCGCATTTCGCGGGCGGATCTCGAGCGCCTCGACCCGGTTCAGTACAGCGCAACCCGCTACGCGGGCCGGCTTGGTGTCGAACGCCACTACGAGCAGCATCTCCACGGTCAGGTGGGCTACCAGCGGGTGGAAACCGATGCGCGGGGACGCATCACCCGGGTCATTGATCGCACGCCGCCGGTGGCCGGCAAAAACATCCAACTGCATCTGGATCTGAAGCTGCAGCTCGCGGCCAGTGCCGCGCTCGGCGATCGCCGCGGTGCCATTGTCGCCATCGACCCGAACACCGGAGGCATCCTGGCACTGGTGTCGAAGCCCGCCTATGACCCCAATCTGTTCATCGGCGGCATCGATCCGAAGTCCTATGCGTGGCTCCGGGATCATCCGGACACGCCCATGTTCAATCGGGCGGTTCGCGGTCAGTACGCGCCTGGCTCCACCTTCAAGCCCATCGTCGGCCTGGCCGGGCTCAGCCACGGGGAGACGAACTGGGAGCGGACCATCCGCGATCCCGGCTACTTCCGGCTGCCAGGGCAGACGCGCATGTATCGGGACTGGAACTGGCGCCCGGGCGGCGGCGGCCAGGGGATCGTGGGCATGCAGCGGGCCATCTACCGCTCCTCCAACACCTATTTCTATGACCTCGGCGTCCGGCTGGGCATCGAACGCCTGGCACCTTTCGCGGCCGAGTTCGGCTTCGGTGAACGCTACGTTCTCGACCTGCCGGAAGCCGCCAACGGGCTGATGCCCACCCCGCAATGGAAGCGTGCTGCGCGCCGCGAGCCTTGGTACCCGGGCGATACCGTGAACCTGGGTATCGGCCAGGGCGACATGCTGGTCACCCCGCTGCAGCTGGCAGGGGCGACGGCGATTCTCGCGGCCCGGGGCCAGCGGCACACGCCACGGATGCTGCTCGCTGCGGATGCCGAACTCGAGGAACTCAAGCCCCCATCCCTGCCACCTGTCCCACTGGCCGACCCGAAGGACTGGGAACGCATGGCGGAAGCCATGGCTGACGTCATTCACCGCGGCAATCGCGGCTATGGCCAGAACGGGACCGCCTGGGCCCACATCGGCAGGGACGTGCCTTACCGTATGGCAGGCAAGTCCGGTACCGCCCAGGTCGTGGGTATTCCTCAGGGCATGCAGCACGACGATCTGGAGCTGACGGAACGGCAGCAGAAGCATGCCTGGTTCATCGCGTTCGCGCCGTTGGAGAACCCGGAGATTGCTGTTGCGGTGCTGGTGGAGAACGGCGGTGGCGGCTCCTCCGTCGCGGGGCCGGTCGCACGGGAAGTGCTCGATGCCTGGCTGCTCAATCGCCTGGAGGGCCCGATCGTTGCCGGCAACTGACGGCTACTGCGGACCCGTTGTCGCCGGTCGGGGTCACTGATGGCCGGGCGTGATTTCCTGCATCGTCTGCCCGACTCGGAGCTGGCCTTCGCCCGCAAGCAGGCGTGGCTGCGGCGGCTGCACATCGATCTGCCGCTGCTGGTTCTGGTGCTGCTGGTGTGCGCGCTGGGTCTGGTCGTCCTCTACAGTGCCGTGGACGGCAATCCAGACCGGTTCACGTCTCAGGTCACGCGCCTGGGGCTGGCTTTCGGGGTGATGTTCGTCATCGCCCAGGTGCCGCCCCGTACCCTGCGCCGCTGGTCGGCGCCTCTGTATCTGGTTGGCGTGGCCCTGCTGGTGGCGGTGCTGTTCTTCGGGGTCTCTGCCAAGGGCGCTCAGCGCTGGATCGATCTGCCCGGTCTGCCCCGATTCCAGCCGGCCGAAATCATGAAGCTGGTGGTGCCGATGATGCTCGCTGCGTTCCTGGCAGAGCGGCGGCTGCCCCCGCGGTTCGGCGTCCTGTGTGGGTCACTGGCCCTGCTTGCGGTCCCAGCCGTGCTCATCGCCATCCAGCCCGACCTGGGCACTGCGATTCTGGTGGGCGGCTCGGGATTGGCCATCATCCTGCTGGCCGGGGTGTCCTGGCGGCTGGTCTTCGCTGCTATCGCTGCCGGCCTTGCTGCGCTGCCCGCCCTGTGGATGGTGCTGCACGACTACCAGCGGCAACGGGTGCTCACGCTGTTCGATCCGGAGAGCGATCCGCTCGGCGCCGGCTGGAACATCATCCAGTCCAAGACCGCGATCGGTTCCGGCGGGCTCTATGGCAAAGGTCTGCTGCAGGGTACCCAGTCGCATCTGGATTTCCTGCCGGAGAGCGACACGGATTTCATCATCGCCGTCATGGGTGAGGAGACCGGTTTTCTCGGCGTGATGGCGCTGCTGGTACTGTATTTCCTGCTCATCACCCGCGGCCTGTACATTGCGACGCGTGCGCCGGACGCCTACTCGCGGCTGCTGGCTGGCAGCTTGAGCATCACGTTCTTCATCTATGTGTTCGTCAACATCGCCATGGTGTCCGGCCTGCTGCCCGTGGTGGGGGTGCCGTTACCGCTGGTCAGCTATGGTGGTACATCTGCGCTGACCCTGATGGCCGCGTTCGGTATCCTGATGGCGATCAATACCAATCCCAAGATGTTACGAGCCTGACCTCGGAGTATTTCTCGATGCGATCCCTTCACCTGCTGTCGCTGGTCGTCGCACTGTGCCTGCCCGCGTGGTCTGCCGCGGACAGCTTTCTCGAGCGCGAGGAGGTGCGCGGATTCATTGACGAAATGGTGCAGCGACATGATTTCGATCGCGCCGAGCTCGAGACCCTGTTCGGCGCAGCACAGCGGCAGCAGGGCATCATCGACGCCATCTCCCGGCCGGCTGAGCGGGTCCTGACCTGGGGTGAGTACCGGGAGATTTTTCTCGACGATGCTCGCATCGAGCAGGGCGTCGCGTTCTGGGCCGAGCACGGCGACGTGCTTGCCCGCGCGGAGGCCGACTTCGGGGTTCCGCCGGAGGTGATAGTCGCCATCATCGGCGTCGAGACCCGCTATGGACGCCATAAGGGCCGCTGGCGTGTGCTGGATGCCCTCAGCACCCTGGCATTCGATTATCCGCCGCGGGCAAGTTTCTTCCGCCGCGAACTGGAGCAGTTCCTGCTCCTGGTCCGCGAAGAGGATCGACCGGCCGTGGACTTGATGGGGTCGTATGCAGGTGCCATGGGCTACGGCCAGTTCATACCCTCCAGCTACCGGGCCTATGCCATCGACTTCACCGGCAATGCCCGGCGTGACATCTGGGATGATGTCGAGGATGCCATCGGCAGTGTCGCCAACTACCTGAAGGTGCACGGCTGGCGGGATGGCGACGAGGTCACGCGCCCGGTTCGCCTCGGCTCCGAGGACGTGACTTCGCTGGTGAACAGCAGCCTGCGTCCGGACACCAGTGTCGGTGCGCTGCGCGGATTCGGCGTCTCCGGCCTCGATGGTCTGCCTGATGCGGCCGTCGCGACCTTGATCGAACTCGAGGCCCGCGACGGGCTGCTTCACTTCGTCGGCCTGCAGAACTTCTATGCCATCACCCGCTACAACCACAGCAGGCTCTACGCCATGGCAGTCCACGATCTCAGTCAGGCCGTGCTGGCCCGCCGTCTGGAGCACCTTGCCGGTGGCTGAGACGATGCGCAGCCTGCTGATCGTGTTGCTGGCCCTGCTGCTGGCAGCGTGCGCCGTACGCCCGCCGCAACCGGAGGCCCCTTTGCCCGGGCCCGATCCTGAGCAGGACAGGGCGCCCACCGAGGTCCCGCCCGGACTCGAACAGCTGCCTGACCCGGTGCCGCGCTGGGAACCGCTGTCGCGCTCCGGCAACCGGTCGCCTTACATGGTATTCGGGGAGACCTACCATCTGCTGCCCACGGCGGAGGGCTACGCGGAGCGGGGCATCGCGTCCTGGTACGGCCAGAAGTTCGATGGCCGCACCACGGCCAGCGGTGAACGCTACGACATGTTTGCGCTGACTGCCGCCCACCGTAAGTTGCCGTTGCCTACCTACGTCCGGGTGACCAATCTGGAGAACGGCCGCAGCAGTATCGTCAAGGTCAATGACCGCGGACCCTTTCATCCGGATCGCATCATCGATCTGTCCTACGGTGCGGCGGTCAAGCTTGGCTTTGCGGAGCAGGGCGTGGCGCGGGTGAAGGTCGAGGCCATCATTCCGGATGAGGGTCCGCCGCTGACGCTCGATGCGCCGGTGTTCGCCTCCCACCTGGAAGAAGGGAACGGCGCCCTCTGGCTGCAGGCGGGAGCCTTCGGCAATCCGGATTCGGCGGAAGCCCTGCGTGGACGCCTCGACGCGATCATCGGTGAGCGGGCGGACGCGGTCCGGGTCCATCTGCTGCGCGGGACGGATGCGCTGACTCGGGTCCGTGTCGGTCCGCTGCCTGACCTGCGGGAGGCGAGCCGGTTGCAGGCGCTGATCATGTTCTCGGAACTCGGAGCCATGCCGCTGATCGTGCGCGAATGACCCTTGGTTTTACGGGTTGTTTCCAGAATGCCTGCAGCCTGAACCGGCTCCGCCTCATGCTACACTCACGCAACTCCACAGATGTTCTGGCACGCACTCAGCGGCGCTCGCGTGTCACCTGCAATCCGACTCGGACGGTATCGATGATGCATTCTGTTCTTCTGCGTGCAGCCCTGGTGTTGCTGCTGGCGCTGGCGGGCCTGCCTTCGTCCGAGGCGCAGCGGGGCATGATTCCGGCGCCGCCGCAGCTGCAGGCCACCGGCTGGATCCTGATGGATGCCGTCACCGGCACCGTGCTGGCGGAGCACAATGCGGACGAGCCGCTGCCACCGGCCTCGCTGGTCAAGATCATGACCGACTTCATCCTCGCCGAGGAACTCGCAGCCGGGAGGATTTCCCTGGACGATGAAGTGCCGATCTCCGAGAAGGCCTGGCGCACCGGTGGCTCGAAGATGTTCGTCCACGTCGGTGACCGGGTGCGGGTGGAAGATCTGGCGCGGGGCATCATCATTCAGTCTGGCAACGATGCCAGCGTCGCGGTGGCGGAGTACCTCGCCGGCAGCGAGGATGCGTTCGCGCAGATGATGAACAGTCAGGCTGCCATCCTCGGCATGACCAACACCCACTACACCAACGCGACGGGCTGGCCTGATCCTGACATGTACACCTCCGCGCGTGATCAGGCCCTGCTGACGCAGCGCCTGATCCGGGATCATCCCGAACATTATGCGATCTATGCCGAGCGCGAGTTCACCTACGGGCGTGACTTCCAGACCGGCCAGCCCATCACCCAGCGCAACCGCAACTCCCTGCTGTGGATGGATCAGACCGTCGACGGCGTCAAGACGGGCCATACCGAGGCCGCTGGCTACTGCCTGGTGGCGTCCGCGCAGCGTGACGGCATGCGCCTCATCTCGGTGATCATGGGCGCGGAGAGTACCCGCGCCCGGGCGCGTGAGAGTCAGGCCCTGCTGCGCTACGGGTTCCGCTTCTTCGAAACCCGTAACCTCTACGCCGGGGGACAGCAGCTCGAGCGCAGTCCCGTGTGGAAGGGGCGTGATGACGAGGTGGTGGTGGGTCTCGCGGACGATGTGGCTCTGACCCTGCCCCGCGGTCGCTATGACGATTTGCGGGCCACGATCACGCTTGATCCTTGGCTCACTGCACCGATCGAGGCAGGTGCACGGCTCGGGACGCTCAGTGTCGTGCTCGACGACGAGGAGGTCTACAGCGGAGCTATCATCGCGCTCACGGCAGTCGAAGCTGCCGGGATCTTCAAGCGTATGTGGCATTCCCTGCAGATGTTCTTTACCCGCCTGTTCTCCTGATGCCGGCCGCCGCCATGCCTGATTCGAACATGCCGCGTATCGAGTTCCCCTGTCGCTATCCGATCAAGGTGATGGGCGAGAACGTCGATGACTTTCCTGCCATGGTCCTGGAAGTGGGTCAGCGGCATGCGGACGGTCTCGACCGGCAGGCCATGTCCGTGCGCCCCTCGCGTAACGGCCGCTGGGTCGCCGTGACGCTGATGATCGAGGCGCGCAGCGAACGCCAGCTCAAGGCCCTGCACGCCGATCTGCAGGCGACCGGCCGTGTCACGCTCGTCCTCTGAGCGCCGCCAGCACACGCTTGCGCCTTTGAAGAGTCGTTGGCTGGGGCGCTGTGACTACGCCGACACCATGGCCCGGCAGCAGGCATTCACTGCCGCCCGGACCGCGGCGACACCGGACGAGCTGTGGTGGCTGGAGCATGATCCTGTCTTCACGTTGGGTCAGGCCGGTCGCGCCGAGCATGTCCTGGCCCCAGCCGACATTCCTGTGCTGCACAGCGACCGGGGCGGTCAGGTGACCTATCACGGTCCAGGCCAGCTGGTGGGTTACCTGCTGCTGGATGTTCGGCGTCTGGGAATTGGCGTGCGTGCTCTGGTGAGCGCCATCGAAAATGCCGTCATCACCGTGCTCGGCACTTGGGGGATCGAAGCCAGCGCTCGCGCCGACGCGCCGGGCGTCTACGTCGACGGCGCCAAGATCGCGGCGCTGGGGCTCCGGGTCCGGCGCGGCTGCAGTTATCACGGTCTGGCACTGAACGTGGACATGGACCTCGAACCGTTCGCCCGGATCAATCCATGCGGCATGGCCGGTCTCGCGGTCACTCAGCTCGCCGATCTCGGCGCGCCTGCGGACATGGCATTGATCCGTCCCGCGCTGACGGCCGCCCTCGCGCGGGAACTCGGCTACCCGACCTGACCCGAAGATCGTGCATCTCTGCTGCGAGCAGCGTGCCTGCGAGCTGCCCGAAAACCTCCTTGCGAAACGCAAGATCCTCGCGACAAGTCAGTGGGAGCAATTCGCCGGGAGCGAATTGCGTCGCACGCAGTGCGCCCCGCAGGGGTGCGCGCCAGGGACGGCGCGCAACTGCCTACGTCCGCGCAGCGGGCGTCGCGAT
>SKUB01000373.1 GCA_007122315.1 Pseudomonadales bacterium | reverse complement strand
CGTCCACCGGTGTGTTTGAGGGCCGTCTCGATGAGGATGCGTTCGAACTTGGGCATCGCCACATCGAGCAGCGGCGTCGTCTGTCCCGGTCGGAACCGCGCCAGCTCCTGATCGCTCCAGTTGCGCAGCGCCGCCTCCCAGTTGGTGGTCTGCTGCGCGCCGCCTTCGCTCAAGCGCAGCTCCGGCGGCAGGTCGCCGATATGCACTTCGCGGCCGGACGCCATCACGGTCAGCCAGCGGCAGGTGTTCTCCAGCTGGCGGACGTTACCAGGCCACTCCAGGTTCGCCAGGTACTCCTCGGTCTCCGGGCGCAGCAGTTTCGGCTCTCCACCGAGCTCCTGAGCCGCCGAGGACAGGAAATGGCGTGCGAGCAGAGGGATGTCGCCCCGACGCTCGGCCAGTTTCGGGATGTGGATCCGAATCACGTTGAGCCGGTGGAACAGATCCTCGCGGAAGCGTCCTTCCCGGACCAGATCCTCGAGATTCTGGTGGGTGGCGGCGATGATGCGCACATCCACCTTGATGGACTGATGTCCGCCCACCCGATAGAACTCGGCATCTGCCAGCACGCGCAGCAGGCGCGTCTGGGTGTCCGCCGGCATGTCACCGATCTCGTCCAAGAACAGGGTGCCCTCGTCGGCCTGCTCGAAGCGGCCCTGACGCTGGGCCGCGGCGCCGGTGAAGGCTCCTTTCTCGTGGCCGAACAGCTCGGACTCGATCAGGTCGTGGGGAATGGCGGCCATGTTCAGGGCGATAAAGGGTCCCGCGTGCCGCGGCGAGTGGCGATGCAGGGCGCGCGCCACCAGTTCCTTGCCGGTGCCGGACTCGCCGTTGATCAGGACCGTGATGTTCGAATGGGACAAGCGGCCGATGGCGCGAAAGACTTCCTGCATCGCCGGCGCCTGGCCGATGATTTCAGTGGGCGCTGGCTCCTCCCGCGCCGGCATGGAGGCCTTCTGCTCGTGGGCGTGCGCGACGGCCCGCTTTGCCACCGCCACCGCGTCGTCCACGTCGAAGGGCTTCGGCAGATACTCGAAGGCGCCGCTCTGGTAGGACGCGACGGCGCTGTCGAGGTCCGAGTGGGCGGTCATGATGATCACCGGAATCTCCGGATGCTCTGACCGCAGACGCTCCAGCAAGGTCAGCCCGTCCATGCCGGGCATGCGGATGTCACTGATAATGGCGTCCGGCTGTTCTGCCTGCAGGCGGCTCAGCACGGCGGCGCCGCTCTCGAATGCCTGCGGTGCCATGCCTTCCTGTTCCAGTGCCCGCTCGAGCACCCAGCGGATGGAGCGGTCGTCATCGATCACCCACACCCGATCACGCGGCTTCATCGTGGCTCTCCAATGGCAGCAGGAACTTGAAGCAGGTGCTGCCCGGCTCGCTTTCGCATTCGATCAAGCCTCCGTGCTGAGAAATGATGGCCTGCGTGATGGACAGGCCGAGACCAGTGCCGTCTGCCCGGCCGCTGATCATCGGGTAGAAGAGTCGCTCGAGCATGTCGGGCGGAATTCCGGGACCGTTGTCGACCACGTCCACCCGGACCACCAGGCGGTGGCGTTCGCTGCCGATGGTGACCTGCCGCATGGTGCGGGAGCGCAGCGTGATCACGGCGTCCTCCGTGTCCTCGAGCGCCTGGGCCGCGTTCCGTACCACGTTGAGCACCGCCTGCAGGATCTGATCGGGGTCGCAGTAGAGGTCGGGAATGGACGGATCGTAGTCGCGCTCGATGCGCAGGCGCCCGGGATGCTCCGCCGTGATGAGCTGCCGTACCCGCTCCAGGATGCGGTGCAGGTTGGCCATACGGAAGTGGGGCAGCTGATTGGGACCGAGCATGCGGTCGACCAGGTTCCGCAGCCGGTCCGCCTCCTCGATGATGACGTCGGTGTAGTCGCTGAGCTGCGGACGGTCGAGCTCCCGGGCCAGGAGCTGGGCTGCGCCGCGGATTCCGCCGAGCGGGTTCTTGATCTCGTGGGCCAGTCCCCGAACCAGGTGGCGGGTGGTCTTGTGCAGGGTGATCTGGGCGGCTTCCCGATTGATGCGCAGCAGCCGATCCAGCGGCTGCAACTCCAGCAGCAGGCCGCCCTGCTCGCAGTCCGTCATGGGCGTGACCGTGTAGTCGACGACGATCTCCCGACTGCTGGCCTGCAGTGCCTTGAGGCTGGTGATACGGCGGGTGAACGACTGTTCCTTGCTGAGGGCCTCTTCGAGTTCGCGCTCGAAGTCGTCGTCACCTCGCAGCAGCATGCACAGGTGGTCGCCCTGGCTGCGTTCGTTGCTGGCCGCCAGCAGGAATTCCGCTGACTGATTCATGTACGTCACACGAAGCGCGCCGTCGAGCAGCACCACGGCCGTGGACTGATGTTCCAGAATGTGGCGGTAAAGCGCTTCCATGACATGCTCGACAGGTGCCTCTGCAGGGCACTGCAAATTCCGCACCATCTGCACCGGTACTGAGCACTACTGATCGGTCAGGCGGAGTGAGTGGACACTATCAGTGCCAAGGCCAAACCCGAGGACAGGTGGTCAGGGCGACCGCGCGGCTTGCGGAAAGGCACGATCCAACGCAGTGCGGCCAGTGTAGTTGATGCACGGCCGTTGCGCACCAAATTGGTGCGCAACCTGCGCCAAGATCAGGGCGCCTGCGGGCGGGGAAGGTTGGGTGCCGGGTTGGCGGGCCCAGGTTGCAGCAGCGAGCGGCGCAGCAGATAGAACGTCGTGGTGTCGCTCTGCGCGAGGGTCCGCTCGCCATCCACCACCCGCGCGTTGAGGCGGTTTTCGCCGCGATCAAAGGTTTCGATGGTGAAGCTGCCAGCGCTCCCGCTACTGGCCACGCGCGAGCCGTTCAGCAGCAGTTCGAGGCGATGGCCTCGCTGCAGACCGGGTTCCACGGAGACGGAGACTGCCACCTGGCCGTCCGGGGCGCGCACGCCTTCCTCATCGGCGGGCTGCGTGATGCGCACGGTGTATTGCGGCCCCTCGTCGGCGGCCCGTCCACGGCGAGCGGGTCGCGGTTCGGGCTCCGGAATCGATTGCGCTTCGTAGACGTTGGGGGTGCGCAGATCGAGCCGTTCCGAAGGCGTGGTTCCAGGCCGGTCGGTAAACACCGGATTGCCTTCGGCATCACGGGTGACGTAGATCTCGTCCGCTCCGGCCAGGGGCAGCGCGAAGGCGAACAGCGCCAGCGTCGTGATCAATCGTGCGATGAACATGACCTGGTCTCCAGGCCGGTGACTGCTTTCCATAGCATAGGGGCGCGCGGCCCAGAAACAAGGAGCCCCCGTGTGGACGGGGGCTCCAGGTTGACAATGGTGCCCCGCGGATCAACCCGCGAGGCGTTCTTCGGGACGGTTCGGTCAGACCGAGTAGTACATCTGGAACTCGACCGGGTGCGTGTTCATGTTGAGGGTCTCCACCTCGCCACGCTTCAGCGCGATGTAGCCGTCGATCTGGCCGTCGCTGAAGACCCCGCCCTGCTTGAGGAACTCGCGATCCTTGTCGAGGGAGTCGAGGGCCTGCTCCAGCGAGCTGCACACGGTCGGAATGCCTTCGAGCTCCTCAGGCGGCAGATCGTAGAGGTCCTTGTCCATGGCGTCGCCCGGGTGAATCTTGTTCTTGATGCCGTCGATGCCCGCCAGCAGCATGGCGGAGAACATCAGGTACGGGTTGCCAGCGCTGTCGGGGAAGCGCACCTCGACCCGGTAAGCCTTCGGATTGCCGCCCTGAATGTAGGGAATCCGGATGGAGGCGGAACGGTTGCGCGCCGAGTAGGCGAGCAGCACGGGCGCTTCGAAACCGGGGACCAGGCGCTTGTAGCTGTTGGTGCTGGCATTCGTGAACGCGTTCAGGGCGCGGGCGTGCTTGATGATGCCGCCGATGTAGTACAGGGCCATCTCGGAGAGGCCGGCGTACTTGTCACCGTGGAACAGGTTCACGCCGTCTTTCCAGATGGACTGGTGGACGTGCATGCCGCTGCCGTTGTCGCCCACCAGCGGCTTGGGCATGAACGTGGCGGACTTGCCATAGGCGTGGGCGACGTTGTGCACGCAGTACTTGTAGATCTGCACCTCGTCGGCCTTCGACGTCAGTGTGTTGAACTTGACGCCTATCTCGTTCTGGCATGCCGTGGCGACCTCGTGGTGGTGCACGTCGATGGTCAGACCCATCTGCTGCATGGCAGTGCACATGGCATTGCGCAGGTTGTAGGCGGAATCCACGGGCGGGACCGGGAAGTAGCCGCCTTTGACGCTCGGCCGGTGGCCGAGGTTGCCGCCCTCGAACTCGGAACCGGACTCCCACGCCGCCTCTTCGGCGGAGATGGCGAACATGGAGTTGCCCATGCTCACCTTGAAGCGGACGTCATCGAAGACGAAGAATTCGGCTTCCGGACCGAAGAAGCAGGTGTCGCCGATGCCGGTTTCCT
>SKUB01000046.1 GCA_007122315.1 Pseudomonadales bacterium | reverse complement strand
GGAAGCCACGTATGGCATCCGCATCCAGAGGAAATTCCCGCGCCGGCAGCAGGCGTATGGACGTGACCTGATCCAGGGTGCGCTGGGTTTCGGGATCGAAGGTGCGCAGGGTCTCGATCTCTTCATCGAACAGGTCGATGCGGAAGGGCAGGGGGCTGCCCATCGGATACAGGTCCATCAAGGCGCCGCGGACCGCATACTCGCCGTGCTCGAGCACGGTCTCCACCCGGCGGTAGCCGGCGGCTTCCAGCACCCGGCGCCGGGTGTCGAGATCGAAGCGGTCGCCCACGTCCAGGACCAGGGAGCGGCCCGCCAGCCAGTCCACCGGCGGGATGCGATGCATCAGGGTCGTGATCGGCGCCACCAGCACCCCGCGCGTGAGCCCCGGCAGACGCTGCAGCGTCTCCAGGCGCTGTGAGACGATGTCCTGGTGGGGAGAGAAGCTGTCATAGGCCAGTGTCTCCCAGTCCGGGAACTGCAGAACTTCGGGGTCCGACTCCCGGTCCAAGAAAAAACGCACCTCCGCTTCCAGGCGGGACGCCTCGCGCGTGTCCCGCGCCACGACGAGCAGCAGGCTGTCGTGGCTGCGCGCCGCGGCAGCGAGGGCCATGGCATCGGCGCCGGGACTGAGGCCGGTCCAGCGGATGCGGTCGGAAACGGTGTGCGGCAGCGGTGGGTGGAGCAGACTGGCGGTGTTGGACATGAACCTACTTCATCGGAGAGCGGGGGCCGGCTGGCGCGAGGCCGCGTATTGTACCCGTGCGTCCGGCCAAAGGCAGGTGCCGTGCTCATGATGCTGCTGCGCTGGTTGCTCATCCTCACCCTCGGTTTCGCTGCGGGCTGGTGGCTGCGGGGCTGGCTGCCGGACAGGCTGGCGGAGGAGCACAGCGCAACCCGGGAGCCGGCGGTCCGTGCGACGGCCCCGCTGCCTGCCGAACCCGGGCTGCGGGAGCAGTTCGAGCAGCTGCTCGCGGCCGAGGAGTGGGATGCAGCAGTGGCGCTTTACGTCCGCGCCGAAGCGCGCGGCAGTGATCCCGAGCAGGCGGCCGCAATGCGGCAGCGGATTCTGGGGGCGGGACGTGTGGTGTCCGGGCGGCGGGACCTGGAAGGGGCGCTGGCCCTGCTCGAGCGTTACACGTTCCAGCATCATCGTGACGTCGAGGGCCATTACCGGCTCGCGGAGGCGGCGGAGAGGCTCGGGCGGCCGCAGCTGGCCCTCGCGGCGCTGCTCGATGCGCTGGACGTGGAGCTGACCGGGCCGGACCCGGAACCGGCCCGGGCACGGGTCGCTGAACTCGTGGATGCGCTGGTTGCCGGGCGTCTCGCCATCGATGATCGCAGTGGTGCCATGCGCCTGTATCAGCAGGTTCTTGATCGCGATCCCCTGAATCATCGCTATCGTTTCCTGCTCGCCAAGCAACTGGAGGCAGCTGGTGAGTACCGGGCGGCGCAGCGCACCCTGGATGAGATTCCTGACGATGGTCATGATCCTGTGAGCATGGCCGAGCTGACGCGGCGCATCGCGGAGTCGAGCGCGTTGGCGACCCGCTTCGCTGAAGGTCTGCCGCTGACCCGATTCGGTGAACACTTCCTGGTGGACGTAGCCCTGGACGACGGCCGTCCGCTGCGTCTGCTGTTGGATACGGGAGCGACCCGTTCCGTGCTCAAACCGCAGGTGGTGGCACGCACGCCTGGCGCCGAGCGGCTGCCGCAGCGGGTGCGTATCGGTACGGCCAACGGTGTGGTCAGTGCCAGCCGCTATCGGCTACCCGGTCTGACGCTGGGGCCGTTCCGCATCGACGCGCCGGAGCTGGTGGTGCTGGATCTGGAAGGGCTGGCAGGGGTGGACGGCCTGCTGGGCCTCGACCTGCTTGGACGCTTCGACTATCGCATCGATCCGGGCTCCGGGCGACTGCTGCTGGCACGCTGAGCACCGGCCAGGCCCGATCCCGCCTGGGGTGCGATGGCCGGCGGTGTCAGCTCGCGGGATGTGCTAGAAAGCAGTCGTAACTGGTGGTTACAATTGCAGTAATTCACGGACATGCGCGCATACTGTGTTCGAGGCGGCCTGAGACGGAGGTCGTCCCGGATTCGCGCAGCCCGACGGGCGGGCCGGGCAACCGGTCGCAGGGGAGTAGTCGCAGTCATGAAGCCCACCGATATCACCGATCCCAACTATTTCCACAAAGTCGTGGATTGCCAATGGGCCTGTCCGGCGCACACGCCGGTGCCGGAATACATCCGCCTGATCAGCCAGGAACGCTACACCGAAGCCTACATGGTGAACTGGGACTCGAACGTGTTCCCGGGGATCCTCGGGCGGACCTGTGACCGTCCCTGCGAGCCGGCCTGCCGCCGCGTGCGCACGGAGGAGAAGCCGGTGGCCATCTGCCGGCTGAAGCGGGTTGCAGCGGACCATAAAGGCGACATCCGCGACTATCTGCCGCGCATTCCCGAGCAGAAGAATGGCAAGAGGATCGCCTGCGTCGGCGCCGGTCCTGCCTCGCTGGCCGTGGCCCGCGACCTGCTGCCCATGGGCTACGAAGTGCACATGTTCGAACGCGATCCCAAGGGCGGCGGCATGATGCGCTCGCAGATCCCCGCGTTCCGGCTGCCCATGGACGTGCTCGAGGAGGAGGTGAACCTGATCCTCGAGTTGGGCGTGGTCTGCCACTTCGGGCAGGAAATCACGTCCATGCAGGCGCTGCTCGATCAGGGCTTCGATGCCGTGTTCGTGGGCACCGGTGCGCCTCGCGGTCGCGACCTCGATCTGCCCGGCCGCGCCGAAGCCGACCCCTTCATTCATTTGGGCATCGACTGGCTTGCCTCGGTGGCGTTCGGGCACACCGATCGCATCGAGGGCAAGGTGGTGGTGCTCGGTGGTGGCAATACGGCCATGGACTGCTGCCGCACGTCCCGCCGCCTCGGCGCCGAGTCGGTGCAGGTGGTGGTGCGTTCTGCCTTCGAGGTGATGAAGGCTTCGGAGTGGGAGAAGGAGGAGGCCATCGCCGAAGGCATTCCCATTCTCAATAACCGGCCGCCGAAGTCCTTCGTGGTCGAGGACGGCAAGCTCAAGGGCATGTGGTTCGAGTGCGTGGAGCCGGTGCGGCAGGACGACGGTCGCCTGAAGTACGTTCCCAGCGGCGAAGCGGACGTTTTTATCGAGTGCGATCATGTCCTCATCGCCATCGGCCAGGACAATCACTGCCCCTGGATCGAGCGTGATCTCGGCATCGAGTTCGATCGCTGGGACTGCCCGGTGCTGGACGCGGAGACGTTGCAGTCCGGCAACCCCAAGGTCTTCTTCGGCGGTGATTCGGCATTCGGGCCGGAAAACATCATCTGGGCCTCGGCCCACGCCCACAAAGCCGCCATCTCCATCGACCTGTTCTGTCAGGGCAAGGACGTGAAGGCGGACCGGCCGCCGGAAGGCGTGAACCTGATCTCCCAGAAAATGGGCATGCACGAGTGGAGCTACGACTCGGAGCACGACCCGGCGCCGCGTTATCACGTGCCGCACGCGGATCTCTCCCGCTCGCTGTCCAACATCAAGATCGAGGTGGAACTCGGCTTCGACCGCCACCTCGGTGCGAAGGAGGCTCAGCGCTGTCTGAACTGTGACGTGCAGACGGTGTTTACGGAGAAGCTGTGCATCGAGTGCGATGCCTGCGTCGACATCTGTCCGATGGACTGCATCACCTTCACGGCCAATCGTGAGGAAGAGGAATTGCGCCAGCACCTGATGGCGCCGGCGGACAATCCGGCCCAGGACCTCTACGTGTCCGGCGACCTGCCCGATACCGATCGCGTGATGGTCAAGGACGAGGATGTCTGTCTGCACTGTGGCCTGTGTGCCGAGCGCTGCCCCACCGGGGCTTGGGACATGCAGAAGTCCATCATCAACATTCCGCAGGTGCACGCATGACCGTTCCGATTCAGGCCGTCAACGATTTCGTCATCAAGTTCGCGAACGTCAACGGCTCCGGCTCTGCCAGTGCCAACGGCATGTTCGCCAAGGCGCTGTTCCGGATGGGCATTCCCTGTGCGCCGCGGAACATCTTCCCATCCAACATTCAGGGCCTGCCCACCTGGTTCGAGGTGCGCGTGTCTGAGGCGGGCCACCTCGGCCGCCGTGAAGGCATCGACCTGATGGTGGCCATGAACGCAGAGACCTACGCTGACGATGTGGCCGAGGTGCGACCAGGCGGCTTCCTGCTGCATGATTCCACCAAGCCCTTCCCCAAGGCATTGAGGCGCGACGACGTCACCTTCATCGGCGTGCCCATCGCTGAATTGATCCTGCATGAGTTCTCCGATCCGAAGCAGCGGCAGCTGTTCAAGAACATCGTCTACGTGGGGGCGCTCGCGGAGCTGCTGCAGATCGAGTGGGACGTACTCACAGGGATGCTCGAGGAGCAGTTCAAGGGCAAGGAGAAGCTGATCGGGCCGAACGTGCGGGCACTGGAAATCGGCCGCGATTATGCCCGCGACTACCTCGAGACGCCGCTGCCGATCAGGGTGCGGCGCTGTGACGGCGTCGGCGATTCCATTCTGATCGATGGCAATACCGCTGCGGCGCTGGGCTTCCTCTGGGGCGGCGCGACGGTGGCCGCGTGGTATCCGATCACGCCCTCGACCTCGCTGGCCGAGGCGTTCGAGCAGCACGCTTCGAAGCTGCGCAAGGATCCCGGCAGCGATCGCCATCGTTTCGCGGTGCTGCAGGCGGAGGATGAGCTGTCCGCCATCGGCATGGTCATCGGCGCCGGCTGGAATGGTGCCCGCTCGTTCACCGCCACCAGCGGTCCCGGACTGTCGCTGATGCAGGAGTTTCTCGGTCTGGCCTATTTCGCCGAGATCCCTGCGGTGCTCGTGGACGTGCAGCGCGCCGGTCCGTCCACCGGCATGCCGACGCGAACCCAGCAGTCGGACCTGTTGCTCGCCGCGTATGCGTCGCACGGCGACACCAAGCACGTGCTGTTGCTGCCGTCGACGCCGAAGGAGTGCTTCGACTTCGCGGTGGAAGCGCTGGATCTCGCGGAGCGGCTGCAGACCCCGATCATGATCATGACCGACCTCGATCTCGGCATGAACGACCACATCTCACCGCCGTTCCAATGGGACGACGCGCGCCGCTATGACCGGGGCAAGGTGCTCGACGCTGACGGGCTCGAGCAGGTCAAGGACTGGGGCCGCTATCTGGATGTGGACGGGGACGGCATCGGCTGGCGGACCCTGCCTGGAACCCACCCCGAGAAGGGTTCGTTCTTCACCCGCGGGACTTCGCGGGACGAGTACGCCAAATACACCGAGCGTGGCGAAATCTACCAGCGCAACATGGAACGGCTACAGAAGAAGTGGGCCACCGCCGCGACGCTGGTTCCGAAGGCTGAGATTCGCGAGGGAGCGAAGTCCAAGCCATGCGGCGTGATCTTCTACGGGACTTCCGCACCGCCGATGCCGGAGGCGCTGGCGGCGCTGAAGCAGCAGGGAATCGACCTGGATTCCATGCGCGTACGCGGGTTTCCTTTCGGCGCCGAGGTCTACGAGTTCATCGAACGTCACGAAGAAGTGTTCGTCATCGAACAGAACCGGGACGGACAGCTGCGCAGCCTGCTCGTGATCGAGGGTGACATCGATCCGGCCCGCCTCGTTCCCGTCCTGCACTATGACGGCATGCCCCTGTCCGCTCAGGTGGTCGAGCGCCAGATCGCAGAACATTTTGCCGCCATGCGCAAACCGCGGCTGTCCGAGGTGACCCCATGACCTTCGTCGCCAAACCGAAAACCCATCATCCCAAGCTGCCCCGCAACGAGCTCGGGCTCACCCGCCGCGACTATGAAGGTGCCGTCTCCACGCTGTGCGCCGGCTGCGGTCACGACTCGGTCAGTGCCGCCATCATTCAGGCCTGCCACGAACTGTCGATTCCGGCGCATCGGGTGGCGAAACTGTCCGGGATCGGCTGCTCGTCCAAGACGCCCACCTACTTCCTCGGCAAGTCGCACGGCTTCAACTCGGTCCACGGCCGCATGCCGTCTGTGGCCACCGGTGCCAACATGGCGAACCGGGAGTTGTACTACATCGGCATCTCGGGGGACGGCGACAGCGCGTCCATCGGCCTCGGCCAGTTCGCGCACATCGTCCGCCGGCGCATCAACATGACCTACGTGGTGGACAACAACGGCACCTACGGCCTCACGAAGGGCCAGTTCTCCGCCACCAACGACAAAGGATCCACCAGCAAGAAGGGCGTACCGAATCTGTACGAACCCATCGATCTGGCCATGATGGCGATCCAGATCGGCGCAACCTTCGTCGCCCGCAGCTTCTCCGGCGATAAGGAGCAGCTGGTGCCGCTGCTCAAGGCGGCGCTCAAGCACGAGGGTTTTGCCTTCCTCGACGTGATTTCGCCCTGCGTCGCGTTCAACAACCACAATGGCTCCACCAAGAGCTACGAGTATGTGCGCGGGCACTCGTCAGCCCTGGCGTTGGCGGATCTGATTCCGACCCGGGACGCCATCGAGGTGGACTATGCTCCAGGCGCTGCCGAAGACGTGGCGATGCCCGATGGCTCCACCCTGCGGCTGCGCAAGCTGCGTGATGACTATGACCCGCGCAATCGCGTCACGGCCATGGATACGCTCATGCGCATGAACGAGAAGGGGGAGATCGTCACGGGCCTGCTCTTTCTCGACGACGACCCGAGCGACTGTCACGAGATTCTGGGCACGGTGGACGAGCCGCTGGCCTCGCTCGGGGAGGCGGAACTGTGCCCCGGAAGCGAGCGCCTCGAGACCATCAACGCCGCTTTCCGCTGAGCGGATCGCCCCTGCGGGTCTCGGGATCCGCAGGGGTGCACGTGCTGCTGTCGTCACGCATGACGACCGGCGCCGGTCACCCGAAGGGCGGCACCGCGGTGCCTGTCATCTACCTTCAGTGTTCTGCATAATACGCGCCGCTTGAAACCTTGCTCCGGCTGAGACGGCAGCTGGAGCCTCGACATGGGATGTATGCACAGTGGCACTACCCAGTCTCGACGACTACTTCCCCGACTGGAAACAGCGCGAAGAGCTGGCGGAGGCGATGATCCCGATCATCGGCAAGCTCTACCGCAAGAACGTGGTCACCTACTGCTACGGGCGCGCGCTCTACAACCAGAGCGTAACCAGTCTGATGAAGACGCATCGCTACGTGCGTCAGGTCGCCAGGAACGAGCTCTCAGAGTTCGAAACCTATCCTATCCTAGAGGCCATGGCGGGCCTCGACCTCGGTCCGTCCCACATCGACGTCGGCAAGCTCACCTCCCAGTTCATGGAGGAGACCGGGAATGGTGCCGGTGATGCGGATGCCTTCGTCCGGCGCGAGTGTGCGGAGGTCATCGGCCGCCATGTGCCGCCGCTGGAACAGCCCCAGGACGTGGTGCTGTACGGCTTCGGCCGCATCGGCCGGCTGGTGGCGCGCCTGCTCATCGAGAAGACCGGCAGCGGCCATCAGCTGCGGCTGCGTGCCGTCGTGGTCCGGCCCTCCGGCGCCAAGGACGATCTGATCAAGCGCGCCAGCCTGCTGCGGCGGGACTCGGTCCACGGGGCCTTCCAGGGCACGATCCGGGTCGATGAGGACCACCAGTGCATCATCGCCAACGGCAATGTCATCCGGGTGATCTACTCCAATGATCCCGCCGAGGTCGACTACACGGCTTACGGCATCGACAACGCCATCATCGTCGACAGTACCGGGGCATGGCGCGACGAAAAGAGCCTCTCCCGTCATCTCGAGGCCAAGGGTGCCGACCGGGTGGTGCTGACCGCACCGGGCAAGGGCAACATCAAGAACATCGTCTCCGGCGTGAACTCCGAGCTGATCTCCAGCGAGGATCGCATCATCGCAGCGGCCTCCTGCACCACCAACGCCATCGTGCCCATACTCAAGGCCGTCAACGACGAATTCGAGATCGTCCACGGCCATCTCGAGACCGTTCACGCCTACACCAACGACCAGAATCTGAGTGACAATTTTCACAGCAAGAATCGCCGTGGGCGCGCAGCGCCGCTGAACATGGTGATCACGGAGACCGGCGCCTCCGAGGCCGTCGTCAAGCTGATGCCGGAGATGGCCGGCAAGCTCACCGGCAACGCGATCCGGGTGCCCACCCCCAACGTGTCGCTGGCTATCTGCAACCTGTCCCTCGGACGTAGTGTCACCGTGGGCGAGTTGAACGACTACCTGCGCTGGGTCGCCCTGCATTCCCGGCTCCAGCGTCAGATCGACTTCACCACCTCCCCGGAGGTCGTCTCCAGTGATTTCGTCGGCAATCGTCACGCCTGCATCGTCGACGGCGAGGCGACGCTGGTGGACGACAATCGCTGCGTCCTCTACGTCTGGTACGACAATGAGTTCGGCTACAGCTGCCAGGTGGTGCGCATCGTCCAGAAACTGGCGGGTATCAGTTACCCGCTCATTCCAAGCGACGTGGCCAGTACCGGCTTCGGCTGAGGGCTGCGAGGTGAACCCGGAGCGGATTTTCGCTTCGGGAACACCGTTCCGAAGTGGTAATGCGAGGGGGCGGCCTCTATAATTTCGGCGCGCTGTTCGGGCCGGGGCACAGCGCGCTCCATGGGGCCCGGATTATCGGTCTTCCCCGCACCGCAGCGAGTCGCGCGTCATGGTCGTCGGTCGCGTCCGCGGTTGATTCTCCGGTCCTCCGACACTACGGGGCATCGGCAACATCGTCTCTCGCCGCGTCCTGCGCGGTCTCGAGGACGTCAGGAAGATCATCCGACACTTCGGAATGGGTACTGCACAGGCATGATCAAGATCAAGCGTGGCTTAGACCTTCCTCTTTCGGGCCGGCCGGAGCAGGCCATCGAGCCTGCCCGACCGGTGCGGCAGGTGGCCGTGGTTGGGGAAGATTACATCGGCATGAAGCCGACGATGCAGGTGCAGGAAGGCGACCGGGTCAAGCTCGGACAGGTGCTGTTCGACGACAAGAAGAACGAAGGCGTGCTGTTCACGGCACCTGCTGCCGGCACCGTGAGCGCGATCCACCGTGGCGCGAAGCGGGCGTTGCAGAGCGTGGTGATCGACGTCGATGAGAGCAGCGAGGACGCCGAGACTTTCGAGACCATAGCTGCGGACCGCATCGCTTCGGTGGATGCCGAAACCGTGGAGAAGGCGCTGGTGGCCTGTGGCCTGTGGACCACGCTGCGGACACGGCCGTTCAGCCGGATTCCCGCTTTGGGCAGCCGACCCCGTTCGATTTTCGTCACCGCCATCGACACGCAGCCCCTGGCTGCTGATCCCGCATTGGTCATTGCCGAGGATAAAGAAGCGTTCGCGACCGGTCTGGACCTGCTGGCCCGGCTCACGGAAGGTCCGGTCTTCCTCTGCACCGCGCCGGACGTGGACGTGCCGACCGGCAGCGATTCGCGCATCCGTCACGAGACGTTCAGCGGTCCCCATCCGGCAGGACTGGTCGGGACCCACATCCACTTTCTGGATCCGGTCAGTGCTCAACGTGTGGTGTGGACCATCAACTATCAGGATGTGATCGCCATCGGCCATACGCTGACCAGCGGGCGCCTGCACGTTGAGCGGGTGGTGGCCCTCGGCGGGCCACCCGTGACCAAGCCCCGGCTGCTGCGCACCCGGTCGGGTGCGAACGTCGACGAACTGCTTGCTGGCGAGACTGGAGGGGGCGAGCTCAGAGCGATCTCGGGGTCCGTGCTTTCGGGCCGGGTGGCGCGGGGGCCGCTGGCATTCATCGGCCCCTACCACCAGCAGTTAAGCGTGCTGGCGGAGGATCACGAGCGAGAGCCGTTGCACTATCTGCGCCCGGGCGTGAACAAGTTTTCCGTGTTTCCCATCTACGTCTCGCGGCTGCTGGGCCGGAAGCACTTCGATCTGACCACGTCAGCGAATGGTTCTCCGCGGGCGATGGTACCCATCGGCACGTACGAGTCCCTGGTGCCCATGGACATGCTGCCCACTCAGCTCCTGCGCGCACTGCTGGTGCAGGATCTGGATACAGCGATTGCGCTGGGCTGCTTGGAGCTGGATGAGGACGACGTCGCCCTGTGCACGTTCGCGTGCCCCGGCAAGTACGAGTACGGGCCTGTGCTGCGGGAGACCCTGACCCGCATCGAGAAGGAGGGTTGAGCGCATGAGCCTGCGGACGTTCCTCGACAGCGTCGAGCCCCAGTTCGAGAAGGGTGGCAAGTACGAAAAGTTCTACGCCCTCTACGAGGCCGTGGATACGGCGCTTTACAAGCCGGCGCGAGTCACGGGCGGGCCGTCCCACGTGCGGGATGGTCTGGATCTCAAGCGCATCATGATCACGGTGTGGATGTGCACTTTCCCGGCTATGTTCGTCGGCATGTTCTTCATCGGGAAGAATGCCAACGAGGCACTCCTGGCCATCGGCCAGGATGGTGCAGACGGCTGGCGGGGGGTATTCATCTCGCTGCTGGCCGGCTACGACCCCAACAGCATCTGGGACAACTTCATCCACGGCGCCGCCTATTTCCTGCCCATTTACGCCACAACGTTCGTCGTCGGTGGCTTCTGGGAGGTGCTGTTCGCCGCGAAGCGAGGCCACGAGGTGAACGAAGGGTTCTTCGTCACCAGCGTGCTGTACTCGCTGATCCTGCCCGCCACCATTCCCCTGTGGCAGGTTGCCTTGGGCATCACGTTCGGCATCGTGATTGCCAAGGAAGTTTTCGGTGGTACCGGGAAGAACTTCCTCAATCCCGCCCTGACCGGCCGGGCGTTTCTCTACTTCGCTTATCCGGCGCAGATCTCCGGCGATCAGGTCTGGGTGGCAGTGGACGGTTACACTGCGGCCACGCCGCTGGGTCTGTTGCCGCTCGGCGAGGATCCCGGTGTCAGCTGGTGGGACGCCTTTCTCGGCAACATGGCGGGCTCCATGGGTGAAGTGTCGACCCTGGCCATCCTGTTGGGCGGTGCGGTGCTGCTGGTGATGCGCATCGCGAGCTGGCGGATCATGCTCGGTGTGTTCATGGGCATGGTGGCCTGCTCGCTGCTGCTGAACGTCATCGGCTCCGACACCAATCCCATGTATGCCACGCCGTGGTACTGGCACTTCGTGCTGGGCGGGTTCGCTTTTGGTATGGTGTTCATGGCGACGGACCCGGTGTCGGCGGCCATGACCAACACCGGCAGGCTCTGGTTCGGCGCGCTGATCGGCGTGATGGCGGTTATCATCAGGGTGATCAATCCAGCATTCCCCGAAGGCATGATGCTCGCGATTCTGTTTGCCAACCTGTTTGCCCCACTGATGGACAACGCCGTCGTACAGTCCAACATCAAGCGGAGGATGGCTCGCAATGTCGCAGCGTAACCGCGACTCCATAGGCAACATCCTGACGGTCGCCATTTCAGTGTGTCTGGTGGCGTCGATTCTCGTGTCCGTGGCTGCCGTCGGTCTGAAGCCGGCGCAGGACGCCAATCGGCTGTTGAATCAGCGCCAGAACATTCTGGTGGCTGCCGGCCTGCTGGCAGACGGTGCGCGCAGCGACGAGCAAGGGCGGGGCATCAACGAACTGTTCGAGCAGTTCGAGGTTCGGGTCGTCGATCTCCGGACCGGAGGATTTGTCGATGACATCGATCCTCAGGACTTCGATCAGCTCCGTTCCGCACGGGACCCTGCCCGGTCACGGCGCCTCGACAGCGACGAGGACAAGCCGACCCTGCGCAGACTGGAGCAGTACGGCATCGTCTACCTGATCCGGGGCGATGACGGCGGCGTCCAGAAAACCGTTCTGCCGGTACGGGGCATGGGCTTGTGGGGCACGATGTTCGGTTATCTCGCCATTGACGGCGATCTGGTGACGGCGGAGGGCATCTCCTTCTACCGCCACCAGGAAACGCCGGGCCTCGGTGGTGAAATCGAGAATCCCCGCTGGCGTGCACAGTGGGAGGGTCTGCATCTCTTCGATGACCAGGGACGCCCCACGGTGGAGTTGGTCAAGACGCGGGCGCCCGAGGGCAGCGACGCGAGGAAACGTCAGGTGGACATGCTTGCCGGTGCCACGCTGACCAGCCGCGGCGTGGAAAACCTGGTCAATTTCTGGCTGAGTGATCTCGGCTACGGCGCCTTTCTGGAAAATCTGCGGCGGGGGGAAGTCTGAACCATGTCGAGTTCCAAGGAAGTCCTCTTCAGCCCGATCTTCGACAACAACCCCATCGCGTTGCAGGTGCTAGGCATCTGCTCCGCGCTGGCGGTGACGGTGAGCATGGTCAACACGCTGGTGATGTGCGCGGCGGTGATCTTCGTATGCGCCTTCTCGAACCTGTTCGTGTCCATGCTTCGCAGCGTGATGCCATCGAGTATCCGCATCATCATTCAGATGACCATCATCGCCTCGCTGGTGATTCTGGTGGATCAGGTGATCCAGGCCTATGCCTACGAGGTGTCGCAGCGGCTCTCGGTATTCGTCGGTCTGATCATCACCAACTGCATCGTGCTGGGACGCGCGGAAGGGTTCGCGCTGCAGAACGGCCCCTACATGTCCTTCCTCGACGGCGTCGGCAACGGCCTCGGCTACAGCGTCCTGCTCATTCTCGTGGCACTCGTTCGCGAGCCGCTCGGGGCCGGGACGCTGATGGGCTACACCCTGTTCCTCTCCGTGAATGACGGCGGCTGGTACATCGGCAACGGTCTGATGCTGCTGGCACCGAGTGCGTTCTTCATCATCGGATTGGCGATCTGGGGGCTGCGCGCCTGGAAGCCGGCCCAGGTGGAGCCCGCGGATTATGAGATCGCCGAGAACGTGCAGTACAGGGAGGCCATCTGATGGAGCACTATCTCGGCATCTTCTTCTCGGTCATCTTCATCGAGAACATGGCCCTCACGTACTTCCTGGGCATGTGCACGTTCATCGCCATCTCCAAGAAGATCTCCACCGCCTTCGGTCTCGGCGTCGCGGTGATCGTGGTGCTGGCCATCACGGTCCCTGTGAACAACCTGATCTATCAGTACTTCCTGCGCGAGGGCGCACTGGCTTGGGCAGGCTTTCCTGACGTGGATCTGTCCTTCCTCGGCTTTCTCGCCTACATCGGTGTGATTGCAGCGCTGGTGCAGATTCTCGAGATGTTCCTGGACAAGCACGTCCCGGCGCTCTACACGGCGCTCGGCGTGTTTCTGCCGCTCATCACCGTGAATTGCGCCATTCTTGGTGCGTCGCTGTTCATGGTGGAGCGGGACTATACGTTCACCGAGAGCGTGGCATTCGGCCTTGGGGCCGGTGTCGGCTGGGCGCTGGCCATCACCGCCCTTGCGGGCGTGCGTGAGAAACTCAAGTACAGCGACGTTCCGGAAGGGCTGCGGGGACTGGGCATCACGTTCATCTGTGTCGGCCTGATCTCGCTGGGATTCATGTCGTTCGGCGGTATCGACCTCTAAACGGACGCACGGGCTTGCACGAGACGGTGTTGTGAGCGCACGGGTGCGACCCACAGGAGCATAAGAAAGCGATGTTGGACGTAACAGTCATTCTCGGCGTGACGATGTTCACGATCACCGTGCTGATTCTGGTGGCTGTGATCCTGGCGGCCCGCTCCAAGCTGGTGACGTCAGGTGCGGTCGAACTGCTGATCAACGACGACCCGAACAAGGCGGTAGAAGTCAGTTCGGGTGGCAAGCTGCTCAACGCGCTGGCGGACAAAGGCATCTACCTGTCCTCGGCCTGCGGTGGCGGCGGCTCCTGCAAGCAGTGCAAGTGCCAGATCACTGAGGGTGGCGGGTCGCTGCTGTCCACGGAGGAGGGTGCGTTCACCCGCGCGGAAGTCCGTGACGGCTGGCGTCTTGCCTGCCAGGTGCCGGTCAAGCAGGACATGAAGATCCGCATCCCGGAAGACGCTTTCGGCGTCGAGCGCTGGGAATGCGAAGTCATCTCCAATGACAACGTCGCCACGTTCATCAAGGAACTGGTGCTGAAGTTGCCGGAAGGCGCAGATGTGGACTTCCGCGCCGGCGGATTCGTGCAGATGGAAATCCCGCCCTACGAGATGTCCTACAAGGATGACATCGAAGTCGCCGAGGAATTCCGCGGCGACTGGGATCGTTTCGACGTCTGGCAGTACAAGGCGAAAGTCACCGAACCGACGGTGCGCGCCTACTCCATGGCGAACTATCCGGAAGAGAAGGGCATCTTGAAGTTCAACATCCGGATCGCCTCGCCGCCGCCTGGAACGGACTACCCGCCGGGCAAGATGTCGTCTTACATCTTCAGCCTGAAGCCGGGCGACAAGCTCACCTGCTTCGGCCCGTACGGTGAGTTCTTCGTCAAGGACACCAAGGCCGAGAAGATCTGGATCGGTGGTGGTGCGGGCATGGCGCCACTGCGTTCGCACATTTTCGACGAGCTCAAGCGGAAGAAGCAGTCGGACGTGAAGATGTCCTTCTGGTACGGCGCCCGCAGCCTGAAGGAGATGTTCTACACCGAAGAGTTCGACGAGCTCGACGCTCAGTTCGACAACTTCAAGTGGCACGTGGCGCTGTCGGATCCGCTGCCGGAGGATGACTGGAAGGGTCTGACCGGCTTCATCCACACCGTAGTCTACGACCAGTATCTGGGCAACCACCCGGCGCCGGAGGACTGCGAGTACTACCTGTGCGGTCCGCCGCCTATGGTGGCAGCGGTGTTGAAGATGCTCGATGATCTGGGTGTAGAACCCGAGAACATCCTCCTAGACGACTTTGGTGGGTGAGGCGCCTGCGGCGCCGAACGGGCGAGCAGCCGGGGCCTCCGTGCCCCGGCGTTGACGCGAGCCCAGGGGGTCAATAGAAGCTTAGCGCCGCGCCATGGATGGCAGCGACAACCTGCCTTACGAAGTGAAGCCCCCGCTGGCGGCGTTGCCGGCGACCCATAGTCCTCGCGCCGCCCAGCCGATCCGCATGCCCAAGTGGGAGCAGAGGTCCGCGAAGCGGGCCTCGCGATCTGCGTCACGCCCGAATTCGCCGGCAGCCCTCGATCGCAACGCCGCACTACATGCAACGTTCGCTCCCACTGGCGCTCACGAAAGTCGATTACTTT
>SKUB01000348.1 GCA_007122315.1 Pseudomonadales bacterium | reverse complement strand
GCCTCGTCGTCGGCCGGGTCCAGGTAACGGGGTGCCTCGGCGTGAACGGTGCCGGCGAGCAGCATTGCGGCCACGCCCAGGCCGCTGATGAGGTTGCGAACGGTCACTGACTCTCTCCCTTACTGTCTTGCACATCGCCTGAAGCGCCCACGACCACCACAATATCGCAATCGTCGGTGAGCAGGACGCAAAGTAGCGAATTGGAAGCGCCACCGGCGATCAGGCCGGCCCGGCGGAAGTTCACCGGCGCGAACACGCCATGCCAACCTCGACAGCCAGGGAGAGACTACCCCTGTCGAGCACCACCGCGTCACTGGTCCACGGCAGCCGGAGTGCGGCCCACGCACGGCGCTTTCGTCACAGCATCGGCAAGAATTTTGACCTGGATCAAGGTCTGGGATCGACCCCTTCTTCAATCATGAGCATCGGCTCACATTGGAGAGACGGATATGGCCACCCCGAGCATCGAGCGCGCCCCCCGCAGCGACGACAGCTACTCGACCCTGATGCAGATTGCCTGGAACTTCGACTACGAAGGCCTGGTGCCGAAGGTCGACGATCTCTACGAACGCGCCAAAGACAATCAGTGGAACGTCAGCGATCTCGACTGGGACACCCCGGTGGACCCGTCGAGCCCGATCATCTCCCCGGACCACAGCCAGTACGCGCGCATGCCGTTCTTCAAGCGGCTGTCGAAAACCCAACGGGAGACCTTCCTCGCCCACTCCACCGCGCAGCTGCTGTCGCAGTTTCTGCATGGCGAGCAGGGCGCGGTGCTGACCGCGGCGACCATTGCCCACGGCGTACCCGACATGAAGGCGCGTTTCTACGCGGCGACGCAGACCATGGACGAGGCCCGCCACGTCGAGGCCTACGACCGCTACGTCAACAAGATCGCCATCCATTACCCGATGGTGCCCTGGCTGAAAAAGCTTATCGACACGACGTTGAAGACCAACGATGTCCACAAGGTGATGATCGGCATGAACATGATCATCGAGGGACTGGCCCTCGGCGCCTTCAACAACATGTACCGGCAGACCGAAGAGCCGCTGCTCAAGGCCATCACCTTCAACGTCATGCGCGACGAGTCCCGTCACGTCTCCTTCGGCCACGCCTACCTCGCACCCGTGGTCGCGGCGATGGACGAAGCCGAGCGCGAAGACCTCGCCCAGTTCGCGTTCGATGCCGTCTGCATCCTCCTCGCGGGGCAGACCGGACCGCTGGACGCGGGTTTCCTCATGGTGCTGGAGACCAGCGGCATCGACCCGGCGGACTTCGAAGCCGGCATGAAGGAAGCCGAGGAACTCGGCATCCTGCGAGACCTGCCGCCCGGACAGATCCACTCGCTGAAGGATCTGATGATGCCGGCCCTGGCTCGCGCCGGGCTCATCACACCGCGCAGCCGGCAACTGTTCGAGCAGGCCGGCATCCCCGTGAACGTGGATGCAGGCGTGCTCGAGGCGATGGAAGACCGTCGTTCCAGCGTCAACGTGCTCAACGAAGCCAGCGCGAACTACTGACCCCGCCATGGATCTCGGCGTGCTCGATGCCGCTTCGCTGCTGGCGGCCTTGCCCGAACCCGCCGTCGTCATCGACGGCGAGGGCGGTGTGATCGCGAGCAACGCAGCGGCCGCGCTGCTGTTGGGAACGCCGCCCGAGGGCGTCAGCGGCAGCATTCTGCAGTACTTGCCGGAGGAGGAACGGCGCAGGCTGAACCCGCTGCATTGGCTCAAGCACTGGGGCGAGGCACAGGACGCACCGGAGCTGCGCCACGTGCACCTGCTCTGCCGCGCAGCCGACGGCCGGGAGATGCCGGTTCGGGTCCGGGTCGGGCGCCTTGCCGACATCGGCTATCTGGTCCTGCTCACGGACATTGCGGAGGAACAGGCACGCCAACAGGGGGCGCGCAACGCGCACCGCCTCGCCGCACGCGTCCTGGCGCTTGCGGCCGACGGCATCCTCAACGTCGACGAGGCCATGGTGATCCGATATGCCAACGCCAGCGCAGAGGCGCTGTTCGGCTACGCACCTGGAACGCTGACGGGACAACCGCTGCCTCAGTTGCTGCCGAGCCGCTTTCGCGAGGATCACGTCCGCTCCATGCGGGAGTTCGCACGTAATCCGCAGCCGGCAAGGCTCATGGGCGAGCGCGGCGAGGTGGTCGGGCTCACCCGGGACGGACTCGAGATCCCGCTGGAAGCGACCATCGCCAAGATCACCATGGACGGGGCCCGGATGTTCAGCGCTCACCTCCGGGATCTGCGGCCGCGCAAGGCGGCCCGGCAGGCACTGACGGAGGCCCGGGCCACCTCCCGGGTCATCTTCGAACACGCGCTGCAGGCCATGGCGCTCATCGGCAGCGATGGCGTCGTCAAGGCCATGAACCCGGCGGCGCGGCGCCTGCTGCGCAGCGACATGGACCCGATCGGCGAACGCTTTGCCGGGTTGCCGTTCTGGTCCGGTGATCCAGGTAGCACCCGCAGCGAACTCGAGGCGGCGGTTGAGCGCTGCCTGGGCGGAGCGGCGTTCCGGACCGAAGCCCGTATCGCGCTGCCGGGAGGCGGCACCCGCACCCTCGACTTTTCGCTTACGCCCGTCGCCGAGGACGGAGAGGTCTTCGCGATCATCGCCGAGGCGCGCGATCTGACGGACCGGACCGCCTGATGCCGAAGATCATCTACGTGGAAGCCAATGGCACCGTCCATGAGGTGGAGGCCCGTACCGGCAGCTCGCTCATGCAGGCAGCCGTGGATCGTATGATTCCAGGCATCGAGGGTGACTGCGGCGGCCTCTGCGCCTGCGCGACCTGCCATGTCTACCTGCCGCCGGAGGCCGCAGCGCTCGTCGAGCCACCTGCCGAACTCGAACAGGGGATGCTCGAGTTCGCCTTCGACGTCCGCGACGGGAGCAGGCTCGCCTGTCAGATCGAGATCACCCCTGCGATGGACGGTATGGCGGTCCATCTGCCCGAACGTCAGTACTGAGGCGCGCCGGGGGCTGCCCGCGCACGTGGGCGCTGCCGAGCCCGAAGGCATCGGCGAGGAGGTCGTAGGATCGCAGCCGGTCGGCAAAACACGGCGTGTTGGTGAGCACGACCGCCTCGTCCGCTTCGCACGCTCTCGCCAGCTCGATGATCTCGCGCCGGAGTTCAACCGGGGTTCCGATCAGGCGCCGCGACCGCCGGCTGCGCATCGCGGCCAGTTCCGCAGCCGTGAACGGATGGGCGAGGGCCTCCTCCCGACTCGGCTCGCCCGCGATCCCGCGCCGCTGGCGCATGCGCTGCAGCTCCCGCATGCGCCGGAACACGTCCGCGTTGGCCTCGTCCTCCGCGCAGATCGCGAACACCCCCACCGAGCTGTAAGGCGCCTCGAGGACACCGGGGCGGAAGTTGCTGCGGTACTCGGCCATGATCGGTGCGGCGGCCTGCGGTGAGATGAAATGGGCGAAGGACAGCGCCATGCCGAACTCGGCAGCAATGCGCGCGCTGTCGGGACTCGACGCAAGAATCCAGAGTTCTGGTGTAGTCGAGGCCTTCGGGGTCGCTTCCAGACCGGCGAACGCTTCGGTGTGGGCGCGCGCACCGCTGACGAACGCGGCCAGATCGAGCAGCTTGTTCGGGTAGTACTCCACCCCGAGGCGGTTGCCGTAGGCCAGTGCGGCGGCCGTCCGCCCGTCGCCACCGGGCGCGCGCCCGAGACCGAGATCCATGCGCCCGGGGAACAGGTTCTCCAGCGTCCGGAACCACTCGGCCACCTTGAACGGAGAGTAGTGCGGCAGCATCACGCCGCCGGAGCCCACCCGGATCCGCTCCGTCGCGCTCGCCAGCCAGGTGATCAGGATTTCCGGTGACGCGCAGGCCAGCGCATCCATCGCATGGTGCTCGGCGACCCAGTAGCGGTGATAGCCGAGCGCTTCCGCGCGGCGGATCAGCTCCAGGCTGTGATCGAAGGCGTCCCGTGGCGTTTCACCCGGATACACCGGCGCCTGATCGAGCACGCCGAGCCTGAGTTCAGCCACGCTGCCTCCTGGTCGCTGCGCCGCACCTGCGGCCGAGCGGGTATGGTAACGGAACGGTCGCTGCCGGCGCCTCCTGGCGAGCCCCTGAAGCCTTGGAAAGGGCTCTTTGCCCCTCAAACGGCTGTTCCAGGGGCTGCAAACCGCGCACTTAGGGGGGCCGTCCTTCAGCAAATCAATGACTTGCTTTGGTCCGACCCCAAAGCCGACCCCAAAGCCGACCCCCAAAGCCGACCCCAAAGCCGCACAGCTGCCAGCGTCACGCTGTGTACGCTGACGTACCGACGCACATCCCGCGTGCCTGCAGGCTGAGGCGAACGCCAGGGCCGGCTCACTCAGGCAGCTCGTGATGACGAAGCAGAACCCTTTCGAACCAGCCACTGTCCCGGGCAGCGCCCCGCTCTCACTC
>SKUB01000358.1 GCA_007122315.1 Pseudomonadales bacterium | reverse complement strand
CCACGCGCATGACCTGCCCCCAGAGCAGGTGATGGACAACACGCAGATCCTGCTCCTGCTCTGGGTCAGCCTCGCGGCCCATGTCGCAGTTGCGATCGCCGTCCTCGGCTCGTGGCTGACGTTCGCCTGGATTCCCGGACTCAACGCCCTCGTCAGCGGCGCCATCGTCGGCTACTGGCTGCAGAAGTGGTACAGCTACCTGTTCCATGGCATCCGCTGGAACCTCACGGATCAGTGGATCCCCGCCTATGGCCTCGCCGTACTGCTGCTGTCCATCGCGTACTTCGTTGGCCGCAACCCGGGCAGCTGGCTGCACCACCTGCTGTTCGGGGTGCATGGCCTCGTGCTGCTGGCGGCAGCGGTGTTCTTCAGCACCTTCGAGATGGACAGGTTGTTCTGATCAAGGCAGCCGATACTCGACCCTGTAGAAGGTGTGGGCACTCACATCGGGCAGGGAGCGGTTCAGAACAGCAGTCACTTCACCGCTGGCAGGGCGACCATGACATCGGTCTGAGCAAAGTCGTCACCGACGAACAAGAGCGGACAGTTGTGTTGCTTGGCGAGAACGTAAGCGAAACAGTCGCCCAAGTTCAGACCCGCAGGGTGCAGACCTTTGCCAAAACGGTTGTAGGCAGCGGCGACCCGAACCGCCTCCTCTTCGGTCACCGGGGCGATCTCGCAGGCAAGCCCCTCTAAGAGTTCGATCAACTCCTCGCCGACCCCTCGGCGTGGCGCAACGAGCAGCGCCTCGGCATAGGTTCCAGCGGACAGCGCGATGGGATCGGATTCACTCAGGCATTCACTGCAAGCGTCTGCAGCCGCTTCATTGAGCAGAATGGCCATCAAGGCCGACGTGTCGACCACGATCATCGCGGCAGGCCGTGATCGTCATAGAGGACATCCTGACTCCGTGCCGAATCGGAGCCAGCTTCGACCTTCTTCCGCGCCGCCTCGCGCACGGCATGCAGGATCGTGCGCTTCTCATCCGCAGTGGGACGCCTCTGCACGGGAACGATGCGGGCAATGGGCTGGCCATGACGCGTCAGCAGGATCTCTTCGCCGGCATTGGCCCTGCGGACGAGTTCCGACAGTTGCCCTTTTGCTTCGCTCACCGCGATTTCCATGCTGCACCGATTTTGGACCAATTGATGGACCAATCCTCGGCGCGATGGCGCTGCACGTCAACCTGCCTCGCGGCAGCGGTGTCCAAGCAGCGTCAGCCCGCCCGGCGGGCAGCGATGAAGGACCGCACCATCACTGCGAGCAGCCCGCCGCAGAGCAGCAGCATGCCGAGGTTGACCGTCAACGCGAGTGGGCTCATCTGCGCCGCCCGGATCGCGAGCGTTGCGGCGGGCGCCAGCGCGCCGAGCAGTGCGACGACGGCAGCGACATGCATCAGGTGCCGCCGACCACCCTCGAAGGCGAGCGCGAGGCCGGCGAGAATCGCGATCACGACACCCGGGTAGGCAGGCAGCAACGCGGTCTGGCTGCCGGAGGAGAGGAACGCGCCGAGGCCGAGAACGATCAGCAGCGCGGCGAACACGAGCGCCAGTTTGGGCGTGTTGGACATGGTCGAGATTCCTGGATGGTGAACGGGGGCAGCGCCCGCAGCGACTTGAATGAATCCAAGCTCGGCGAGGTTACCGCGTGTGGTCCTCAAGAAAGCGGCGCAGCGAATCGATGTCGCCTTGCTGGGGGCGTTCGGCGCGCAGGTTCCCGGCCGCATCGAACACGTAGAGCGTGATCACCTGCAGGCCATGGCGTTCGATGAACGCCCTGCCGTTGGGGTGATTGGGGTCGGCGACGAGGAATTCGACCTCCGGTTCGAACTCGTCCCGGACGCGATTCACATCCGCCAGCATCTCCATGCTGGCGACGAAGTTATGGTCGTGCACCAGGACCACGGTGACGACATCGTCGCCCACCCGCGACAGGTCGGTGCTGAACCCGCTGGGCATCCGTGCGATCAACAGCGCCACCGCCGCTACGATCACGACGATGATCATGACTCGCCGATACTTTCTCATGTCAGCGTAAGGCCTCGCCGAGTGCGGGTGAATTCAGGTGCGCGGCAATTGTGGCGCAAAAGGACGTGAGGCGTAAGTTCGCAGCCGAATCGGCCAACCCGGCGCCCCCTTCTGCGCAGCCGCAAGGATCGAAGGCTCCGGGAACACCTGCCTCGGCCTGACGCCATCCACGCAAACGTCAGCGCCCGCCCTTCAGCGTGCGCAGGCCAGTAAGGAGGCTCTCGCAAAACGGCGCGACATCACCCTCGTCCATGGCCGTCGAGACGACCCCGAACATCGCCGAAGACAGGAAGTAGCCATCGTTCAGAAGGTGCCGGTGCAGCGCGGTGGTTGCATCGATGTCCTTACCGGCGCTCCAGGCGTGCAGGTCCGGGTCGTCCAGCTCCAGCGAGAAGATCGAGTAGTGCCCGCGCCCCGCACCGCTGACGTTGGCGAGCTCCAGCACTTCGGTGACGCCGGCGCGAAAACGGTCGCCAAGGGTGTTGATGCGCGCGAACTCTTCCGGCGTCATCAGCCGCATGGCGGCGAGACCGGCCGCCATGGTCACAGGATTGGCGTTAAAGGTCCCCGCGTGGGTGATCGGCGCGCGCCCGGCCGCGGCATCCACCTCGAAGACCCGCATGACCTCGGCCCGGCCCGCCACGGCACCGACCGGAAAGCCGCCACCGATGATCTTCCCGAGCGCCGTCAGGTCCGCAGGAATGTCCCGCAGCCCCTGACTGCCGCCGGAGCCGGCACGGAAAGACACCACCTCGTCTAGGACCAGCAGCGCACCGGATTCGCGGCAGAACGCGGCCAGCATCTTGAGCCAGGCATCGCTCGGCAGTTCCCGGCCCATGCCGGTCCCGAAGGGATTGATCACCACTGCAGCCAGACGATCGCTGGCTCCCTGCAGCAGCGCGAGGGATCGCTCCACATCGTTGAACGGCAGCACCAGCACCGCGTCAATCACGCCGCCTGGCGTCCCCGGTGAGCCGCCCACCGCAGGCGCCTGCGGCTGCCCGGGCGCGGCCGGCGGGGCACCCACCTCGATGCCGTCCCAGGTGCCGTGGTAGTGGTTGTCGCACTTCGCCACCAGCTCGCGGCCGGTGAACGCGCGCGCCGCCTTCACCGCGTTCATCACCGCTTCCGTACCTGAGTTCATGAAGCGGATCTTCTCGAAGCGCGGACAGCGACTGATCAAGAGTTCCGCCAGCTCGATCTCCGCCTCGTTGCGGAACGCATAGGCCGTCCCCCGCGCGAGCTGTGCGGCGGCCGCCGCCGTGACTTCGGCGCGACCGTGCCCATGAATGAGTGAGGTGTAGTTGTTGTTGAGGTCCAGGTAGCGATTGCCGTCCACATCCGTGACGTACTTGCCCGCTGCGCTGTCGAGATACAGCCCGTAAGGCTGCATGCGGATACTCGAGCGCGAGCCACCGTCGGGCAGCACCTGCTGGGCCCGCGCGTGCAGCGCGGCCGACTTCGACTCCGGATCCGGGTAGGTCACGAGGCAGTTCTCCCAAGGCGCGCAGCGGTCAACAATGCATCCAGCGTACCGTCATCACCGGCCAGCAGACCATGGTCCGCTGCCAAGTACGCTGAGGGCCGCGCGCGACTTCACGGCGATGACCTGAATCTGGACGAGGCCCCGCCCCGTGGGCTGGAAGCCGATCACCGAGGTCGCCGGCGGATTGGATGGAAAGATCTCCCCGTACACAGCCGCCACGTCGGCATAGTCCCGGGTGTCCGCCAGCTGAATCCAGACGTCGGTCACCTCGCTCCAGCTGTAATCCGCCGCAGTGAGCGCTTCACCATTTCGATCTAGGTCTTCGGCCCCTTGATGGCGATGTTAGTGATCTCGTTGGGCGTGTTGAAACCCATGATTCCACCCCGCTGGACCGCAATCGCCGGCGCGTCGGAGCCGTAGTAGACCCGCGCCGCAGCCTCCGCATCCGGTGCCAGCGCCTGATCCTGGATGTAGAGCCGCGAGAACACGGTGTCGGCCTGCTCGAAGCCCGCGGTGGCCATGACCGCCATCGCCATGACCCAGGTGTTGCCGTTGCGCAGGTGGCTCAGCTCGTGGGCCAGGACGTAGCGGGATGGCACCCGCGTCCCGCACCGCGGTTTCAAGCGCCACGGGGAGGCCGTGCCGCACCCCCAGCCCCCCTGAACGCTGTCGGTCCCTCGTACAACTCACTCGGACGACCATCTATTACGCATATGGACGGCATACAAACAAGCAAATGGACGCTGTTACAACCAGTAAGCGGACGGCTACTTGACTGCTACTCGGATCACTTCGGAGGCACGAGATGAGCGGCACCTATCTGCCTCGACCAATCGGAAACCGGGTTCTGGAGTCGCTCGCCGACACGCCAGCGGTCTGCCTGCTGGGCCCGCGGCAGGTGGGCAAAACGACGCT
>SKUB01000086.1 GCA_007122315.1 Pseudomonadales bacterium | reverse complement strand
GGAATTGCGTTCATCTACAAGTCGTCCTTCGACAAGGCGAATCGTTCCTCCCACGAGAGTTATCGCGGACCGGGGATGGAAGCCGGTCTCGCGATTCTGGAGAAGGTTCGCGATCAGCTCGACGTCCCGGTGCTGACCGATGTCCACGAGGACACGCCGCTCGGCGAGGTCGCCGCCGCCGTATCCGTGCTGCAGACCCCGGCCTTTCTCTGCCGGCAGACGAACTTCATCCAGAACGTGTGCCGGCAGGGGCTGCCCGTGAACATCAAGAAGGGCCAGTTCCTCGCCCCCCACGACATGCGGCAGGTGGTGGAGAAGGCGCGTGCCACCGGTAATCCGGGCATCATGGTGTGCGAGCGGGGCGCGAGCTTCGGCTACAACAATCTGGTCTCCGACATGCGCTCGCTGGCCATCATGCGCGAGACCGGCTGCCCCGTGGTCTACGACGCGACCCATTCGGCGCAGCTTCCGGGCGCCGGCGGCAGCGCGTCGGGGGGCATGCGGGAGGTGATTCCGGTACTCGCCCGGGCCGCGGTGGCGGCCGGTGTGTCCGGTCTGTTCATGGAGACCCATCCGGATCCGTCCAAGGCGTTGTCCGATGGGCCGAATTCGTGGCCGCTCGATCGCATGGAGGCGCTGCTCGAGCAGCTTGTCGCCATCGACCGGGTGGTGAAGTCCAAACCGCTCGCGGAGGCTGATTTCGCCTGAGCGCCGCAAGGAAAATACACAGAGCATGAGCGAGATCGTTGCCGTCCACGCCAGGGAAATTCTCGACTCCCGCGGCAATCCCACCATCGAAGCCGAGGTCCGAACGGCCTCCGGTGCATTCGGCCGCGCTGCGGCGCCGTCCGGCGCGTCGACCGGATCCCGCGAAGCACTCGAACTGCGTGACGGCGATACCGACCGCTACCTCGGCAAGGGCGTCCGCAAGGCCGTGGCGGCTGTGAACGGAGAGATCGCGCAGGCACTGGCCGGCCAGGACGCGGGCGAACAGACGGCCCTCGACCACCGCCTCATCGAACTCGACGGCACCGAGAACAAGGCCCGCCTCGGTGCCAACGCCATGCTGGCCGTGTCCCTCGCGGCGGCGAAGGCGGCCGCGGCGGCCCGGCAGCAGCCCTTGTACGCCCATATTGCGGCGCTGGCCGGCACCTCTTACAGCATGCCGGTGCCCATGATGAACATCCTCAACGGCGGCGAGCACGCGGACAACAACGTCGACATCCAGGAATTCATGATCCAGCCGGTGGCGGCGGAGAACTTTGCGGAAGCATTGCGCTGTGGCACCGAGATCTTTCACGCCCTGAAGAAGGTGTTGAGCGAACGCGGCCTGTCCACCGCCGTCGGCGACGAGGGCGGCTTCGCACCGGACCTGCCCTCCAATGCGGCAGCGCTGGAAGCCATTGCGGAAGCCGTGGGACGCACCGGCTACCGGCTTGGCGAGGACGTGACGCTGGCGCTGGACTGCGCCGCCAGCGAGTTCTATCACGATGGGATCTACGATCTCGCCGGTGAGGGCCGTCGCTTCGATGCCGCGGAATTCGCCGGCTATCTGGAGACCCTGGTGGCGGACTACCCGATCCTGTCCATCGAGGACGGCATGGACGAGTCGGACTGGGACGGCTGGAAGATCCTCACCGAGCGGCTCGGAGATCGGGTGCAGCTGGTCGGCGACGACCTGTTCGTCACCAATACCCGCATTCTGCAGCGCGGAATCGACGAAGGCGTGGGCAATGCTATCCTGATCAAGCTCAACCAGATCGGGACGCTGACCGAAACCCTCGCGGCCATGGCGATGGCGCGCAAGGCGGGGTTCGCCAACGTCATTTCCCATCGCTCCGGCGAGACCGAGGACGTGACCATTGCCGACCTCGCGGTGGGCACCGGCGCGGGACAGATCAAGACCGGCTCGCTCAGTCGTTCCGATCGGGTTGCCAAGTACAATCAGCTGCTCAGAATCGAGGAGGCGCTCGGCCGTGACGCGCCGTATCGAGGCCGCGCCGAATTCCGGCGCTGAGTCCCGCTTCACCTGGATCGCCCTGGGCATCCTGGTCCTGCTGCTCATTGCGCTGCAGTTCCGGCTTTGGTCGGGCAAGGCGAGCTGGGCGGAAGTGGCGGAGCTGCGCGAGCGCCTCGACGCCCGCCGGGGTGAGATCGCCCTGCTCGAGGCGCAGAACGCGAGTCTCGAAGGCGAGGTTCGGGTGCTGAAGTCAGGCCCTGAAAGTCTGGAGTCCAGGGCGCGCAGCGAGCTCGGCATGATCCGCTCCGGCGAGACATTCTTCCTGGTCCTGCCGGAAGCGCAGGGGAGCCCGCGGTCGCCCGCGCAAACCGACTGATGACCTGCGTCCTTCCCGACTGGCCGCAGCCCGGTGAGCCTCTGTTCAGGGGTTGGTATCGAACCACGCCGGAGGCCTTCCGGGTGGACGAGCTCCCGGGCTGGCAGCCGAGTGGGGCCGGCGAACATCTGTTGCTGCGGGTGGCCAAGCGCGGTGCGAATACGGCCTGGGTGGCGCAAGCACTGGCACGGCGGGCGGGCTGTCAGACCTCAGAGGTGGGCTACTGCGGCGAGAAGGACCGCCACGCGGTCACCACCCAGTGGTTCAGCCTGCGCGATCCCAGGCAGGCGCTGGATTGGCGCGGTGACGAGGCAGGCGACGGCTGGAACGTGCTGGCGCTGGCGCGGCACGATCGCAAGCTGCGCCGCGGCGATCATGCCGGCAACCGCTTCAGCCTGCGGCTCGAACTCGAACACGCGCCGGCCCCGGAGGCGGTCGCCCAGGCACGCTCGCGGCTGGAGGAAGGTATTCCGAACTACTTCGGTCCGCAGCGTTTCGGTCGTGACGGCGGCAACCTGTCCCGGGCTGCGGCGTGGGTGGACGGAGCGCGACTGCCGGCGCGTGGACCTGAGCGCGGCCGCATCCTGTCCACTGCCCGATCGCTGCTGTTCAACGAGGTGGTCGCCGCGCGGGTCCGCGCCGGCTGTCTTGGCGCTGTTCTCGAAGGCGACGTGGTGGAGGAGGGTACGGCCTGTCCAGGTGCGGCCTGTCCAGGTGCGGCCTGCCCAGGTGTCCCCACCGGCCCCATGTGGGGTCGCGGCCGCAGTGCCACCGGCGGTGCGGCCGCCGCGCTGGAAGCGGCCGCACTGGCCCCCTATCAGAGCTGGTGCGAGCGTCTCGAGTTCGCGGGTCTCAAGCAGGAGCGGCGACCGCTGCTGGTTCGCCCGGGCGCTGTGACCCTGGACGCGCAGGGTTCGACCCTGCAACTCGAGTGCGTCCTGCCGCCCGGGGTGTTCGTGACCTCCGTGCTGGCGGCGCTGGGGACGTTCTTTGATGGTTCCGGTAACGGGGATGGTCGTGACGGACAGTGACTTGATGGGCATTGGTTTCACTTCGCGCCGGACCCGGGATCGCCTGGTCCGCAGACTCGCGGATGCGGGCATCACCGACGCGCGGGTACTGGACGCCATTGCTGAGACGCCGCGTCACATCTTTGTGGACGAAGCGCTGGCCCATCGCGCCTATGAGGACACGGCGTTGCCCATCGGTCATGGCCAGACCATCAGCCAGCCCTACGTGGTGGCGCGCATGACGGCGGCGCTGCTCGAGGGTGGGGTGCCGGATGCGGTCCTGGAGATCGGTACCGGCTGTGGCTACCAGACCGCGATCCTGGCGCGCCTGGTGCCGCGGGTGTATTCGGTGGAGCGCATCGCTCCGCTGCTCGATCGCGCCCGGGAGCGGATGCGGCGGTTGCGCATCAACAACGTTCATCTCAAGCATGCGGACGGCACCCTGGGCTGGCCCGAAAAGGGCCCCTTCGGCGGCATTCTCGCGGCCGCGGCCCCCCGCAGCGTCCCCGACGCGCTGCTCGATCAGCTTGCTCCGGGCGGGCGGCTGATCATTCCCGTCGGAGAGGGCGAGGTGCAGGAACTGCTGCGCTTCCGGCGCAGCGCCGACGGCTTCGAGCGGGAGCGCCTGGAGTATGTGCGTTTCGTACCTTTATTGGCTGGAACAGTACGTTGAGCGACGGCCCCCTCGCCACGGACGCAACCGATCGTCCGCGTACGCTGCGTGGCTGGCTCGGACTCTGGCTGCGGGGGGCGGCCATGGGCGTGGCGGAACTGGTCCCCGGCGTGTCCGGCGGCACCATCGCGTTCATCACCGGCATTTATCAGGAACTCGTGGGGACCATTCGCGCCTACGATCATCATTGGCTGCGCATGATATTGACCGGTCGCTGGCAGGCGGCGTGGGAGCGGGGCAACACCGGCTTCGTGCTGGTGCTTCTGTTCGGGATGATGAGCTCACTGGTGCTGCTTGCGGCCCTGGTCCAGTGGCTGTTCGTCCATCATGAGATCTACCTGTGGGCGTTCTTCTTCGGCCTGATCACGGCGTCGGTGGTGTACGTGGCCGGCGTCGTGACACCCTGGGATGCTGCCCGGCTGAGTCTCG
>SKUB01000207.1 GCA_007122315.1 Pseudomonadales bacterium | reverse complement strand
TTCAAGTCCTTCGCCGATCCGGCACGCATCTTCGCGCGGGACGCCTGATGGAGCTGAAGGCGACCTGCTATGAAGTCGCGGACGGCATCGCCACGGTGACGCTGAACCGGCCGGCCCGCATGAATGCCTGGACCGGGCGGATGCACACCGAGTATCGCTGGATCATTGCCGAGGCGGAGGCGGATGCCGCGGTGCGGGTGGTGATCGTCACCGGCGCCGGGCGGGCATTCTGTGCCGGAGCGGACACCCAGGCCCTCGAGGGCCATGTGGCCAAGGGTGGCTACGATCCGGGGACGCCAGCGGAGCTGGCGCGGCCGGGCTACGGCGTGCGCCCGGAGTTCGATGCCTTCTTCGCTTGGCATTTCGGTCTCACCAAGCCGGTGATCGCGGCCATCAATGGTGCTGCCGCCGGGGTGGGCTTTGCCCTGGCCTGCTACGCTGATCTGCGTTTCGCCGCGTCCGGTGCCAAGTTCACCACGGCGCATGGCCGGCTCAACCTGCCGGCGGAATACGGCCTGTCCTGGCTGCTGCCGCGCATGATCGGACTGACCCGCGCCAACGACATCCTGCTGACCTCCCGCAAGTTCCTGGCCGAGGAGGCGCTGGAGATGGGGCTTCTCAATGCCGTGCTGCCGGCAGACCAACTCATGGAGCACGTCCGGGAACGGGCCGCGGAACTCATCGAAACCATTTCTCCCGGCTCCCTGGCATCCACCCGGCAGCAGATCTACGCGGACCTGCATCGCAGTGCCGCTGAGTCCGTGGTCGACTCCGAGGCACGTCTCGAACGCATGATGAGGGAGCCCGACTTCGCCGAAGGTGTCGCCGCCCTGGTCGAGAAACGCCCGCCCCGCTGGACGGATCCGTCCTAGCCGGCCGCAGCCTCGCAGAGCTCGATCCAGCGCTGAATGCCTGCGCTCAGATACTTCTGGCGATGCAGGATGATGTAAAAGCGTCGCCGGAGGTCCCGCTCAGGAACCTCGAGAGGGAGCAGGCTGCCGCGTGCGAACGCATCTTCCAGGGTCAGACGCGACAGGCATCCAAGTCCGAGCCCTGCAGCCACCGCCCGCTGGATCGCCTCGGTGTGGTGCAGCTCCAGGCGGATGTCCAGTTGGCCGAGCAGGCCGCGCATGGCGCGATCGAAGGTCTGGCGGGTGCCGGAGCCGGACTCACGCAGGATCCAGCTGGCCGCCACCAGTTCCCGGTCACCGATCTGCCGCTGGCCCGCCAATGGGTGGCTGGGGGCGCAGAACACCACGAGTTCGTCTTCGCGCCAGGGGGTCACGTCCAGGTCCGGGCTGGCCAGCTCACCTTCGATGAGGCCTAAGTCGAGTTCGAAGTTGGCCACTTGAGCGGCGATGCGCGCCGTATTGGCCACCTCCAGATCCACCCGCGCCTCCGGGTACAACCCCAGGTATTGGGCCAGCAGTTCCACGGCCAGGGAGTTGCCGATGGTCAGGGTGGCGCCCACCTTGAGCCGGCCGATGGCCGCGTGCTGGTCGAAGCTGCGCTCGAGCGCAGTGGCCTGCTGCAGCAGAGCCTCCGCCTGGGGCTGCAGCGCACGTCCGAGTTCGTTCAGCTTGAGGCGCTTGCCGGCGCGGTCGAACAGACGGATGTCGAACTGCTGTTCGAGATCCCTCAGGGCGCCGCTGGCCGCAGACTGCGACATGGCCAGGCGCTCGGCCGCGCGGCTCAGGTTCTCGTTGCGTGCAGCGGCCAGGAAGACTTCGAGCTGGCGAAAACTGTAGCGCATGGCATCCTTGTTATCGAAAAAACAGATTAATCATATCAGAATATGTTGATTTACCGATATAAAGGTTGCGCCTAGAGTGCGTCCTCGGAGTCATCGCAGTACGAGGTCTGCCCCATGGCCAATCTCAACGTCGAGACCGTCACCAGCGTTCATCACTGGACTGACCGTCTGTTCAGCTTCAAGGCCACCCGGGATCCGGGTTTCCGCTTCAAGAACGGCCACTTCACCATGGTCGGACTGGAAGTGGACGACCGCCCGTTGTTGAGGGCTTACAGCGTAGCGAGCGCTAACTACGAAGACGAGCTCGAGTTCTTCAGCATCAAGGTGGATGACGGCCCGCTGACGTCGAGGCTGCAGCACATCCGGGAAGGTGATCAGATCCTGGTGGGCCGCAAGCCCACCGGCACCCTGGTGGCCGACCACCTGCTGCCCGGCCGCAACCTGTATCTGCTCGGCACCGGAACCGGACTGGCGCCCTTTTTGAGCCTGATCAAGGATCCGGAGATCTACGAGCAGTTCGACAAGGTGATCCTCGCCCATGGCTGCCGCTACGTCTCGGACCTCGCCTACCGCGACGTCATCACCGCGCGCCTGCCCCAGAACGAGTACTTCGGTGATGTGATCCGGAACAAGTTGCTCTACTACCCCACGGTGACCCGGGAGCCCTTTCTGCATCAGGGCCGGCTCACGGACCTGATCGAGAGCGGCAAGCTGTTCGCGGATCTCGGCATGCCGCCGCTGTCCGTCGAGGACGACCGGTTCATGCTCTGCGGCAGTCCGGCCATGCTCGATGACACGGTGACGCTGCTCGAAAATGCCGGCATGCGTGAGTATCGCGCCGGCGAGGCCGGCCACTTCGTAATCGAGCGGGCCTTCGTCGAACGCTGACGAACGCGAATACGCGAATACGCGAATACGTGCATCCCGCCTGTCGGCGGTTGCGATGTCCGGGTTAGAGTGCGCGTCTTCCGGAATTTAAGCGCAGCTGCCCATGACAGATACCCAGACCCGCATTGTCGATGCCATTGCCCAGGCCATCGGTGCCCGCTCTGATCAGGTGACCGCTACCGTCGAGTTGCTCGACGGAGGCGCCACCGTGCCCTTCGTCGCCCGCTATCGGAAAGAGGCCACCGGGGGGCTCGACGACATTCAGCTGCGGGCCCTCGAGGAGCGTCTCGGCTACCTGCGGGAACTCGAGGACCGGCGCGCCACTGTGCTGGCCAGCATCGATGAGCAGGGCAAACTCACGGCGGGCCTGCGCGCGGACATCGAGGCTGCAGACACCAAGGCGCGGCTCGAAGACCTCTACCTGCCCTACAAGCCCAAGCGCCGGACCAAGGCCCAGATTGCCCGCGAGGCCGGGCTCGAGCCGCTGGCCTTCGATCTCAGAGACCACCCGGATCAGGTGCCCGAGGAACGCGCCGCCGTTTTCGTGGACCCTGCGCGCGGCGTCGAGGACGTCAAGACTGCCCTCGACGGTGCGCGGGCCATCCTCATCGAGGCCATCGCCGAAGAGGCCGGTCTGGTCGGCACCCTGCGCGAGTGGCTCTGGGAGCAGGGTCAGCTGCAGTCGCGTGTGCTCGCGGGGAAGGAGGAAGCGGGGGCGAAGTACCGCGACTACTTCGATCACGCTGAGCCACTGCGCAAGATTCCCTCCCACCGCCTGCTGGCGCTGCTGCGCGGCCGCAACGAGGGCACTCTGGGCCTCGACCTGCTGCCCGTACTCGACGGTGATGCCGACGCCGGGCAGGCGGCGGCCATCGGCCGCATCGCCGGCCACGTGGGCTGGCGTGATCAGGGTCGTTCCGGTGACCCGTGGCTGGCCGAGACGCTCCGCCATGCCTGGCGTTTCAAGCTGCTGGTTTCCTTAGGGTTGGACCTCATGCTGCGGGCGCGGGAGACGGCAGAGGCGGAGGCCATCCGCATCTTCGGCTCCAATCTCACCGATCTCATGCTGGCGGCGCCGGCAGGATCGAAAGCGGTCATGGGCCTCGATCCCGGTCTGCGTACCGGGGTCAAGGTCGCGGTGGTGGACGCCACCGGCAAGCTGCTGGCCACGGACACGGTGTACCCTTTCGCCCCCCGCAATCAGGCGGATGCCGCCATCGCCCGTCTCGCCGAGCTGTGCGCCACCCATGCCGTGGAGTTGATCGCCATCGGCAATGGCACGGCGTCCCGTGAAACCGATCGTCTTGCGGCCGATCTCAAGCAGCGGCACCCGGAACTCGGCGTCGAGAAGCTGGTCGTAAGCGAGGCCGGCGCCTCCGTCTACTCGGCGTCGGAGTTGGCGTCGAAGGAGTTTCCGGACGTGGACGTGAGCCTGCGCGGCGCCATTTCCATCGCCCGCCGGCTGCAGGATCCGCTGGCGGAGCTGGTCAAGATCGAGCCGAAGTCCATCGGCGTCGGCCAGTATCAGCACGACGTCAACCAGGCGCGCCTGGCACGGGCCCTGGAGGCCCGGGTGGAGGACTGCGTGAATGCGGTGGGCGTGGAGGTCAACACCGCCTCCGCGCCGCTGCTGGCCCGGGTTGCCGGCCTCAGTCCCGCGGTGGCGGAGAACATCGTCAGCCATCGAGATGCCCACGGCGCCTTCAGGCGGCGCCGGGAGCTGCTGAGCGTGCCGCGTCTCGGAGAGAAGACATTCGAACAGTGTGCGGGGTTCCTGCGTATCCGTGACGGCGACGACCCGCTCGATGCTTCGGCTGTCCATCCGGAGGCGTATCCGGTGGTGAAGCGTATTCTGACGGAGGCCTCGAGGGATCTGCGTGCCCTCATCGGTGATAGCAGCTTCCTGCGTGGATTGAATCCGGAACGCTATACGGACGATCGCTTCGGCCTGCCCACGGTGCGCGACATCCTCGCCGAGCTCGAGAAACCGGGTCGCGATCCGCGCCCGGAGTTCCGTACCGCCCGTTTCGCCGACGGCGTCGAGGACATCAAGGATCTGCAGCCCGGCATGGTCCTCGAGGGCGTGATCAGCAATGTGGTCGCTTTCGGCGCCTTCGTCGATCTCGGCGTCCACCAGGACGGTCTCGTTCATGTGTCCGCCCTGGCGGACCGGTTCGTGAAGGATCCGCGGGAGGTGGTCAAGGCCGGAGACATCGTGCGCGTGAAGGTTCTCGACGTGGACCTGCCGCGCAAGCGTATCGCCCTGTCCATGCGTCTCGACGACACGCCCGGCGACAGCCGTGGCGAGGGCGGTGGCGGGGCGTCACGGCGATCTGTGGACAAGGGGCCTGGCCGTAACCGGGAGCCGGCCAAGCCCCCCGCCGCGGACAGCGCGTTTGCTGCGGCGTTCGCCAAGGCCAGACGCAAGTAGGACCCGGGTCGATCCTGGTGCCTGAGCGCGCAACCGAGCGTCCGAATACGTAGCGCCAGAAAAACGGCTACGCGATACTTGCACACCCCGGCGGCATTCCGGCCGGTTCAGGAGATTCTAGCCATGCAGGGAACGGGCCCGTCGGAGGCACCGATCTGGTGCTCGCCGGAGCAGTCCGCCTCGGGGCGGCTGCCCATGCGCACGACGTTCACCGCGGCGCCGGATCGGAAGTCGGTCGATGCAGCACATGGCGAGCATCCTTGGCGGATGGAGTTGGACGGCCGTTGGCGGTTCCGGCTCTTCGACCGCCCTCAGGACGTACCGGATGCCGTGCGAGGTTCGAGTTACGATGACCGCAACTGGCGCGACGTGGACGTGCCAGGCTGTTGGCCCATGCAGGGCCAGGACCATCCCCACTACACCAACGTCCGGATGCCCTTCGACGGCGATCCGCCCAACGTTCCCGATGCCAACCCCACCGGAGTCTACCGGCGCAAGGTGCGGCTTCCGGCTGGGTGGCACAAACGGCGCGTGGTCCTCCACATCGGCGGCGCCGAGAGCCTGGTCCGCGTCCACCTCAACGGCGTCTGCCTGGGTTTCGCCAAGGACTCGCGCCTGCCCAGCGAGTTCGATCTGACGCCAGAGCTGCAGCCCGGCTACAACACGCTGGTGCTGGAAGTGGTGCGCTATTCGGATGGCACCTGGCTGGAGGACCAGGACCATTGGTTCATGGCGGGCCTGCATCGCGAGGTCTACCTGTACACCACGGCACCCACGTTCCTGGCGGACGTGCGGGTCCACACAGACTTCGATCCGGAAGCCGGTGCCGGTGTGCTGGAGGTCGAGGCCTGGCTGGGCGGCAAGGCGGCAGAGGCGGGCAGCCACAGCCTCAGGGTGCAGCTGGAAAGCAACGGCGGTGGTCAGCTTCTGCGCAAGCCGCTGGAGGCGCCTTTTCCGCAGCGGGATGGCGCTTCCGCGCGCCGGCGCCTGATCGCGGATCTGCTCTGGCGCGGGCCCCGGGCGACCGTGAGTGCCCGCGTGCCCAAGGCGCGTCCCTGGAGCGCGGAGGTTCCGCAACGCTATCGGCTGCTCGTGGAGTTGCTCGACGGGCGCGGTCGGGTCACGGAAGCCACCGTGATCCACTGCGGATTCCGTCGCGTCGCCATTCGTGACGGCCTGTTGGAAGTGAACGGTCGTCCGATCACGCTGCGCGGTGTGAATCGACACGAGCATCACGACCGCCACGGCAAGACCGTACCCGTGGCCACCACCCGCAAAGATCTGGAGCTGATGAAGCAGTTCGGCTTCAACGCCGTGCGCACCGCTCACTATCCCAATGCCGTCGAGTTTTATGATCTGTGTGACGAGTTGGGTCTCTACGTGGTCGACGAAGCCAACGTGGAGTGTCACGCGCGGCAGCAGGGCCTGGCGGAGGATCCGCGCTTCGAGCCTGCGATCCTGGCGCGCATCCAGCGCATGGTGCAGCGGGACCGCAACCATCCCTGCATCATCATGTGGTCGCTGGGCAACGAGAGCGGGCACGCGCCGGTGCATGACGCGGCTGCAGCCTGGATCCGCGCCGTCGATCCGACGCGTCCGCTGATGTACGAGGGCGCCATTCAGCTGCCCTGGGACGAGTTGGAAGGCGGGGGCCTGGCGAAGGCGCTGGGCGGCGGTCGGGGCTTCGACGTGGCCGCCACCGATGTCATCTGTCCCATGTACCCGTCCCTGGACGCGCTGCAGAACTGGGCTGAGAATCACGCCGGCAGCAAACCCCTGGTGATGTGCGAATACAGCCACGCCATGGGCAACAGCAATGGTTCTCTCGCCGACTACTGGTCGCTGATCGAGGCCCATCGAAGCCTGCAGGGCGGCTTCATATGGGACTGGGTGGATCAGGGGCTGGTTCTTGATCCGGAAGCGGATGTACCCACATGGGGCTTCGGTGGTGACTTCGGGGATGAGCCGAACGACGCCAACTTCTGCATCAACGGTCTCGTCTGGCCGGACCGGACGCCGAAACCTGCACTCTACGAACACCGAGTGCTGGCGGCGCCGTTGCTGTTCCTGGGCTACGACCGCCGCCGGGGTCGCCTGCGCTTCGAGAATCGTCAGGACTTCCGCGGCAGCGATTGGCTCGATGTGCTCTGGCGGGTCCATGTCGATGGCGTCACCTGTGCGGAAGGTCGCGTGCAGGCGCCGAAGCTGGAACCGGGTGAGACGGGCGAGCTGGCGGTCAAGCTGCCGAAGCCGGACACCGCACCTGGGACCGAGGCCTTTCTCGACGTCCGCGTCGTCGTTCGCAAACGTGAGCCATGGGCGCCTAAGGACAGCGAGCTCGGCGCGTGGCAGGAGCCCATTCAAGGCCGGGTCAAGCGACGCCAGGAAACCTGGCCGCTGGAGCGGGTGTCCCTCGCAGAATCGCCCGAAGGACTGCATGCCACCGCTGGCGAGCTGGACCTGCTCCTCGACCCCGTGACTGGAGAAGTGCGGCGGTTCGGGACTCAGGGTGACGGCGTGCTGCGCGGGCCTGTGGCGCTGAACCTCTGGCGCGCGCCGCTGGACAACGACGGCGTACGCCTGTTGGAAGATCGTTCGGAGAACCTTGCACCCGGTGGCGTGCTGCGCCGCTGGCGGGAGTGGGGCATCGCGCACTTGCAGGTGGAGAACGGTCGCCCGACCATCCGCCAGCGCCGGGAGGGGGATGTGTCCCTGGCCACGACGCGCAAGCTGCGCACCGCGGGCGGCCAGCGTCTGGAACACCGGCGCAAACTCAGCTTCGGTGCGGACGGTATGCTGTGGCTCGAGGAGATGGTGCGCGTGCCGGCCGAACTCGAAGATCTGCCGCGGATCGGCATGGCGTTCACGGTAGCGCCCGAGTGCAGTCAGATCACGTACTTCGGCCGCGGCCCGCACGAGAATTACCGGGATCGTGCCGCATCGGCACTGCTCGGTCGCTTTGATACGACCGTGGACGATGTCTACGTGCCCTACATCCTGCCCCAGGCCTGCGGCAACCGCACGGACGTGCGCTGGTTCGCCCTGACGGATGAAACGGGGCGCGGTCTGCTGGTGCTGCCGCCCGCCGGAGGGGAGTTCTCAGCCCTGCGTTATGACGACGTCACCCTGGAAGCGGCCCGCCACGTCAAGGATCTGCAACCGGACGAGTACATCCAGGTGCACGTGGACCGCGCCCAGCGCGGCGTCGGGACGGGTGCCTGCGGACCCGATACCCTGAAACGGTATCGGGTCGGGCCGGGGGTATGGGTCTGGCGCTGGGCGCTGCGCGTGCTGCGTCCGGGTGAAGATGCGGGCGAACTGGCGCGGCGCGCGCGCCACGCCACGGAGTCGGGATGATCGTTCCTCTGCAGTCCCGGGCGTCACCGGTGGGAGAGAGTGCAGCGCAGCTGCGCTCCGATACGCGCAGCGTATGAACGCGCTACGCCTGACTGCCCTGCTGCTGATCGGCCTGCTCGCGGGTTGCGCCGCTCTGACCGGTGACGGTCGACCCGTCCTCGAGCTGGTGGAGGGCGGCCAGCCCGTCTATCCGGAGGACGCCAAAGAGCGTGGTATCGAGGGCGAAGTGACGCTGATCTACACGGTGACCGCGTCCGGCCGCGTGACCGACCTGCGCGTGCTCGAGGCCGAGCCTCCCGGGGTGTTCGACGAAGCTGCGCTGGCGGCCGTGCGAACCTGGCGCTATCGGCCACCGCGCAGCGGCGGCGAACCGACCGCAGTGGAGAATGTCGGCTCCACGATCCGGTTCCGCCTGGCGGAAGCCTACGAGGGACTTTGATTTGCCGGAGCTGGCGTGCAACTGACGAAAGCTACATTCGAGCAGCGATTGGTGTCGGCCCTGCCCGGGGAGGCGGAGGCAGACCAGGGTCCACGACAGGTGCATGGCGCCTGCTTCAGTCGTGTCCGCCCGACGCCTGTGGCCGCCCCAGAGCTGCTCGGTTGGTCACAGGGCTGCGCCGACATGCTGGGCCTCACCGCGCCGGAGGATCCCGAGGCTGTTGCCGCAGTTCTTGGCGGCAATCGCCTGCTTCCCGGCATGGCGCCCTTCGCCGCCTGCTATGGCGGGCATCAGTTCGGCAACTGGGCCGGTCAGCTCGGAGACGGTCGCGCGATCAATCTCGGTGAGCTCATCGCACCCGACGGGGGGCGTTGGGAGCTGCAGCTCAAGGGGGCGGGTCCGACCCCCTACTCGCGCACGGCGGACGGTCGTGCGGTACTGCGCTCCTCGGTCCGCGAGTTCCTCTGTAGCGAGGCGATGCACCATCTCGGCGTGCCGACCACGCGTGCCCTGAGTCTCGTCACCACCGGTGAGGACGTGGTGCGGGACATGTTTTACGACGGCCATCCGCGCCCGGAGCCGGGCGCCATCGTCTGCCGGGTGGCGCCTTCCTTCCTCCGCTTCGGCAACCTCGAGCTGCCCGCGGTCAGGGGTGATCGTGCGCTGCTCGAGAGGCTGGCCGAGCATGTGCTCACCGAGCTGTATCCGGACTGCGCGGGTCCCCGGCCCGAAGCACACGCGCACTGGTTTGCGGAAGTCTGTCGCCGGACGGCCGTGATGGTGGCGCACTGGATGCGGGTCGGCTTCGTCCATGGCGTCATGAACACGGACAACATGTCCCTGCTGGGTCTGACCATCGATTACGGGCCCTATGGCTGGCTGGAAGGCTTCGACCCTGAGTGGACGCCGAACACCACTGATCTGCCCGGCAAGCGCTACTGCTTCGGCAATCAACCCGCCATCGCCATGTGGAACCTGGCCCGGCTCGGTCAGGCGCTTATGCCGCTGGGGGTCAGTGAGGCCGGGATCGAGGCCGGACTCGATGCCTATCGGTCCACCTACGAGGCGACGTTCCCCGACATGCTGGCGGCGAAGCTCGGTCTGGCCCAGCTCGACGACGACGCCCTGGTCTCGGATCTGTTCACGCTGCTGCAGCGGGTCGAGACCGACATGACGCTGTTCTTCCGCAACCTGGCCGAAGTTCAACTGGCGGCGGACGCGCCGGCGGCCAGCCGGCTCGAGCCTCTGGCGGACGCCTATTATTCGGGTCCGCCGCCGGAAGCTGAGGTGCTTGGCTGGTTGGACCGCTACGCGGCAGCCCTGGCCTTGCAGGGCGTCAGCGAAGACCAGCGCAAAGCGCGCATGAATCGGGCCAACCCCAGGTTCGTCCTGCGCAACTATCTCGCGCAGCAGGTGATCGATGCGGCGGAAGCCGGCGACACGGCTCCGCTTTCGCGGCTGCTCGACGTGCTGCGGGCACCTTACGAGGAGCAACCGGAACATGCTGATCTTGCGGCACGGCGCCCCGAATGGGCCCGGCACAAAGCCGGCTGCTCCATGCTCTCCTGCAGTTCCTGAAGCGGCCACGCCCCGGTCGGCTATGCTAGTTTGAGTACAGGGGACGGGGAGACACCGCGTGCTGGAATCGACGGCGACCAGAGGAGCGTGGGCCGGGGGCGGCCGCAGCCTGCGCTCGTGTGCTGCGGTCGTGGTGCTGGGGTTCGCTCTCGCAGCCTGCTCCGGCAACCTCGGTGCGCCGATCATCGCCTGCGAGCCCGGCGCCGGAGTCGAGCCCTTCTGCGGTTTCTCCAATCCCGAGGATCTCGTCTACTTTGCCCCCGCGCACAGCGTTTTCGTCAGTCAGTTCGGCAGTCTCGACGGCTCCATTCCTGGCAGTCTCGCGAGCTTCGATCCGCAGGCGCCGCGCGTAAACCTGCTGTATCCCGGGGCTGGGCTCGATCACCCTGAGCCCGGCTGGGGCTCGCCCCTTTGTCCCGGGCCGCCTGGACCGGCTTTCGCACCCCATGGTCTCGATCTGATCCAGCGCGCAGACGGCCGCCATGCCCTGCTGGTGGTCAATCATGGCGGCCGCGAGTCCGTGGAGTACTTCGAGGCCGATGCGGATGAGCGTGGTCTGCCGCGTCTGCGCTGGCGCGGCTGCGTGGTGATGCCGGAGCCGAGCTACCTCAATGATCTGGTGGCGCTGTCCGACGGCGGTTTTTGGGCCACCCACATGTACGCACGTGATGCGGAGATGTCCTCCGTGCTCAAAGCCATGTTCGGCACCAACAGCGGTTGGGTCATCGAATGGCGCCCTGCTTCCGGCTTCATGGAGGTCCCGGGGACACGCGCACCGATGCCCAACGGCATCGCCCGCTGCAGCGACGAGCGCTACATCTATCTCAATGCCTATCTCGGTGGGCAAGTCCGGCGCATCGATAGCCGCACGGGCGCAGTCGTCGCCGCAGTGGACGTCCCTTACCCTGACAACGTCACCTGGGCCGAAGACGGTCGCCTGCTGGTGGCATCCCACCGCGGCAGCCTGTTCGACCTGGTTAGCTGTCAGGACGTCCGCTCCGGGACCTGTGCGTTGCCCTTCTCCATCCTGGCGCTGGATCCGGACGACCTGACGCCTACGGTGCTGCTGGAACGGGAGGACGTGCCCACAGGAGCGGTCAGCGTGGCACTGCAGGTGGGGGCCGACATCTGGCTGGGAACATTCGCCGGAGACCGGGTGGCGCGGATGCAGTGGCCGAAAGACTGAGCTTGCGTGGTGGTGGTCAGAACTCCCGCAGCCCCTCGAGCAACTTCACACCGTACTTGATGGCCGTAGGGGAGCCTTCCGCAGCGCGCCGTTCGATCTCGCGTCTGACCCGCGGTCCCAGCGATGGCCGCTGCGGGACCAGAGCCACCAGCGCTTCCATGGCTGCCCGCTTGATCTCCGGATCACGATCATCGAGCCAGCTTTCGAAGACGAAGGCCAGCCGTCCGGCCTGCCAGCGGCCGAGTTCGAGCAGGGGCATGGTCTCTGCGATGGCCAGGCGGACGGCCTGGTTTTCGCTGCCGGCTGCAATGCGGAACAGCCTCCGTGCCATGGGTTCGAGGACATCAGGTGCTTCCCGGGCCACCAGGCTCAGGGCGCCGGCCGCGCCCGCTTCCACGTCGCGCTGATCGCATGTCAACGCCGAGATCAGCTCATGGGTGTGGCCCGGATCTTCGCGGAGCATGGCCAGCAGTTGCTCATGGCCGTCGTCACCGCTGCGGGCAAGTGCGCGAATGCGTTCGGTGGTGTCCATCGACTGCAGGCTCCAGGTGGCCCGTGATGGAAGGTCAGCGCGCCATCATACGCTGGAACGGCGGCTGAAGCCGCCGGTTCTGAGGTCAGACGGCCAGGACGGACGGGTAAGCTAGCCTGTTCGGACAGCAGGAGCGGCTCATGCACCCAGTCATTGCCATCGATGATCTGCCGAAATCCGAGCAGTACCGCAGCCTCACGCAGCAGGCGCAGGCGTTGCTCGAGAACGAACGGGACCCGATCGCCAACGCGGCGAATCTCTCTGCGCTGCTCTTTCACAGTCTGCCGGCGGTCAACTGGGTGGGCTTCTACCTGTGGGACGGCAGGGAGCTGGTGGTGGGCCCGTTTCAGGGGCTGCCTGCCTGCGTTCGGATCGAACTCGGCAAGGGTGTGTGCGGAACTGCGGCCGCCACTGGCACGACGCAGGTCGTGGATGACGTCGACGCCTTCCCGGGACACATCGCCTGTGACAGCGCGTCGCGATCGGAGATCGTCGTGCCCCTGCACGCGCCGGACGGCAGCCTGATCGGTGTGCTCGACATCGACAGCCCCGAGACGGCGCGCTTCGACGCTGACGACCGGCGCGGCATCGAGGCCCTGGCCCGCATCTACCTGCGGGCCTGTGCTCCGATCGCCGGCGGCTGATAGCCGGCCGCGGATGCTCCTGTTCAGAACGTCATGCTGGCGCTGACGCCCAGCGTCCGCGGTGCGCCGAACTGGGTGTAACGTCCCGGCGCATAGCCGTCCCGCGGATCGTTGCCGAAGCCGCCGAAGCCCCGCACCTCGTAATCCTTGTCAGTCAGGTTGCGGCCCCAGAGCGCGATCTCGACACGCTCACCCTGCCAGCCCGCGCGGGCATTCAGCAGCTCGTAGCTGCTGGAGCGCTCCTGATGGGAGCCGGAGAAGAAGAAATCATCGCGCCCTTCCGCCTCCAGGCGGGCGTAGAAGCCTGCGTCGAATCGGTAGTCCGCGGCCAGGTGAAACTGGTAGCGGGGTGCGTGGGGCTGGTCGCGACCGTCGAGATCCTCGCCTGCGGAGTTGACGAAATCGCGGAACTTGGTGCGCAGCAGCCCAAGGCTGCCGGACAGGCGCAGCCGCTCGCTTGCGTTCCAGTCCAGTTCCAGTTCCAGGCCGTAGTTGCGACCCTCGGCAGCATTGCCGACAAAGGCGATGAACTCGCTGGAGCCGTCTTCACGCTGACGCACCAGTGACGTGCCGACCTGCTGGTCGCGCCGGTCCATGTAGAACACCGACAGCCGTGTGGACAGGGCACCGTCGAACTGACTCGATTTCACGCCGATCTCGTAGTTCCAGACGTACTCGCTGTCGTACAGACGCAGATCTGCATCGAGGGAGCCGTCGGTATTGAAGCCGCCTGCCTTGTAGCCTCGTGAAATCGTGGCGTACACGAGAGTGTCCTGGTCGGTGAGCAACTCGAGGCCGAGGCGGCCGCCCCACAGATGCTCATTGGGTGAGAACCGCACTCCCGCTGAGTCCTCGTAGTCTGCCCGGCGTCGTTCGTAGCGCAGACCGGTGGTCAGGGTCACTGTTTCGCTGAGCGCCGTATCCAGCTGTCCGAACAGGGAAGTGCGGCGGGTCTCGAACTCGCTGGCGAAGGTGCGTACCCGGCTGGGGCTGGTGCGGGTCCGGTCCAGCTCTTCCTCATTGCGTTGATGATAGGCGCCGACTATCCAATCGCTGCGACCGTCAAAGAGTCGACCCGAGGGGTCCGACAGCAGTCGCACTTCCAGCGAGTGGGTGTCGCGATCGCGCTGATAGCGGTCGAAGGACTCGAAGCCGTCCGGGTGGAACCCGGCGAAAGTCCAGTCCTCGTCGAAGCCGTAGTCGCTGTCCGAGCGGGCAATGGCTGCCGTGCCCTCGATACTGAATCCTGCGGCGGTGGCGATCTCCACGCGGGCGGAAGCCAGGGTGGTGTCCTGACGATCGAACCCGGGTTCGTCGGTGAGCGTGTCACGGGAGTTGTCGAGGGTGAACGAGTCGTAACCGTTGTCTATCTCGATGCGCGCCAGCGAGAGGTCGACGAGCACGGCGTCACTGGCCAGCCACTGCAGGCGGCCGCGCAGCGTCAGTTCGTCCTTTTCCTCCGTGTCATCGCGGCCGAGAAAGCGGTTCTTCATGAAACCGTCGCTCTGGTAGTGCTGGGCTGCCAGCCGTCCCGTGAGCCGTTCACCGGCGAGGGGGCCGGAGACGGCCGCGGCGAGGCGTCGGGTACCGAAGTTGCCGACGTCGGCCTCGACGCGAGCCTCAGGTTCCAGCGTGGGCGCCCGACTCTGCAGCACGATCAGGCCCGCATGGGCATTGGCACCGTACCTGGTGCCCTGGGGGCCGCGGAAGATCTCCACCTGTTCCACGTCGAACAGGGTCGCGGCCGTGGCCGCGCCGGTGAGATCGACACCATCGAGAATGACGCCCACGGAGGGGTTCAGCGGCTCGACGAACTGGCCGCGCTCGCCGATACCTCGGATCTGGAAGAAGCGGCTGCGGGACGCCCCGGAGGAAAAGTTGACGTTGGGCGCGATGTTCAGCACCTCTTCGAGGTGAGTCGCGCTGCGGCCCCTGATGACGCTGTCGTCGATTACGGTCACGGACACCGGAAGCTCGAGCAGGCGACCCTCTCGCAGGTCGCCCTTGACGACGATTTCGTCGATGCCGGCCGCGTGGGCGAAGCAGACGGCCGGAAGCAGCAAGGTTGCTGCAATGTGGCGGAGCATGGGAATCGAGCGAGCCATCGGTCTCTCCTGGAGGCAGGAGACCCGGAATCCTGGCGCGGAAGGCAAAGAGAAGAGGCGGGGTGGTCCCGGACTCGACCTATCCCTACGCCGGTGCTAACCGGATCAGGTTCGAAGGGTCCATCCGCTCACCGGATGTCTCAGGCCTGGTGGCTGATGCCAGAAGACCTCCCCTTAGGTTGTCGGGCGGCTTTATAGCATCGGG
>SKUB01000223.1 GCA_007122315.1 Pseudomonadales bacterium | reverse complement strand
CCAGCTCCAGGTATGAGGCGACGGACATGCCCGGAACATAGGCGAAGGAGCCCGGTGAGCGCACCTGACCGGCGACGCTGATGGCGTTGCTGATGGACGGGATGCGCAGGCGGTCTCCGCTGGACAGGATCACATCGGCACTGCGGTCGCCTGCGGCCAGCCGCGGCAGATCGATCTGCAAACGGCCGTCGGTCTCGCCGCTGATGGCTTCCTCGAGGCCGTCGAGGAGGCCGAGGACGGCAGGGTTCGCCTGGGCGCGGCGGTCGCCGGCAACGTTGGCATCAATGATGTTCTGGCGGATCTCAGCAACGTAGCGGCTGCGCAGCTCCTGCTCCATCTCGCGCAGGCGGGCGCGGGACAGGATGGCCGAACGCAGGTCGGCACGCTGGCTCGCACCGCCGGCCAGTTCCAGCAGGTCGCCCATAGTGGACCCTGCAGGCAGGGTGTAGGTGCCGGGCGAGGCGACCTCTCCCGAGATCTCCACCTCGATACGGTTGCCGAGCGCAGGGTCACGGCGAACCGTGACGATGTCGCCCGGCATCAGCGCGGCTTCGATATCGCCGCCGCGAACGCGGGCGAGGTTCACGGTGAACACATCGAGTTCATTGGTCAGCGGCTGCCGGCGCAGCACCAGTGCATCACTGAGATCAGCCGACTCCCGCAGGCCACCTGCAGCGTGCAGGGCGTCGCGGAACTGCTGCTTCTGGGTCAGCGGATAAGTCCCGGGCGCATGGACTTCGCCGCGAATGGTGAACACGGGAACCTGACTGCCATCACGGACCTGGCGGCCGACACGCCACAGGTAGGGCTCGAGCAGCTCGAAGCGATCGAGCGCATCGGGGTCGCGCCTGCGGACGTCGAGGTCGTCCTCTCTGACTTGCGTGGCCTCGAGCATCTCCTCGGCCCGCTCCCGTTCGCGCGTCACCAGCTGCGGCATGGGCAACACCAGCACCACGTCTTCCTGCTGCAAGTACGGGTCCGCCTGGGAACCAGGCTGCCGGAACATGTCGCGCAGGCTGAAGGAGTGGAAACTCAAGGAACGGGTATCCGGATCCGTGCGGACGATGTAGCCCTGATCGAGATCGGCGCGGCCGATGCGGATGTCGCTGCGCATGTCCCGGAACAGATGGGACAGGCGCATGTCCGGTCGCCACTGGCGCACGCCGGGGACCGTGACCTCGCCTTTGAGTTCGACCTTGCGTTCCGTGAACTCGGAGGCGCGCGGAATGCGCAGGATCATCCCGTCCTGCACGCGCTGGCCGCGCTGATCGCGGCTGCGCAGGTCGATATCGACGATCTCCTGCCGGCCGGCATTCGTGAAGCGCCGCATGACGGACTCTTCGAGTGCGGCGTCCGGGGTGGCGCCACCGGCCATGGCCAGCACCGACTCGAGGCGCTCGCCGGGCAGGATTTCGTAGATGCCGGGGCGGCGTACGGCACCCATCACCTGCACCGCCGCTTCCACGGCGGGGACGTGGAGGCGGTCACCCGGCTGCAGGCCGATGACGTCTGACCGGTCGCCCGTAACTAGAAAGTCGTAGAGGTCGATGTCGACCCGGCCGTCACTGCGCAGCAGACGCACACGCCTGAGCGCACCGACGTCGGTCGCCCCACCGGCCAGGTTCAGCAGCTGGATCACCGACACCAGGCTGGGCACCACGTACACGCCCGGCTGACGCACCTCTCCGGACACCGCGAGCTGGATGGTTCTGAGCTGATCGAGGGACACGCTGCTGCGTACACCGATCATTTCCCGGCCGATGCGCTCGGAGATCGCCCGCCGCGCCTCCGCAAAGGTGAGGCCGGCCACGTCGATGGGGCCAAGGCGGGGAAAGTCGACCCAGCCGTCACGCTCCACCGGCAGGTAGTACTGTCCTGTTTCAGTGCCGAACATGCTCACCCTGAACGCGTCACCGGGGCCGATGATGTAGTCCTCCGGCACCGGAATGGAGTACAGCTCCTGAATCGGCATGTGGCCGCGGCCGAACATCTTCAGGCCGTAGCGCTGGCCGTAATCGATACGCGCGGACATGTCGCGCTCATCGAGCTCAAACGGCTCCTCTTCGGGGAAGGGCTGGAACATGGTGAACGGATCCCGGTCCATCCGGTCCATGTCGAAGGTCGGATCATCGGCACCGGGGTCCGCTTCCTGCGTCCTCCGGGGGCGCTGTGGGCTCGCTCGGCCCGAGGGCCCCATAGGGCCCGTGGCCCTTTGCTGCTCGCCCATCATGCGCAGGATGTCCTGCTCGGTGACACCGAACTGGCGCATGAGGCGCTGGCGCTCGGCCGGACTCATGCTCATCACCCGCTGCACGTCGGCCTGACTCTGGGCGGTGGCCGGCGCCGGCCAGCTCACGCCCAGTCCCGCCGCACAGAGACCAACGAGCAGCGCGAGGAGACTTCTTTGCAGCGCCCGCGGCATGATCACTCCCCGATGTCGAACAGCGGCGTCAGGACCAGTGGCCCGACACCGGGGATCAGCGACGCTTCGATGCGGGTGATGCGTCCGGCGCTGTTGACGTCAATGACATGGTTCATTGCGTATACGCGGTCGTTGCCCCGATGCTGGCAGCGCACGCGCCAACCGCCGCCCGCCTGCATCGGCGGCTCGCAGTCCACTTCGAAGGACTCATTGAGGCCCTGGACGTGGTGCACACGGGGTTGGGTGGATTTGTCGACGCGGATCACGCCGAGCGTCCCGGGCATACCGGAGACGATGACCACATCCCAGCCGTCGAAAGCCACCTCGAGACCATGCTCGTTCGCGAAGACGATGCCGGGACCGACGGTGATGGCGTAGAGCCGGGCCTCGGTGTCGTTGAACGTCATCTGCCAGGCGAACTGCTCGACGTCGACGTCGCCGCCACCACTCGGGATCGCTTGCCGGGCCATGTCCAGCTGCGGCGCGCGCACGGTGCAGGCGGCAAGCAGCAGGACCGAGATGATGATCACAAGCGATTGTTTCATGGCGGCACCATCCTGCCCGGTTCAGCGTTGAGGTGATCGAAATGGGTGGCTCGATGGGTGTCCCAGAGCGTCGTTCCCCAGTGCAGGCGCTGGCCACCGTCGCGCTGAATCGGCCGCATCAGGGCGGAGTACGCGCCACGGGTATTGAAGCCGAAGTACGGATTGAACGGCACCCGGAAAATCAGACCCTTGTCGAAGCTTCCCTCCCCGAAATCATCGAAGGGCACGTCGGTCAGTGTGGCGAAGACCCCGACTGACCAGCCGTTGGCGAACCGCTTCTGAAGCTCGAGCGTCGCACCCACGTCCTTCGCCAGATATCGACCTGCGTGAATCGCGACGTCGAAATTGTACAGGGGACTGGCCCAGTAGACACTCAAATGACCGATCAAGGTGCGGAAATCGCGATGCCCGAAGCGCTTGTCGAAGTCCCGCTGCTGTACCGCAATGAGATTCGCGCCGTAGGCGAAGCGGCTGCCGAAGGGGCGGTAGAGCACTTCGCCGCCGACACCGGAGTACATTTCCTCGAGAATCCCGGCAAACCCGAGATAGTAAAGTTCGTCATCGAGCTGGCCGCGCTTGGTGACGACCGCGTTCTCGATGCCGGACTTGCCTTCCTGCAGGTAGCGGATGACGTCGGAGCGGACCCTGGGCAGAACCGAATCGGACTCGCGGGCGATGTCGCTGAACTGACTGTGGATGTTCTGGGTCCAGTTGGCGCTGAATCCCCAGCCGTCGCCGAAATCCAGCTGGCCACCGATGCGGGCAAACACCTGGTAGAGGAAGGGATTGTCAGGGTCGAACAGGAAAGGCCGGAGGCCGACGCCGATGTTCCAGGCGCCGTTCGGGTAACGGAACGGGGTGGCGAAGTCCGGATCCTCCACCCGCAGCGGCGGCATCACCACGGCTGCGCGATGCTCCTGGGTGGCATCGATGTCACCGGCCCAGGGCTCGCGGCCGGGGCGGGTGTAATGCACCGAGTGCGTGTCGACGTTGTGGGATTGGGCGGTGGCAATCACGGTCTTGTACTCACGCGGCGCGTACAGGTTCACCAGCGCCAGCAGCCGCCGGGAGGCATCCGCTTCGTACTGATAATCCTGGTTGGTGTAGACGACGTTCACGGTCTTGTCGTCGAGGACCTTGGCCGAGCGCAGCAGCAGCCCCGAGTTGTGCGCCTCGCGGGCGACGCTGTCGAACCAGGTCTGGTTTCGCCGCGGACGTTGCGCCGGCGCCGGCGCCGTACCGCGCGCGCCGTAGCGATTGGGCGGCTTCCTGGCGGTGCCGATGGATGTGTTCACCGCGGTACTGAGGCGCAGGGCGAACTGATTGCCCTGCTGCCAGCTGGCAGCGACCATGATGTCCTGGAGGGGTTCCCACTCGACGCCGAAACTCCAGGGATCGGTGTTGTCGACGGTGCCGCGCTCAATGGGCACGGTGTAGTCGTCACTGTTGTAGGCCGCCACCACGGCCAGATTCCACTGCGGAAGCCGGT
>SKUB01000304.1 GCA_007122315.1 Pseudomonadales bacterium | reverse complement strand
GGCCGCCGGGAGGGTCGTGCCAATCAGACGCTGTCGTTGCCGGCGGTGGCGCACCAGATCGAGATACGGAAAGAAGGCTACGTTCCCTATCGCACCAGCGTGACGCCCCGGCCCGGATTTCCCCAGGAAATCAGCCTTTCCCTGCAGACCGTCGAGGAGGCGCGCCGGGCCGCCATTCGACCCGTCATCGAGACGGCAGCCGGCCAGGAGATGCGACTCCTGCGTCCCGGCGCCTTCACCATGGGGGCATCCCGACGCGAACCCGGACGCCGTGCGAACGAAGTCCTGCGGGAGGTCACCCTGACGCGACCGTTCTACCTCTCCGTCACGGAGGTCACCAACGCCCAGTTCCGACAATTCGCCGAGGGCCACAACTCCGGCGAGTGGGAGTCCCACAGCCTCAACGGCAGTCGTCAGCCGGTGGTGAACGTGACGTGGCAGGAAGCGGCTCTGTTCTGCAATTGGCTGTCGGAAAAGGAAGGACTGCCCAAGGCATACCTGGTTCGCAACAATCGAGTCGTTGGCTTCGACCCGGAGTCGACGGGCTATCGACTGCCGACAGAAGCGGAGTGGGAATGGGCGGCACGGGTGAAGGACGACGGCAGCCAGCTGCGCTTTCCCTGGGGCAACGACATGCCGCCCCCGGAACGTCACGGCAACTACGCCGATCGTTCCATCGCCAATCTGCTCGGTCGCACGCTGCTTGGCTACACGGACGGCAGCATCGTCTCGGCACCGGTGGCCAACTACCAGCCCAACCACCGTGGCATCCACGATCTCGGCAGCAACGTGGCAGAATGGGTGAACGACTTCTACGCGGGAACCAGTGAGGATCTGCCGTCCGACGTGGTGGATCCGCTTGGCCCCGACAGCGGCGACTACCACGTGATCCGTGGTGCGAGCTGGATGCACGGTACCATCACGGAACTGCGCCTGACGTTCCGCGATTTCGGCCGGGAAGGCCGTGCAGATGTCGGCTTCCGCATCGCCCGCTACCTGGAGTGAACGTGGCCCTGAACGTGATCGAACTGAACGACGCCGGGGTGCGCATCGGCAGCGAGGAGCAGCATCTGGCCGAAAGCCCGGGCTACGCGCTGCTGCAGGGCAATCGGCTCCTGCTCGGGACGCAGGCACGCAGCGAAGCACGCCTGCATCCGCGTCATACCCACACGCAGTTCTGGTCACGCCTGTCCACCGACGCCCTGCCCCAGCCCGGGCCGAAGGCACGAACCATGGCAGATCTTGCCTACGCCCATCTGCTGGATGTGTGGGCCCTTGCCAGCGGGAGCTCAGATGCAGGCGGCGAGGTGGTGTTCGCCGTCCCGGGACAGTTCGATCGCAACCAGCTCGCACTCCTGCTCGGGATCGCACGCGAATGTCCGTTCAAGGCCGTCGGCCTGGTGGACCTCGCCGTCGCGGCAGTGGCCGCAGACGGCAGCAGGCCTGGCACCGTGCTTCACGTGAGCGGACAGCTCCACCGCACCGTGATCACCCGCGTCACCGCCGGCGACGAGCTGCAGCAGGATCGTGTCGATGACACGGCAGCCACGTCGCTGCTCGGACTCCAGGACACCATGGTGGGTTTGATTGCAGATGCGTTCATCCGTGAAACGCGCTTCGACCCACTTCACGAAGCAAGCAGCGAACAGCGTCTCTACGACAATCTTGGTGGCTGGCTCGCCCAACTCGAACGCGATGGCGAGGCCATGCTGGAACTGGACACGGGCCGCAACAGCTTCCGCGTCAATCTCCACCACGATGCCCTGGTGGCGCGGCTGCGCCCCCGCTACGAACAGCTTGCGGAGCGCCTGCGCTCACTGGCGACTGAGCAGAGCGTCATCCGCCTGGACGCCCGCATGGCTGCCCAGCCTGGATTGGTCAGGACACTGACGGGGCTGCTCGAGGAGCATTCCGTCGAGCTGGAGCACGACGACGCGGTGCGTCGCGGAACTCTGGCCTCCCTGACGGAAGTACGCCGCGACGGTGAGCGGCTGGCATTCGTGACGCGCCTGCCCAATCGGCATCGATCTGAGGCGCCCAAGCCCGAAGACATGCCCCACCCACCGGCGCCTGCTGAGCCGGAGCGGCCGCCATCCGAGCCCGCCACCGCAGTGTCCACACGACCCACCCACCTGCTCCTTGGCCATGAGGCCTGGCCGCTGGGCACTGCTGTGCTGAGAATCGGAGGACCTGCCGGCGAAGGAACCCTGCCGCTTGCTGGCGCGGCGGAACCCGTCTGCACCATCAGGGTCCAAGAAGGTGGCGTACGGGTCGATCCGGAAGTCCATGCCCAGATCGTTCAGGATGGCGTGGCCGTCGAGCGGGCCGTACACCTCGCGCCCGGAGAAGAGGTGCTCATCGACAACCGGATCCGGCTCACGCCCATAGTGGTTCACTCTGGCGTCTGATCTTGGGATCACGCCCATTGGGCGCGCCCCCGGGAAGTGTTAGATTGGGTTGAGGGCTGTCCGCGGATGCGTCGCGGTGCATGCCTGACGAGGATCCAGCATGCAGTACCGGGTTCCTTCGACAACTGCGTTGCCCCCCGGGAGCGACTCCCGCCGCGCCTCTGCGTTCACAGGCGTCCTCCTGCTGCTGAGCCTGACTCTGGCAGGCTGTGGCACGACCGCCGTTCAGGTCACGAGCGGCGACTTCCCGGCGCCTGTCGTCGACCCCATGCCGCTTCAGCTGGGCGTTCACTTCACCGACGAATTCCGAGGCTTCCGGCTCGAAGAATCCGTGCCTCAGCGCGGCGACTGGGCCATCGACATCGGTGTCGCCCAGGTGAACATGCTCATGGCCGTGCTTCCCGGCATGTTCGAGCGCGTCGTGGAAGTCGACAGCATCGAACCGGGACAGATCCCGACCTCCCTCCACGCGGTGCTCGTTCCGGAAGTCAAGGAAATGCAGTTCGCCATTCCGTTCCAGACGCGCAGCAACTTCTTCGAGGTCTGGATCCGATACGAGATGCGCCTGCTCGAACCCTCCGGCGACGTCATCGCAAGCTGGCCTGTCACCGCTTACGGCAAGACCCGCAGCCTCATGCTCGAAACCGCCGAAGCGGCGATACGTGACGCCGCCATCAACGCCCTGCGTGATGCCGGAGCCTTCCTGGCCATCGGATTTCCGCGGCAGGAGGAGCTTCGCCCCTGGCTCGAACGCGAACTCGCTGCGTTCGACGCATCGCCCCGAGGAGAATGATCATGTTCAAGATCCTGTGCCCAGCATTCACGGTGTTTCTGCTTGCAGGATGCGTCAGCTCCACGGTGGAGGAGGTTCGATCCGGAGCGACCGGCATGCGTGACACCGATAACGTGGTGGTTCTCGGCCGTCGCCACAACAACGGCTACGAAACGGAGCCGGACTTCGTCTCCTGCGTCGGCAACAGCCTCGCCAGCGGCCGCAATCGCATTTCGGTGCTGCCCGAACGGGAGTTCGTCGACACCTTGTTCCCATGGTTCGAACCCCGCACGGCCCCGATCGAGATTCGCGACCTGCCGGGCTTGATGTCGAACAAACTGGTTGCTGAGCGTCTGCAGGCCGCCGGCGTGCGTTACCTGGTCTGGCTCGACGGCTCCACCAACACCAATGACACCTCAGGCTCCATGACGTGTGCCGTTTCGCCCACCGGGGGCGGCTGCTTCGGGTTCGTGACCTGGGACCGGGACTCGTCCTACGAGGCATCGATCTGGGACTTGGAGTCCATGAGCAACGTCGGCAAGATTTCCACCGATGCCTCGGGCACATCGTATATGCCTGCGGTCATCGTGCCTGTCCCGCTGATCGCCCGGGTTCAGTCCTCGGCCTGCGGCGGCATGGCCAATCAGCTGAAGGCGTTTCTCAACGCCGAAAGCTGATCCCTTTCAGCCTCGGTTAAGCGCCGGGCCGGCATGGTCCGTAACAGGATCCTGTCAAGCGGAGCTATGCCCATGCGCGCCCTCATCCTGATCGCCCTGCTGCTGCTGCCACTGGCGTGGATCACCGCTGACGAGCCGGCCGAGGCGCGTGACCCGGAATCCGAGGCCAGTGCGGAGCTGCCCGCACAGGAGTCGGAAGCGCCAGTGTCAGTCGCCCGCAGTGACGACGGTTTCCTGCCCACGGACCGGCTTCGCTACGACCAGGAAGTGGACTACCCCACCGATATCTGAAGACAGCCCTCCGCGCCAAGGATCCTCATGAAGCAGAATTTTCCGATCGAATTCGTCTACCAGGTGGCGTCCCTGATCCTGATCGTCATCGTCATCCAGATTCTCTACACGGGCCACATCCGCCCTACCGCCTTCGAGATCCTCGAGGCGCAGGAAATCCGCATGGGCCAGGATCCCTACTATGTCCCTGAGCGCTCGGTTTACGTGCTGGTACGCGATTTCGAACAGCAGGTGTGCTTCATCCTCATGCTCTGGGCCTTCTCGATCATGGGCTTCAAGGCCATGGGTTCCATCCGCGAGCGGGCCCTG
>SKUB01000196.1 GCA_007122315.1 Pseudomonadales bacterium | reverse complement strand
GCTGGAGGAGGTCGGTAGACTCGCCTGCGGAAGCGCAACGTCCCCGGTGGGGCGCCCGGACTTCAAACCCGGTGAGGCGCGCCACGCGTGCCTGCGGGGTTCGACTCCCCGGCCTTCCGCCACAAGCCAGAACTGAGAGGGGGACTGATGGCAAGACTGGATGGCAAGCGCGTGGTCGTGACGGGATCATCCCGGGGACTAGGCCGGGCGTTTGCGATCGCCATGGCCCGGGAAGGCGCACGCGTGGTGGTGAACGGCACCAACGCAGAAGCACTGGCCGAAGTGGAACAGACCATCCGCGCTGCCGGCGGCCACGTGGTCGCCGTGCGCGGTTCCGTCGCGGAAGAATCCACGTGTGTGGACCTCGTGGCAGCCTGCGTGGACAGCTTCGGCGGCATCGACGTCATGGTCAACAATGCCGGCATCGTCCGCGATCGGACCCTGCTCAAGATGAGCATGGAAGAGTGGGACGATGTGGTCGCCGTGAACCTTCGCGGCGCATTCGGCTGTACCCGCGAGGCTGCCAGGGCCATGCGCGAGACCGGCGGCCAGATCATCCAGATCATTTCCAACTCGGGGCTCTCCGGCGGCTTTGGCCAGGCCAACTACGCCGCCGCCAAGGCCGGCATGATGGGGCTGCTGCGCACGGCGGTACTCGAACTGACCCGTCTCGGTATCCGCACCAACGCGGTCTGGCCCATCGCCGAGACCGACATGACCGAAGTCGTATTCACCCGCGCCGAGGCGAGTGCGAAGGAAAAAGGTGTCGCCGCACCCGACCCCGTCGAGCTTGGGTTCGGCAAACCCGAGGAAGTGGCCGAGGGCCTGGTCTGGCTGGCCAGTGAGGATGCAGCCCGATTCAACGGCCAGTGTCTGACCTTCAACGGCCGCAAGATCGCCCTGTGGACCCACCCGGAAGAGCAGCACATCACCTTTCGCGAGGCGCCTTTCAGCGCGGACGATCTTGCCGCTCACTTTCGCGATGTGACGCCACTGCCCCTGTATCAACCCCGGATGCGACCCGACTGACCTCAGGCAGGGCCGAGCCGGAGCGGACGTGCCCCCGCTTCGGACCGGCACACCCGGCCCACCATACTCGCGGCGGGGAAGCCCGCTGCGCGAAGAGCAGCGACACACGCTGCCGCCTCCGTCTCCGGCACTGAGAACAGCAGCCCACCGCAGGTCTGGGGATCGCAGAGCAGGCGCGCGAGCGGCGCATCGGCTGCGATGCTGGACCCGAGGTCAGTGGCCGCGATCACCTCCTCGTTGGCGACCTGCAAACTCGAGACGATGTCAGCCGCGATGGCCTCCAGGGCCCCGGGCAGAGGCGTGACGCGCTCCGGGTACAGCTCCAGCGTGCAGCCTGATGCCTGGGCCATCTCCAACGCATGGCCGAGCAGGCCGAAGCCGGTCACGTCAGTGCAGGCCGTGGCCCGATGCCTGTGCAGGTGCGCCAGGGCAGGACCGTTGGACATCAGCATGACAGCGAGCGCCGCCTCGAAGTCGCGGGACGCAATGCGTCCGGACGCGGCGCCGGCCAGCAGCGCACCAGTACCCAAGGGCTTGGTCAGCACCAGGGCTTGGCCGGGCAGCAGCCGGTCCTTGCCCAGGACTCGACCGGGGTCGTCCTCCGGAATCCGGCCGGTGAGTGCCAGACCGAGGCTGAGCGAATCGTTTTCGCAGGAATGCCCACCCAGCAGAGGGCAATCCGCAGCAGTAAGTTCCCGCTCCACACCCGCCATGAGCAACGCCAGGTCTTCTTCCATCTGCGCATCCCCGGCAAACGGAATGCCAGCAAGCGCCAGGGCCCCAACAGGATCCGCCCCCATGGCATGGAGGTCCCCGAGCGCATGCAACGCCGCCAGCCTGCCACCGAGATAAGGGTCGCTGACGGGCAGCGCGAAGCCGTCGATGGTCTGCTCGAGAAGCAGCCCGGACACGGGAAGCCTGGCCGCGTCCTCGAAACGCAGGCGCCCCCCTTCACCCGCTCCCGGCAGACGCCCCAGCGCTCCCGTCAGGGGGCGCACGGCGATCTTGCCGCCACAGCCGCGACAGCGCATGCCGACCGCCAGACGCTGGCCACCGCGACTCGGCGCCACCACGGATCGCGGCGGATCCTGCTTCATCTGGGGAAGACGCTGATAGCGCGCCATGAAGCGCCTGTCGATCACGTCTTTCCACCGCCACACCCAGGCTCCGAGCAGCGCCGGCAGGCCCGGACGGGCTACGATAGCTCGCCGATCGCCAGTCGAGATCAAATAGAGCGCACGACGCTGAGGCTGGTAGCGACGCAGCGGCGCCCCCCTGATCCATGCCCCGAGGTTATGGGCGAGCACGGCACCGGCACGTACGGCGTAAACCCCGGATTTGGGCCGCGGTGCGTGGCTCAACGCGGCCACATCACCGGCTGCGAAAACATCCTCATGGGAGAGGCTCTGCAGGCTGGGACCGACCCGGATGAATCCGGCGTCGTCCACCGCGAGACCGGATGATGGGGCCCATTCCGGCGCCCCCGCCCCGGTCACCCAGAAGACTTCATCCGCGGCGATACGCGCACCAGACGCACAACGCAATGCGGCAGCTTCCACTTCCACCACCGTCGCGCTCATCGCCACCGCCACGCCGGCACGCTCGAGTTCACGCGTCATCTTCCGTGCCACGTCCGACGCATGGCTCTGCAGCAGCCGGCTGGAACCGGTCACCAGCTGCAGCCGGACGCGCTCACGGCAGCCGAGCTGTTCGAGCCGGCAGGCCAAGGCGAGGATGAGTTCCACGCCACCCGCCCCGCCTCCGACCACAGCCAGATCCAGCACCTCTTTGGAGCCCGCCACGCGCCCAAGGACCGCGTCGAGCGCGGGCAGAAACCGGGAAATGGGCTTCACCAGACGCAGACGCTCCACGGCGCCTGCCACACCCGTGATCGACGGTGTCGCGCCGGAATTGATGGACAGCGTGTCGTATCGCAGCGGCGGCCTGTCGGCGAAGTGCAGCCGCTTCGCGTCCGCATCGAGGCCGCAAACCTCTGCATGAATCAGACGGGCTCCGGCGGCGACCGCAAGCGGGCCAAGATCCACGTGGGACGCGTCGAAGTCGTAGTGGCCGGCGATGAGCCCCGGCAACATGCCCGAGTAGGGTGTATGCAGTTCCCGCGCAATCAGGGACAGTCGCACACCCGGCTGAGGCCGCATCGCCCAGCGGCGCAGCACCGCGAGGTGGCTATGGCCACCGCCAAGCAGGACCAGATCATGCTCCGCAGGCGTCAGCACAGGAACAGGCCGCACCTGACCTGCACGGGGGGGCGACGTGAGTCCGGGCCTGGAGTCATGGCTGCTTCACCGGTTGAATTGCGGTCGGCACATTACGCCGGACAGGCGCGCGTGCCAACTGGTGGCCACCACCTGCACATGCAGTATTCCCGGGGGGAGAAGTTTACCGTGGCGGCAGCGAAGCGTTGCCGCACCCTGGAAAAACCACCGCCTGCCCGAACGAACAGGCGGTGATCAGACGTGGACTATTCCTCGTCCTCGAAGTCGAGTTCGAGGTAGTTCAGCATCTGGTCAATCCTGCGCTGCTCCATGCGCAACTCAATGGCACGACGCACGGACACGGCCTGCGCGGGAGTCGCGAGGCGGGAACCGTTATCGCCCTCCTCCTCGTCCGCTCCCACTTCCACGAAATCATCTTCGAGCAGCACGTCGAAATCGTCGTCGTCATCGTTGGCCATGAATGATGCCCTCAGCTATGACGTCCGCTGACATCCCGCAACCGAATGGGTTGCGACGAAATCACATGATCTCCCGGCAAATGAAACCTCCGAAGCCATGCGACAGGGCCCTTGTATTCCCCCACCGCGAGCCCTGTCAAGTGGCTTTTTGCGCCCCAATTCAGTTGCATCCACAGGAGGTTACGAGCGGCTTATGGAAGGCGACAAATGGCAGCCGCGAAGGCCGCTCCAGGCCGCCCTGGCAGCCCGTATCAGCACGCTACAATCCGGCGTCGAGGGGCTTCGATACAGGCTCAGGAAACGTCTATACTCGGGCGACCGCCGGCCGCGCCGCCAGGAAGCATCGATGAGCGACAAGGACACCAAAGAGGATCTCCGCTCGGTACCCGCTGACCAGCGCTCGCAGGGCCCCAACGAGACCATGATCATCAGCAGCAGCGAACTGGCCTCCAAGGTGACCGCTGCTGCTGCCGGTCAGGCCCGCAAGATCGAGGGGACACCCAAGCTGGTTGGACGCAGTGATGCCGTCGCCGGTCGCGCCTATGAGTTGACGAAGCCGAAGACCATGGTCGGTCGTCAGAACAGCAACGATGTGGTGATCGAGGACGGCACCGTATCCGCGCGCCATGCCCAGATCGTCAATGACGAAGGCGTCTGGAGAGTCGTGAACCTGATCTCCACGAATGGCACGTCGGTGAACGGACGCACGAACATCGTCAGCTACCTCGCGCCGGGCGACGTGATCTCCTTCGGACGGGTGGAGATGGTTTTCGAGGTGGGAGACAGCGAGCGCACCGTATCCGGCGGCGGCACCCGCCGCAGCTTCGTCGGTCGTCCGAGCTCAGACAGCCCTATCCTCTGGGCTGGAATCGGCGCTGCGGTCATCATTGCGCTGGTGGTAGGTGCCCGAATGCTCGGCCTGATCTGACCCGGATCCCGTTGCCAGAACGAAGAAGGGGCCGACAAGCGGCCCCTTCGCGTTTTGGTGGAGCTAGGCGGGATCGAACCGCCGACCTCCTGCATGCCATGCAGGCGCTCTCCCAGCTGAGCTATAGCCCCATGTTTCCGCGGTCGACCCGGGGAGACGACCGGCAAGGCGGCGAATCTTAGTGAGCCCCCCGAGGGGTGTCAACCAAAGCTCAGGCGTGATGCCGCGCTGCGTTCAACCGTCGCCGCTTCCGCCCCGCCCGGCTGCGCCGCTCAGGTCCTGGAAGCGCTTCTCGAGACGTTTGGCCTGCTTTTTGGACACCCCACCAAGAACGTCGATGGCATCACGAATCCGGGCGCGGGAGACATCCGAGCCCAGAATCACCATGGAATCATACAGCGGCAGGGACACCGGCCGGCCGGACAGCGCTACGAACAGGGGCCCGAGCAGCACACGGATCTTCATGTCCAGGGCGCGCGCGAGTCCGGTGAGACACTCCACCAGCGTCTCCCGCTCCCAATCCGGCAATGCATCCAGCCGCCAGAGTGCAAACTGAAGAACCTCCACGATCGCTTCCTGCTCCAGCGCGAGCTCGGCAAAGGACTCCGGCGTCAGCTGGCGGGTGTCACCTACCAGGTAACCCGCCATCGCGACCAGATCGGCAAAGCGTTCAGTCCGCTCCCGGACCAGGGGCACGATGGGCATGAGATGTTCCCGGTTCAGCGCCCACTGGGCCACCCGATCCGCGAAGGCGCGGTCATCGAGGCCGCGCAGCCAGGTCCCGTTGAGCCAGTTCAGCTTCTCCAGGTCGAACACCGGGGCGCCGAGCGAAATCCGTTCGAGGCTGAACGACGCAACAAATTCCTCCAGCTCGAACTGCTCGCGGCCATCGGCCATCGAATAGCCCATCAGTCCCAGAAAGTTCACCAGCGCCTCGGGCAGGTAGCCCATACGTCGGTAATACTCGATGCTCGTGGGATTCTTGCGCTTCGACAACTTGCTGCGATCGGGATTTCGCAGCAACGGCAGGTGCGCCAGCACCGGCGGGGTCCAGCCGAGATAGTCATAGAGGAGACGATGCTTGGGAGCCGAGTTGATCCACTCCTCACCACGGATCACGTGGCTGATCTGCATCAGGTGATCATCGACCACATTGGCCAGGTGGTAGGTGGGCATGCCGTCGGACTTGAGCAGCACCTGCATGTCCACTTGCTGATAGTCGATTTCGATGGCGCCGCGGAACAGGTCGTCGATGCGGCAAACGCCCGACTGCGGCACCTTCATGCGAACCACGGAGGATTCGCCGGCAGCGCGGCGGCGGCTCACTTCTGCGGCATCGAGGCCGAGACAATGGCCGTCGTAGCGGGGCGTTTCGCCCGCCTGCTGCTGCGCCTGGCGCACCGCCTCCAGGCGCTCCGAACTGCAGAAACAGTGAAAAGCATGACCCGCGCCCAGCAGCGTCTGTGCATGAGCCGAGTAGATCTCACCTCGCTCGCTCTGACGGTAAGGACCATGGGGGCCGCCACGATCCGGGCCCTCGTCCCAGTCGAGGCCGAGCCAACGCAGGCTGTCGAGTATCATCTGCTCAGAACGCTGCGTGGAACGCGCGCGGTCCGTGTCCTCGATGCGCAGCACGAAAGCGCCACCCTGGCTGCGGGCGAACGCGAGATTGAACAGGGCCACGTAGGCGGTGCCCACGTGGGGATCGCCAGTGGGCGACGGTGCAATGCGCGTGCGCACGGTCATCATGGTCTCCGGGGGCGTGACAGGGGCGGCGATTATACGGGCCTTGAGGGCATCCATCACGGCAGCGCCGGAACCGACCCCGGATCTCAACCGGGCGGCAACCCTCTGCTATCATGCCGCGCTCTGCAGGCGACGAACGCTCCCGAACATGCCAGGCACATCGGAACACACGCCCATGATCCACGGCAGCGGCCCCCTCGGGGCCTGGGGCAGCCATCGCCTGTGCGTCGCGCCCATGATGGATTGCACCGACCGTCACGCACGAACCTTTCTGCGCGGATTCGGCCCTGGCATCGTGCTTTACACTGAAATGGTCACTGCGGCTGCACTGCTCCATGGCAACCGCGACCGGTTGCTGGCCTTCGATCCCTGCGAGCACCCGGTCGCCCTGCAACTGGGCGGCAGCGATCCCAGGGAACTGGCGCGAGCCGCGCGCATCGGCGCCGAGGCCGGCTACGATGAAATCAACCTCAACGTCGGGTGTCCGAGCGACCGGGTCCGGTCGGGCCGCTTCGGGGCCTGCCTCATGCTCGAACCGGAGCGGGTCGCCGACAGCATCGCTGCCATGCGCGCAGAGGTGAACGTTCCGGTAACGGTCAAGTGCCGGCTCGGCGTCGATGAGCACGACAGCACGGAGCACCTTCATGCGTTCGTCGAGCGAGTCGCGGACGCTGGCTGCAGCCTGTTCATCGTCCATGCCCGCAAGGCGATTCTCGGCGGCCTGTCGCCCAAGGAAAACCGCGAGATTCCGCCGCTCGAGTATCACCGGGTCCACGCCCTTGCGGCGCATCGCCGGGACCTGGAGATCGTCATCAACGGTGGCCTGAAGACCCTGGCCGACGCGGAACGGGAGCTTCAGCATACCCATGGGGTCATGCTCGGCCGCGAAGCCTACGGCCGCCCCGAGGTACTCGGCATCCTCGCGGCCGCGCTGCTGCACCGCGAGGGCGACGCGGTCACCGCTGCGGACGCCGTCACGGCGTACCGGCCGTATCTGGCGGCGCGTCTGGCCGATGGCGTCCCACTCCACGCCATGACCCGACACCTTCTCGGTCTCTTCTTCGGGCGTCCAGGCGCTCGCCAGTTCCGCCGCATCCTGTCTGAGCAGGGCTGCCGGGACGGTGCCGGTGTCGAGGTGCTGGACCGGGCGCTGGCCGCCGTCGACCCAACCCTCGCCCAGGCGGCCTGAAGCGACCATGCTCGCCGCCATACGACGTTTCTTCGAGGATCGACTCGACCAGGACCCGTCTGAGGTACCCGGTCAGACCGATCCTCTGGCACTCGCCACCGCTGCGTTGATGATCGAGGTGATGCGCGCCGACTCCAACCAGGATCCCGCGGCCAGCGAGCGGGTGATCCGGGCGCTGGAGGAGATCTTCGAGCTGCCGCATGCGGAGATCGAGGAACTGATCGCGCTGGCGGAGCAGGAACTGGCCACAGCTACGGATCTCTACCAGTTCACCCGACTCATCGCCGAGCGCTGGGGCCAGCCCGGACGCATCGCGGTGATCCGCAACATGTGGCGCGTGGCGTGGGCGGACGGGGCCGTGCATCAGTTCGAGGAGCAGTTGATCCGCCGGATTGCCGGCCTGCTCCACGTACGCCATTCGGACTTCATTCAGGCCAAGCGCGAAACCCGCCCCGCTTCCTGACGGTTTCGCTCGCTGAGAGGTCAGCGAGCGTTCCGAGTGGCATTGGAGGGAGCCTGGGCTTCCAGGGCGGTGACCAGATCCTGGAAGTTTTCCCGGTTGCGGTCATTCAGCTTCATCAGGGTACGGTGCGCCTTCAGCACGCGCTGCCGCACATCCTCCTCGTCAGTCTCGAGCTGCGGCAGTTCACCCAGCTGCGCCTCCTCCACCAGTGGCTCCTCGACGATGTGAAAGACATCGTCGAAGCCCATGGTCTGCAGGAGCCGAGTGATGTCCGGCTCGGTGGAGACCAGCGTGGGGATGAAACCGAAGCGCTTCTTCGTCTCCAGCGAAAGTCGCGCCAGCAGACCCAGGGACGTGCTGTCGATACCCTCGGTCTCCGTGAGATCGACGATAACGGCCCGAAAGTCGTCTCTGTTCAACAGTACCCGCAGGAAAGAATCCACGGTCGCACACAACGTAACGCGGACGTCACCGGTGAACTTGAGGACATAGATGCCGTTATGGTCACCGACCAGGATACGTCCGGGTTCCATCAACCACCTCGTGACAGAAGCAGGCAGGCGACGTCGTCGGGAGCCTCGAGGCCGGGCGTGAGCCCCAGGTCCGTGCACAGGTCAGTCAGGTTCGCGATGGCAGCAGCCGCGTCCATCAGGCGCTTCTCCTTGGCGGCGAGACTGGACTCACTCATCACCTCGAAGACTCCATCCGAGAACAGCGCCAGACGAAACTGCTCCGGCAGATCCATGGACGCGGACGCGAACCTGGCGTCCGGAAACAGTCCCAGGGGCTTGCCGGGCAGCTCCAGATAGCGGGCCTCCGTACCGACAACCAGCACCGGAGCCGGAAAATGCCCGGCATTGGCATAGGCGAGGCGATCATCCTGGCAGTCGATGATGCCCATGAACATGGTGACATGGCGGTCGAGTTGGCTCTCGAGCAGTTCCTGGTTGAGCCAGCGCAGCACCTCTCCCGGCGCATCGAGCATGCGTGGCCGGTACTCGCGCCGCAGTCGCCGTGAAAAGTTCTTCAACAGCACGGTGACGAACGCCGACGAGGCCCCATGTCCGGACACGTCGGCAATGAAAAAGACGAAGTGCCGATCGGTGATGCGGAAATAGTCGACGAAGTCACCGGAGAGAAAGAGCGATGGGATGATGTGATGCTGGAGGCGAAAGCCATCGATGGCCATGGGCGTCGGCGGCAGCATGCCGAGCTGAACTTCCCGGCCTGCGCGCTGATCCTGCTGCAGCTCTTCGAGGTACTCCTGGAGCTGCTTGTTGGCCGCCTCGAGTTCCTGCTTGAAGCGGGAGTTCTCCTGCCGCAGCCGGGTGCGCTCCAAAGCGGACTCCACAGCGTGAATCAGAACGTCCAGGTCCACGACCGGCTTCCACAGGTAATCGGCCGCCCCGAGCCGCAACGCCTTCATGACGTCGCTCATGTCGGAGCCTTCAGTGATCACGATCAGCGGGACATCCGGGAGGTCACCGGTAAGCCGCTCGAGCATGGACAGCCCGTCGGCATCGACCATGTGGAGTTCACATAGAATCAGATCGGGGATATGACTCTCGGCCAACGCCAGAGCGTTCTCACCGCTGGCGGTCTCATCCACGACGAAACCCCGCTCCCTGAGCCGCGATGCGAGCCCCTCGCGTTCGGAACCGAGATCGTCGATCAGGAGCAGACGCGGACATGTCATCGCGGCTGGGGCCACGCTGGTGCGGAGAGCCATGCGGGCAGGTAAGAGGCACCCACCCCTGCTGTGCCGGCCAGGGTTCCGGAACGAACGGACGCACGGGGCGCCAAGCGATGCACTTCCTTTCCCTTGCCCACTGAACTCAGGTGACTCCTGTTTGCGGAGCTCCGGCCCCCGCCAACGCTGGCAGACCGTACTCGCATCACGAAACGGAAGCAAGGCAACCCAGTCACGGCAGCCGTTAGCGCCGCCCGGCCCGCGGGCCTGTTCAATCTCCGACCCCGATCGGTGGCCAGGGTTCCGGCCCTCATCCCGGCCGCCTCAACTTTTCCGCCCGGCGACCGATAACCTCCATCGCGCACAACACGATGCGTTCACGGGCAAACGTCATACCCGCGTCAGGGCAGGAGAAGTCCATGTCGATCGAGCGCTCTTCACCGCCTGCGCCTCGGGCCGTCTACGACGGTCAGGAAGCGCCGGCGGACTCCCGCCCGGTTGCCACTGAGCGCACGGCGCGCACTGCGTTCGACGAACCACGGGGCTCTGGTTCCCGCACAGAGCTGTTCCGAGGCCTGTTCGAGCACGCCAGCGAGGCCATGCTGGTACTCGACAGCCGGGGCCGCATCCTGCTGCTGAACCGGCCCGCCGAGCTCATGTTCGGCTATGACCGGGAAGAGCTCATCGGCGAGCTCGTCGACAGCCTGATTCCGCACCATGTGCCTGAGCGCCTGCGGGTCATGCGGCGTCCGCTTCTGCCCAGCGCGGACCCTGTGACCAAGGCGTCCCGACGACCTTCGACGGCACGCCGTCGGGACGGCAGTGAGCTCCCAGTGGAAGTGACCCTGCGGCCGCTTTGGATCGAGTCCGGGAACTGCGTGCTGGCGTCAGTCCGCGATGTCAGCGAGCGCCTCGACCTGGAGTCCAATCTCCGCCAGGCCCAGAAAATGGAGACCGTCGGCCAGCTCGTGACCGGCGTGGCCCATGACTTCAACAACCTCCTGGCGATCATCAGCGGCACCCTGGAACTGGTTCACGGCGCCCTGCCCGACGACGAGGAGATCAGGGACGATATGGATGCGATCCGCGGCGCCTGTGACCAGGCCACCCTGCTCACGCGCATGCTGCTGACGTTCTCACGTCGCAGCGAGTCCGAACCCAGGGTCATCGAGCTCGACCGGGCCATCGAGGGTCAGGCAAGCATTCTGCGCCGCCTCATCGGCGAACACGTGCAGGTGCAGCTTCAACTCGGGCTCGGTTCGTGGCCCGTCGAGATCGATCCGCTCCAGCTCGAACAGATTCTGCTGAATCTGGGCGGCAACAGCCGTGACGCCATGCCATCGGGAGGCACGCTGACCATCGCCACATCTGCGCTGCAGCTCGCTTCGGGAGACTCGCGCCTGCTGCCCGGCATGACGCCGGGTCCCTATGCACTGCTCACCGTCACCGACACCGGGCATGGCATGGACCCTGCCACCCTGGACAGAATCTTCGACCCCTTCTTCACCACCAAAAAGGTCGGCAGCGGAACCGGTTTGGGGCTGGCAACGGTCAAAGGTCTGATCCGGCAGAGCCATGGCCATGTCTGGTGCGAAAGCGCACCCGGGCGGGGGACCAGCTTCTCCATTTTACTTCCCCGAGCCGAGCGGTCAGTCGAGCAGAGCATCGTGGTTGCCGAATCCGTACCGAAGGGCGGCCGCCAGACCATCCTCCTCGTAGACGATGACCCCCATGTGCTCCGCGTCACGCGACTGATGCTCGAGCGCAGCGAGTACACCGTGCTTGCCGCCAGCTCCGGAGAGGAAGCCATCGCTCGAGTCACGGAACACACTGGACCCATCGATCTGCTGCTCACCGACATCCTCATGCCGAAAATGACCGGGCCCCAGCTTGCTCGACACATACAGGCCCTGCGCCCGGGCATCCGCACGCTGTTCGCCTCCGGGTATGCCGAGTGCCCGCCGGATGGAGAAGCCACCCTGCATGCGGACGAGCGGGTCCTCATCAAACCGTTCTCGATCCGCGCCCTGACCGAGGCCATCGAGGAAGCCCTCGGTCAGTAAGCGCAGCCGTAGCGCACGGGCATCCAAAGGAGCTGCCGTCATGATTCGGCCAGGCCAGCGCAGGAGCGCTACTGAGGATCGGAGCTCATGACCGTGATCGAGCCCCACAGCGGGATCGAGCGCCGCCAGTCGCCCGCCTCCACGGTGATGGTGGCGCGCCAGCCGATATTCGACCGCGCGCACAGCTTGCATGGCTATGAGCTTCTTTACCGGGGGGATCAGCTCGACCATGCAGAAGTCCATGATGGCGAGTACGCCACCGCCCACGTCGTCACGGCCGCGCTGATGGACATCGGCCTCGACCGCCTCGTTGCTCAGGACACGGCCTATATCAACGTGACCCATGACTTTCTCGTCTCCGGCGCCGCATTGACGCTGCCTCCTGAGCGCGTGGTGCTGGAAATTCTCGAGGATGTCGTGGTGGATGACGCGTTGGTGAGGTCCGTTCGCGAGCTGGCCCTGATGGGTTACCGGCTTGCACTCGATGACTTCGTACTCGCGCCGCGCTGGCAGCCTCTCATCGAGTGGACCACGATCATCAAGCTCGACGTACTGGCGCTGGGCTCCGAGGAAGTCGCACGCCACGTGGAGCATCTGGCACCCCTCGGCGTCAAGCTGCTCGCAGAGAAAGTGGAAACCCATGGCCAGTACAAAGCCCTGCTCGAACTCGGATGCGACTACTTTCAGGGTTACTTCTTCGCCCGGCCCAATATCATCACCGGCTCCCGCCTGCCGGCCAACAGACTCGCGACGCTGCGCCTTCTGAGCACCCTTCACGACCCTTCTACGACCATCGAGCAGGTGACCGACCTGGTGGCTCAGGATCCGGGGCTGAGCTACCGGCTCATGCGTTTCATCAACTCCGCTGCGGTGGGACTCCCCAAGCGGGTGACCTCGGTTCACAGGGCCGTCGTCTACATCGGTCTCGATGCGGTCAAGCGCTGGGTCAGCCTGACGGCCATCGCGCGGGCGGACGACAAGCACGCTGAACTGCTGCTCCTGACACTGACGCGGGCCCGCATGACGGAGCAACTTTGCGCCCTGCTTCCCGATCACGATGCGGGCACGGCTTTCACCATTGGGCTGTTTTCGACCCTCGATGCGTTCATGGATCAACCGCTGGCCGACGTCCTGGGTCAGCTGCCGCTGAGCGCCGAGGCGACTGCCGCACTGCTGCGAGGAGAGGGTCGCTACGGGCGCGCGTTACGCTGCGTCATCGCCTATGAGCGTGGCCAATGGGAGTCGGCCCGCGAAGCGGCATCGGACCTGCCCCTGGAGCGGCTCGCGGCACTTTATCCGGATGCCGTGCAATGGGCACATGGCGCAATGTTCGCCGCCCTGTGAGCCGGCCCTCAAGTTATCCCACCTGCTGCCGACACCTCTGACTAGCGGAATGCATTCCAGGCGGAGAACGGCAGCATGATTGTGGACGCCGAGGCACGAACGATGCTTAGAACCGAAACCGACCGGAGCGAGGAAAGCGTCGCGTTTCGAATCATCAAGGATCTCGCAGCAGAGCTGTCAAGCGGAGAACTGCAACTGCCCTCGCTGCCCGAAGTGGTGGTGCTGATCCGCGCCGCCCTCGACAGGGAGGACTGCAGCGCCGAACAGATCGCCGACCTGGTGGCCAGCGAACCCATCCTCGCAGGCACGCTGCTGAAAGTGGCGAACTCGGTGATCTATCGCCGCAGCGGCTCCGAAACCACCAGCCTCGTCACGGGCATCGCGCGGCTTGGATTGAAGCTCGTCCGAAGCATCAGCATGCAGTTCGCCCTGCAGCAGCTGCGCAGGGCCGAGGAGTTCCGCCGCATTCAGCATCTGCTCGATCCGGAATGGGAACGGAGCAGAATGGTCGCCGGACTCTGTCATGCCCTGGCACGCCGGACCCGGCGCGCCCATCCAGACGAGATGCTGACGCTGGGACTGGTCCACAACATCGGACGGATTTACATCCTCAGCCGCTGCGGGCTCAAAATGGACTCGACACAGGGCGAGGGAGCCGCCTCAGGACTCATCGACGACTGGCACCCCATCGTCGGCAGTGCCATCGCAGAGTCCTGGAATCTGCCAGAGCAGGCCATTCAGGCCATCGGCCAGCAGTCCACACCCGATGAGCAACAGGACTACTCCCACGACATCAATGACCTGCTCGGAGTCGCCGTTGCGATCGCAGCTGGAGAGCGCAACGAAGACGTGGATCAGGAAGCGATCATGCAGATGCCGCAGGCTGAACGCCTCGGTGTGGATGCCGACATCATCATGGCCGTCCGTGAGGACGCCCAGGAAGTCGGTGAGATGCTGGCTCTGTGAGTCGCACGCGCTTAACCAGTAACTGAGAGCGGCGCCAGTCCATCCCTCCATCCTCAGCGCCGCAGAGCCTCACTTGCTCACCACGAGTCCCCGCGCTGCGGCGCGCATCGAATCGATGGCTTCCTGATTCATCACCAATATGGAAATGCGGCGATTCACGGCGTGGGCGGGATCCTCGTCAAGCAACGGAACGGTCGAGCCGAGCCCCACGACCCGCCCAAGCCTTGCCTCGTCCAAGCCGGCCTCGACCAGTGCGCGGCGGGCCGCATTGGCACGATCCGTGGAGAGCTCCCAGTTGCTGTAACCCGCCCGAACCAGCGGAAGCGAATCCGTGTGCCCCGAAATGCTGATGAGAAGGTCGTCCTTGCCGAGAATCCCTGCCAGTTGACCGATCAGATGCCGCGCAAAGGGTTCGAGGCTGGCACTGCCCAGCGGAAACATGGACAGCCTCTCCTGGTCGACGATCTGTATCCTCAGCCCTTCGGGACTGATGTCGATGAGGATGTGGTCCGTATAGTCTGCAAGCCCGGACTGCTCTTCCATGGCCTGCATCAGCTCCTGACGGAGATCCTTGAGCATCGCCCGGTTCGTCTCGGCGGCATCGAGCTCGGCGTTGTCTGCCCGCGGCAGTTCCATGCTGCCGCCGAGGTCGATCATGGCGTTACTCGGGCCGCCATCACCGAATGATGCCGCAGCGGGCGGTATGCTGCTGGTGCCGGGCACCGCAGAAGGATTGTTGAAGAACTCGGAAATCGCACCCTTCTGCTCCTCCGTGGTCTGGCCCATGATCCACATCAGCAGGAAGAACGCCATCATGGCCGTGGCGAAGTCGGCAAACGCCACTTTCCAGGACCCGCCGTGATGACCGTCGACCTTGAAGATGCGCTTGATGACGATGGGCTGTTCAGACACGGCAGGCACTCCAGCGGTCTCAGCGGCGCTCAGCCTTGAGCTCGGCTTCGAGATCGTCGAAGCCAGGCCGCAGCTTGCTGGGAATGGACTTACGACCGAATTCCACCGCAACTTTGGGTGCGTAGCCGCGCAGGCTGGCCAGCAGACAGGTCTTGATGGTCGTGAAGAACTGCGCCTCCTCCTCACCACGCTGGCTGAGCGCGGTGGACAGCGGTCCCACGAAACCGTACGCAAGAAGAATGCCCAGGAAACTTCCCACCAGAGCAGCCGCCACGAGCTGGCCGATCTCCTCCACCGGCCCGCCAAGGGCCTGCATGGTATTCACGATCCCGAGCACAGCAGCCACAATTCCGAAACCGGGGAGCGCATCAGCGACCCGATTGAGCGCATGGCCCGGTTCGGCGACATCATGATGGTGGGTCTCGAGCTCCACATCCATCAGGTTTTCGAGCTGAAACGCGTCCATCTCGCCGCCGATGATCAATCGCATGTAGTCCTGAATGAAGGTTCGTGTGGACGCATCCTGGAGCAGTGCCGGAAAGGCCTGGAACAGCTCACTGTTCTGCGGATCATCGATGTCGGACTCGATGCCGATGAGACCCTCTTTCCGCGACTTGGCGAACAGAGCGTGCATGAATCGCAGCAGTTCGAGGTAACGGTCCTTACCGTAGGGCCCGGCCTTGAAGATGGCGGGAATCGACCGCCCCACCTTCATCACTGTCGATCGCGGATTGGCAATGACGAACGCGCCCAAGGCTGCGCCGCAGATGATGACGATTTCAAAGGGCTGCCAGATGGCCAACAGTTGACCACCATGCGCCATGAAGCCACCGAGAACCGAAACGATGACAACGAGGCTTCCAACGACGATACCCATGGGACAACCACTCTCGGTCCGACCAACTCAGTTCTGCAGGATCACCTGCGACTCGTGCAGCGCGCCTGGGACAACAGGCACCTTCCTGTCCTGGTCATGCAGAGCACCGCACGCTAAGTTGTTATCGGCACGTAAGCGGTCAATCTTGAGTTCGCGAATGGTGTTCTTGAGCGCCCCTGACCGACCCCGAACTTTGTCGGCGTTCAGGCCATCTCGTCCACACCACCGGTGGAGGACCGTCCTGGTCCATCGGGATCGGCGCGCTTCCGGCCAGTCCTGTAGTCGTCGCCGTCGCGGCGACGATCCCTGGGGGAATCATCCTCGACACCTGGACGCCTTACCGGTGCTACGGGTCTCACGGGCAGAACGGGGTCTCTTGGTCCGATGCTACGCATCACGTTCACTCCTTCGGCAGGGGAATGAGCAGCGACGGCCACTCCGCTTCGTCCACGTTCGGGCAGCATCAAATGCCCGGGGCATTCATCTCCGCAACTCGGGTATCCACTGCGTGGTCGTCCCGTTTCGCCATGGCGACGATGATCACGCGCCGGTTCTTGGTACGGCCGGCCTGGGTCGAATTGTCCGCTGCCGGTCGGAACTCTCCGAACCCGACCGCAGCCATGCGCGCCGGATCCACGCCATTGTTGCCGAACATGCGCACCACATTGGCAGCCCTCGCCGTGGACAGTTCCCAGTTCGAGGGAAATATTTCTGTGTTGATCGGACGCGAGTCGGTGTGGCCCTCGACCTGAAGCCGTATGTCGGCCTGCGCCAGAATGCCCGCCAGCCGCGCAACGATGGCTTCGGCCTGATCTGCAAGCTGTGCGCTTGCCGTCTCGAACAGCAGGCTCGTGTTGATCTCCACCTCGAGCCAGTACTGGTTCTGTCTGACGGTGACCAGGTCCTCCTCGATGAGCTCGTTCAGTTCGGAGACGATCGCCTGGAACAGCGATTCGATCATGCGTTCAGCCCAGTCCTGGCTTGCTGGCGTGTCGAAGTCATCGCCGCGAACGCTCCATCCCACGTCGCGACTCCGCAAGCCGGAATCGTCGTCGCGGATGAAAGCCTCGACCTCCAACGGCACCAGCGTACGCTGTTCACTGAGATGCAACTCGTGAAAGGACTTCGACAGCTCACCGATCTGTATAGGCTCCAGTGATTTCGGTGCGCCCCGGAAAGCCGCGACCAGGGAATCGGAGAGCACGCGGTACTTGCCTTCGTTCACTGAAGATAGCGCGTACATGACCACGAAAAACGCGAGCAGCAGCGTGATCAGATCGCCGTACGGGATCGCCCACGCCTCGTGATTGACATGCTCTTCCTGGACCCGCCGACGTGCCACAGCGAAACGTCCTCTAGATCAGATAGCCGCGCAGCCGGGTTTCGATGCTGCGAGGATTGTCGCCGCGGGCAATGCCGACGAGGCCTTCGACGATCAGATCCCGCTGATCGCCGATACCGCTGATGATCGTCTTGAGCTTGTTTCCGATCGGCAGGAAGAGCAGATTCGCCGATGCGATACCGTAGATCGTGGCCACGAAAGCCGCCGCAATACCCGCACCGAGCTTCTCCGGCTCTGCCAGATTCTGCATGACCGCCATCAGCCCCATCACCGCGCCGACGATACCCAGCGTGGGCGCGTAGATCCCCAGGCTCTCGAACACCTTCGCACCCTGATGATCGAACTGTTCGCGGCTCGAACTCTCGAGATCCATGATATGGCGGATGCTTTCAGGCTCCGCGCCGTCGACCAGCAGCTGCAGCCCCTTGCGGATGAAAGGATCCGGCTCCTCCTCGGTGAGGTCCTCGAGCCCGAGCAGCCCCTCCTTCCGCGCGACTTGGCTCCATGCGAGCACTTTCGCAAGCAGTTCCTCACCGTCGCGAAGCGGTGAGACGAAGACCCAGCGCAGGATAGCCAGACCGTGAGCGAAAGCCTGCAAGCGCACCTGAACCAGCACCGCGGCGAACGTACCCACGATCACGATCAGAAAGGCCGCGCCGTTCCACAGCGCAGCCAAGCCGCTGCCTTTGGCCAAACTGCCACCAAAGATGGCGGCCGAGCCGAGAATGACGCCAATGACACTCAGGAAGTCCATGACTCACCGCTACTCCACCGTGTCACCACGAATTCAGCCGTGCTACGGACGTCTGCCGCGTAACGACTGTGCCAGGCTCCTGACCCGGCGAGGGCACAACCCTAAACACCCAGCTGCGCCAGCAGGTCGTCCACGTCGTCCTGGCCACTGACTGAACCGGACGCATCCGAGCCCGGAACCTGTGTACCGATGCCACGATGCAGAGCTTCTGCGCGCGGGGCTTCGCCGTCCTCGGGAACGGGACCAAGTGCCGCCAGATGTTGCTCGAGCTCGCTAACCAGATCCCCAACGCGGCGAATGATCTGTCCGGTCAGGTCCTGAAAGCCCTGCGCCATCAGTACGTCAGAAAGGCTGGCCTTGAGCTCCGTGCACTCGGTTTCGGCGCGGTCAAGCAGCGCCAGGAATGCCTCGTCGCCCTCCGCAGGCACGGGCGTGCTGGAGGCCTGCCACCGCAGTTTGCACTCCCCCACGGAGCGGGCGAGATTGGCGGCAAGCGGCAGGGCGTTCTCGACCGCCTCGAGGGTTCGGTGAGCCGCATCCTCGGTCAGCTCGAGGACATAGCCGAGACTCTGCTTCGCATCGGGCAGTTCCCTGTGCGCGAGTCGCGACAGTTCCCGCGTGACCTGACTTCCACACAGCGTATCCCGCAGGCTCTCAGCGATCTGCTTGAGCTCCCGTTGCCAGACCATCAGTTCGCCACCGGCGATCCATTGAATGGCCAGGGCCTGTGCCCGCTCATCGCCTGTCTCCAATGCCTGGACCAGCGCACGGGCATGCTCCAGCAATTCGTCCGACCGTCGCGCCTGGGCTGTCATCGGTGTCAACCTGCTTCGGCTTGGCGCTCGAAGATCCGATCGATCTTCTGCTGCAGGGTCTGGGCCGTGAACGGCTTGACGACGTAGCCGTTGACGCCGGCCTCGGCGGCCTGGACGATCTGCTCCCGTTTCGCTTCCGCCGTGACCATCAACACTGGCAGGTCCTTGAGGACTGGATCTTTGCGCACGTTCTGCAGCAGCTCGATGCCCGGCATGTTGGGCATGTTCCAATCGGTGATGAGAAAATCCACACCGCCCTTCTTGAGTTCCGCCAGGCCAGTCTCACCATCGTCGGCCTCGATGGTGTTCGTGTAACCCAGCTCACGCAGGAGGTTCTTGATGATCCTTCGCATCGTCGAGTAGTCGTCGACGATCAGCACCTTCATTGCCTTGTCCATGTGACGTTCCCATTCTCGATTGTCAGGTCCGGACCGGACGCGGCATGCGCGCGGCCCATGCCGTCAGGCAGTCACTTCGTCGAAAGTCCAGTCGGTAAGACGTGCGCGCAACCGGACCAGGACCTGGCCGTGGATCTGGCATACACGCGACTCACTTACACCAAGCACTTCGCCGATCTCCTTGAGGTTCAGTTCCTGGTCGTAGTAGAGCGACAGCACCAGCTGTTCACGCTCAGGAAGATTTGCAATCGCCTCGGCCGCGGCATCCGAGAAGTTCCTTCGTACGCACTCCCGGGCCGGATCATCACTCTCGCCAGACAACATGTCGTCCGCGCTCTGATCCGCTCCGAACATGTCCTCCAGGCTGAACACCCGCCCTTCCGCGACCTTCCGGAGCATGCCGTGGTATGCCTCCAACTCGACGCCAAGCTCCCTGGCGATCTCTGCGGCCGAAGCTTCCCGGCCTGTTCGACCCTCGACTCTGCGTACCGCCTCACTGATCTCCCTGCTTGCGCGGTGAGCAGACCGCGGCGACCAGTCCTGGCGCCTGACTTCGTCGAGCATCGCGCCACGAACGCGTATCCCGGCGTAGGTCTCGAAGCTGGCCCCATGGCTGTCATCGAAATGACGCGCCGCTTCCAGCAGTCCCACCACGCCTGCCTGGATCAGGTCATCGAGCTGCACCGACGATGGCAGCCTGCCCATGAGGTGATGCGCGAGCCGACGCACCAGATCCATGTGCTGCTCGACCACCACCTCGCCCTTGTCTCTTCCCATGGCTGCGTACATCACTCTGCCCCCACAGGCTGGGGGGCCACGGCCGGGACCAGCGAACGCTCCAGAAAGAACGCCGGCTGGCCCGATGGCATCGCGGGCACAGACCACTTATCGGCACGTCCTGCCAGTTCCTTGAATGCCCGAGCGGACGGACTTGACGGAAAACCGTCCACCACTGCCCGCTGCAGGCGAACTGCACGTCCGAGGGTGGCGTCTTCCGGCACGTTTCCGCAGTGCTGCAGGCTGACATCGAGGAAGCGTTCGCAGACAGCGAACAGCTTGCGGAACAGTGCTGCTCCCTGGCTTGTGTCCTGGACCCGGTTGCACAGCACTTGGAATCGCCTGATTCCTCGCTCTCGGGACAGGACCTTGATCACCGCGTAGGCGTCCGTAATGGAGGCAGGTTCGTCGCACACCACCACCAGCACCTCGTGGGCGGCCTGGCAGAAACCCATGACGACGCCGTCGATGCCTGCCGCCGTATCCACGACCATCACGTCGACACCGAACGGGAGACCGGCAAAGGCGCTGATGAGTCCCCCCTGATCGCGAGCGCCCATGTTCACCATGGTGCTCACACCGGAAGCCGAGGGGATGATCCGCACACCGGCGGGCCCGTCGACGATGACCTCCTCGAGGTCCCGTTCGCCACTCATCACCGCGGCCAGATTCGCCGTTGGCTGCAGGCCGAGCAGCACATCCACATTGGCGAGGCCCAGGTCCGCATCCAGGAGCAGCGTCGAGCGCCCCCGCTGGGCCAGGGCCACCGCCAGATTCACGGAGACGTTGGTCTTGCCAACTCCGCCTTTGCCGCTGGTGACGGCGATCACCTTGACGCCTTCACCGCCGATCAATCGGCGCAGACCGCTGGCCTGGTCTGTCTCATACTGCCGCATGTGCCATCTCCTTAGTGGATGCGTGCCGCTCGAATGCCGGTGGCAACGGTGAATCATGGGTTTCTTTTTCCGCCGGACGCCGAATGGCCCAACTCACCAGGTGCACCGCCCGCGCCACCTTGAGATCCTCAGGGACCCGCTGGCCGTCGCAGAGCCAGGCTGCGGGAAGCCCAGTGCGAATGAGTATCGACAAGGCCGGGCCGAGCGCCGGCACCTCATCGAGCTTGGTCAGGGCGACGCCGGCGAGTCCGCCGCCGCCGAATGCCTGCACGGCATCGTTCATGGCGGCACGCTGGGCATTGGCCGACAGCACCAGGAAACGCTTGATGTCCGGGCAGCCGTCGAGTTGACCGAGATAGCCCGCGAGACGGCAGTCCCGCGGGGCCATGCCTGCCGTGTCGATGAGAATCAGCCGCTTGTTGGAAAACCGCTGCAGCAGCATCTGCAGGGTCTCGGCAGTATCCGCGCGGTGAACGTCGACACCGAGGATTTCGCCGTAGGCATCGAGCTGACGCTGCGCGGCCATACGAAAACTGTCGGTAGTGATCAGCGCGAGCGAATCGCGTCCATGGCGAAGACAATGCCGCGCCGCGAGTTTGGCCAGGGTCGTGGTCTTGCCTACGCCGGTGGGTCCGACCAGCGTGAACACACCGCCGGAGTCGATGGGGTCACGAGCGACGACACGCAGCCTGCGGGCCAGGCCAAAGACCACTTCGCGCCAGGCCCCATCGGGATTCCCGGGTTGCGACACACCGGCAACCAGTTCCTCGGCCAGTTCGGGATCCAGATCGAGGGAGGCGACACCACGCATCAGCAGCGCACGCTCGGGCTGGAACGTCCGCAGATCCGCCCAGGAGAGCTGGGCGAACTGCTCCCTCAACATGCCCTGCATCACGTCGAGTTGCGCCTGCATGGCTTTCAGCGCAGGGTCCAGATCGACGGCCGCGACCGGCTTCTCTTCGCCTGTGGCCTGTACCCGCGCTGCGGTCTGCTCCAGCCTACTGACGGGCAGGCTGCGCTCGTCCGTCAGATCTTCACCGCCAGCCGTGAGCGCCACGTCAGCCTCGCGCATGGATGCCGCCAGCGACATCTCCGCTACCAGTTGCTGGTCGTAGTCGGATGCAGCGACGATCTCCACGCCACCCTCTACCGAACGGCTCGAGAGAATCACGGCGTCCGCGCCCTCCTCCCGGCGCACCAGATGAATGGCGCGCCGCATGTCTGGAGCCATGTACCGTTTTATCTTCATTGCTCAACAGTCTCCTGAGTGACGCTGCTGCCAATGGACGGTGCGACGTGCGGCAGACTGCGGTCGTTACCGACCGTTGCCACTACGCGAACCTGGCGGTTGTCCGGGATCTCGCTATAGGCGAGGACGTGCAGACCCGACATGGACGACCGCAACCAGCGCGCCATCCACATGCGGATGTCCGGAGACACCACCAATATCGAAGGTTCCCCGTTCATCTCGTGCTTGGTGATGATGTCTTTCACGGATGTCTGCAGCCTCTCCGCCAGCCCCGGCTCGATGGCCATGCCACCATTCCGGCCCGTAATCGACTGTCGCAAGATCTGTTCCAGCGACGGGTCAAGTGCAATCAAAGGCACTTCTGCCGCGTCCGGCGCGATCTGCTGGACGATGGCGCGCCGCAATTCACTGCGAACGGCCTGCGTGAGAACGTCAGGATCCTGACTATTCGGCGCGTTCTGCGCCAAAGCTTCGGCGATGCTGCGGATATCCCGGACCGACACCTCTTCCGCCAGCAGGTTCTTCAGCACCTTCAGCACTACGCCAAGCTCCAGCGTCTTGGGCACCAGACTCTCGCCGAGCTTGGGATTGGATCGGGTCAGAACATCGAGCAGCTGCTGGACCTCTTCATGGCCGAGCAATTCATGCGCGTGTTCCTTGAGAATGCGACTGGTGTGGGTGGCGATCACCGTGGCGGGATCGACCACCGTGTAGCCGAGCGACTGGGCCTCCTCGCGATCACCGGCATCAATCCAGACCGCCTCGAGCCCGAAGGCGGGATCCCGTGTCGCCTGCCCGCGGATCGTGCCGTAGACCCGTCCGGGATTGATGGCCAGTTCCTTGTCCGGAGCGACTTCTCCTTCCCCTGCGGGTACACCCTGCAGGCTCAGGCGATACCCGGTCGGGGGCAGCTCCAGGTTGTCGCGGATGTGAACCGGATGCAGCAGAAATCCCAGCTCCTGCGAGAGCTTGCGGCGGACACCCTTGATACGGGCCATCAGGCTGCCACCCTGGCTGCGGTCCACCAGGGGAATGAGCCGGTAACCGAGTTCCAGACCCACCAGGTCCACCGTGGGAACGTCATCCCAGGACAGGTCCCGGTCCTCGGCATCGGGCGCAGACCGGGCCTTCTCCACCGGATCCTCAGGTGCTGCCGACACCTCCTGCCGTGACTGCACCAGATAGCCGAAGCCGCCCAGCGCGCCCGCCAGCGTGAGGAAGACGAGGCTGGGCATACCCGGCACCAGACCCAGCGCGCCGACCACGCCGGCAGCGGTGAACAGGGCGCGCGGATTGCCGAGCAACTGCTCGCTCACCTGCTGCCCCATGTCGCGGGCCGCTGACACCCGGGTGACGATGATGGCGGTGGCGGTGGACAGCACCAGGGACGGAATCTGAGCCACCAGACCATCGCCGATGGTCAGCAGGACATAGTTGGTGGCGGCGTCGGCCAGGGCCATGCCATGGGAGACGGTACCGATGATCAGACCGCCGATGATGTTGATGAACAGGATCAGAATTCCTGCTACCGCATCGCCGCGAACGAACTTGCTGGCACCATCCATGGAACCGTAGAAGTCCGCCTCCTGGGACACTTCCTCCCGCCGCTTGCGCGCGTCTTCCTGGGTGAGGATGCCGGCGTTGAGGTCGGCATCGATGGCCATCTGCTTGCCGGGCATGGCGTCGAGGGTGAAGCGGGCGCTGACTTCCGACACCCGGCCCGCACCCTTGGTCACCACCGCGAAGTTGATGATCACGAGTATGGCGAACACCACCAGACCGACTGCGTAATTGCCGCCGATGACGAACTCACCGAAGGATTGAATCACCTGCCCGGCAGCATCGGTGCCGGTGTGGCCATTGAGCAGGACGACGCGGGTCGAAGCGATGTTCAACGCCAGCCGCAGCAGCGTGGCTACCAGCAGGATGGTGGGAAAGACGCTGAAATCCAGGGGCCGCTTGGAGTACACCGCCATCAGGATGACGATCAGCGCCAGGGCGATGTTGAACGTGAACAGCACGTCCAATGCCAGCGGCGGCAACGGCAGGATCATCATTCCCAGCAACGCCAGCACCAGCAGCGGCGTACCCAGGCCAAGTACCTGCCAGCGACTGGCGGGCTGTGTCAGCGCCGTCATGAGCGATGTCTCCGGGTCTGTTCGAGATCAGGCGGAACCGGCAGGTCCGTCGGGAACTCAGGCGGCGGCGCGCCCGTGCGGTGGGCCGTCTTCAATTGCATGACCCACGCCAGCACGCGCGCCACGGCGAGATAGAGCCCCGCCGGTATTTCCTGGCCGATGTCGGTGTTGAAGTAAATGGCGCGCGTCAACGGTGGCGCGGAGCAGATCGCCACGCGATGGGTCCGGGCCAGCTCGCGAATGCGCAGTGCCACCTGATCCTGGCCCTTGGCCACCACCCGCGGAGCGCGGTCGGGCTGGTCGCTGTAACGCAATGCAACCGCGTAGTGGGTGGGGTTGGTGATGATGACGTCGGCCTTCGGGACATCCTCCATCATCCGGCCGCTGGCGATTTCCTGCTGGACGCGGCGCAACCTGGCCCGCATCTCCGGATTGCCTTCGGTCTGCTTGAGCTCGTCCTTGACTTCCTGCCGGGTCATCCGCAACTGCTTGAAGTGATTCCAAAGCTGGAACGGTGCATCCACAGCGGCCACCAGCAGGAGACCTCCGGTCAGGCACAGGAACGCCAGCTGCACCATGGCCGCGGCTTCCGCCATACCCTGACGCGGCGCCTTGCCGCCAAGGGCGAGAAGATCATCCGCCATCCACCACAGCAGGGCCGCGGCCATGCCGGTGAGGACAGCGAACTTCAGCAGCGTCTTGCCGAGCTCCATCAGGCCCTGCAGGGAAAAGATCCGCTTCAGTCCCTTCAGCAGGCTCAGACGCTCGAGCTTCGGGCGCGCCGCTTCCGCACTGAACACGAGGCCCCCGAGCAGTGCGGGACCTGCCAGGGCAGACACCATCAGCATCAGCAGCAGTGGAGCGAGCAACCACAGCGCGGACAGCACGCTGCTCGCCAGCAGCTCCACCGCATCACTGGTGGCCGCTTCGGAGGAGCCAGGGAAGGTCAGCCCGGTCACCAGCAGCTGCGCGAGGCCCGACAGCATCCAGCCCCCGAACAGCATCAATCCGGCTGCTCCGGTCGCCATCACCGCCATCGTGTTGAGTTCCTTGGAGCGCGGGACCTGCCCCTTCTCCCGCGCCTGCTCCAGCCGCTTCGGTGTCGGCTGCTCTGTTTTTTCCTGCGCCTGCTCGTTGCTGTTATCGCTCATCGCCAGCTCTCCAGCATGCTCCGGGAGAGCGTGAACGCGGAGTCGAGCACCTGCTCGAGCTGCAGCGGCAGGGACGGCATGACCAGCAACAGCGTCACCATCCCGAGCACCAGGGTCATCGGAAAACCGACAGCAAAGATGTTCAGCTGCGGCGCACTGCGCGCGATGAGACCCATGGAGACGCTGGCCACGAGCAAGGCCGCGGATGCGGGCAACGCGACGAACACGGCTGCTTCGAACATGGCGCTGCCCCAACCCACCAGCTGCCAGAAACCGCCGGTGGGCAACCCGGTGGCCGCGGGCGGCAGCAGCTGAAAGCTCTCCACCAGCAGCGTCAGCAGTGCCAGATGGCCGTCGAACGTCAGGAACAGGAGCGTTGCGAAGATGACGAAGTACTGGCCCACCAGCGGTACGCTGACGCCACGCTCCGGATCGACCATGCTTGCAAACGCGAGACCCATGGACAGGGCCACGATCTCTCCAGCCATGGCCATGGCGCCGAACACGAGTTGCAGCAGAAAGCCCATGCTCGCGCCGATCACCACTTCGCGCACCAGCAGCAACGCGCCCGCTGCCGACAGCGGCTGAGTGTCTGCCGGGACGTCCACGCCGGGCGCAACGATCAGGGCCAGCGTCAGCGCCAGCAGCACGCGGGCTCGAACCGGCACCGTTCTCGCTCCGAACAGTGGCGCCGCGAGCAGCAGCGCTCCGATGCGGACGAAGGGCCACAGCACCGCATTGATCCAGGCCAGAAGTTCCTGTTCACCGAGCTGCAGCAGCGCCATGGACCCGTTCATCCCAACAGCATCGGGATGTCGAGGATGAGTTCCCGGAACCAGTCCAGAACCACCGCCAGCATCCACGGCCCGGCAAGCACCAACACCCCGATGACGCCGAGCAGTTTGGGAATGAAGGACAGGGTCATTTCCTGAATCTGCGTGGCGGCCTGCACCATGCCGATGGCCACGCCGATAGCCAGGGCGGTCAGCAGAATGGGCGCCGCCAGGAGGATCGCGATCCACATGGCGTTGTTGCCCACCTGCATGACATCGTCTGGAGTCATCGCATTGCCCTAAATGAAAAAACTGCCGGCCAGCGTGGTCATCACCAGCGACCAGCCATCGACGAGCACGAACAACATGATCTTGAACGGCAGCGAGATGATCAGCGGCGACAGCATCACCATCCCCATGGACATGAGGACACTTGCGACCACGAGGTCCACCACCAGGAACGGGATCAGCAGGAGAAAACCGATCTGGAACGCCGTCTTCAGTTCACTGGTGACGAATGCCGGCAACAGCAGTGAGAACGGCACCTGCTCCGGACCTTCCAGAGGCCCGTTGCCGGCGAGCCCGGCGAACAGCGCGAGATCACTTTCCCGCGTCTGCGCGAGCATGAACGCCCGCAGCGGTTCCGCCGCAGACCGCAGCGCCTCATCAGGGGCCAGCGTCTCCTCCAGGTACGGCTGCAGGGCTTCTGCGTTGATCTGCTCGCCTACGGGAGCCATCACGAAGAAGGTGAGAAACAGCGCAATACCCACCAGAACCTGGTTCGACGGCGTCTGCTGCGTCCCGAGGCCCTGCCGGAGAATGGCAAGGACTATGATAATCCGGGTGAAGGACGTCATGGTGATGAGCAGCGCCGGCAGCACGCTCAACAGGGTCATGAACACCAGCACCTGCAGGCTGACCGACCAGGTTTCGATGCTCTCGTCGGCGCCCGTGACCGTTAGCAGATCCATGGTCGCCTGCGCTTGACCGGTCGGGCTCAGCAGCAGCAGTGCCAGACCGACGCCGGCGCCAAGCAGTCGCTTGGTCAGCATGATGGTCACCGCCGACCTCCTGCGAGGGTACGGGCCAGCCATCCGGCGGGGCCGGCCTCGACGCCTCCAGCCCGCGTCAATGGCGCGGTTTCCAGCGGTTCCTCGAGCACATGCAGCGTGTTCACCTGCCCCGGCGCCACGCCCACGACCACCTGCCTGTCCCCGACCTGCAGTAGCACGATCCGCTCCCGCTGCCCCACGGAGAGCGCAGAGACGATGCGGAAACGACCACCATCCAGTGGCTGCATACCGCCGATGCGGGGCAGGAAGCGAGCCAGCGCGATGATGATCGCGATGACCACCAGCAGCCCGAAAACCAGCTTGAGCAGTTGACCGAGCCCCGGTGTAGCGGCGTTGCCCTGCGCCACGCAGACGCCGGGCAACAGCAGGAACAGCATGGGGAGTGCGCGTGGAAACATCATCAACGCAGCCGCTGCACGCGCTCTGCCGGACTCACGACATCGGTGAAACGGATGCCGTAGCGTTCGTTGACGACCACCACTTCGCCGTGAGCGATGAGGGTTCCATTCACCATCACATCCAGCGGTTCGCCAGCCAGGCGCTCGAGTTCCACCACGGAGCCCTGGGTGAGTTGCAGCAGGTTGCGGATGGGCACCTTCACCCGCCCGATTTCCATGGAGATGGTCACCGGGATGTCCAGCACCAGGTCCAGGTTGCGCTGGCCATCCCCGGCGTCCGCTTTAGGCGCGGGTTCGGCCACGCCAGCAGGGGCGGCCTCATCCTGCTGCTCCAGTGCCGCGGCCCACTCACCGGCAAGTTCCGCATCACGTTCTGTCTCACTCATTGCCGCCTACTCCACCTGTGCGCCGACGGATTGCGGCGCGAAATTGTCATGCCCGCTTCCCTGCCCCGCGCGCTTGCGCGCGACCGGCCGGGTCGTGCTGCCTGTCCGTCCCGGACCCAGACGCTTGAGGATGCGAATCGCGTTGTTGCCGTTGGCAACGCCCACCTGCCCGCTGAAGAGCTCTATCCCTTCGGCGCAAAGCACCACTTCATCAGGGAGTTCCACCGGCAGAATGTCGCCGGCCTTGATGGCGAGCAGATCACTGAGACTGATGCGCGCCTCGAGGAGATCGGCGTGCAGCTCCACCTCCGCCGATTCCATCTCGCGGCGGATGGACGTACCCCAGCGATCGTCCCTCAGGTCCCGGTCGCTCTGTACCCCTGCGTCGAGCAACTCGCGGATCGGCTCGATCATCGAGTAGGGCAGCGTGAGATGAATCTCACCGCCCATGCCATCGAGGTCGAGCAGGAAGGTCGACACCACAACGATCTCAGTCGGACTGACGATGTTGGCGAACTGGGGATTCACTTCGGAACTGACGTAGTCGAAAGACACATCAAGAACCGGGGCCCAGGCATCCTGCATGTCCGTGAAGGCACGCTGCAGCGTCATCTGAATCACGCGGTTCTCCATCGCGGAGAACTCACGACCTTCGACGCGGGTGTAGAGGCGCCCGTCACCGCCGAAGAAATTCTCCACCAGCGCAAACACCAGGCGCGCGTCGAAAACCGCAAGGCCGGTCCCGGAAAGGGGCGACAGCTTCACCATGTTCAGGCTCGTGGGTACCGCAAGGGTGTGCATGTACTCGGAGAACTTGGTGACACGAATGCCCTGGAACGACACCTCCGCTGCGCGCTGCAGCAATCCGAACAGACTTACGCGGAAGTTCCGGCAGAAGCGGTTGTTGATCATCTCCAGGGTCGGCATGCGGCCGCGGACGATCTTCTCGTGGGCCGCCAGGTCTACTGCGCGCGGCACACCGTCGTGAAGGCGATAGACATCGTCGGTTTCGACGTCGCCGCTCTCGACGCCGTGGAGCAGCGCATCGATCTCGTCCTGGGAAAGGATTTCCTCACCGGCCATGGTCAGCGCCTCACTGCATCAGGAAGCCGGTGAAGTACAGGGACTCCACCGCGGGTGCGCCATGAAACTCCACCAGGACGCGCTGAACCTCTTCCAGCGCCGCCTGCTGCAGCGTCTCCTTGCCCTCGCGTGAGGACAGCCCCTCGAACGTCTGATCACTCATGAGCATGATCAGATTGTTGCGGACCACCGCGGCATGACGCTTAAGAACCGGAATCGCGGATTCGTCACGCGTCATGAGTTCGATGCCCACCTGCAAATACCGGGCTCGGCCAGGACTCTGAAAGTTCACGACCAGGTTGTCGTCGAGCGTGAAATAGATCGGCGGCCGCACCCGTTCTTCAGCGGCTACGCCATCCGCACTCACGGGACCGAGCAGGCCCAGATACCAGCCAGCGCCGGCGGCGCCACCGCCGAGCATCAGCAACACAAGGCTCCAAAGCCAAAGGCGCCGCGGTTTCTTGTGCGGGCTCTCGGACGCGACTTCTTCGTCGATGTCTACAGCTCTGTCGATAGCCATGCCGGCTCTCCTGGTGGCAGATGCCCTTCCTTCGCAAGAGCCATGCCAGCACCGGCAAGCGGCGCTCAAAAAGCCGCTAAGTGCTGTTTTTTCAGGGGAAACGTGGGCAGAGGACAGATCGGAGCGCAACCGAGAATTGCAACGCGTCAGAGATTTGACGCAGCAGGTGACAGAAACGGAAGAAGGGATTTCAGGTGCTGGACGTCACGCCGCGGCGCCCAGCAGGTTCATTCGGCGGCTGAACTTCAGCAGGCTGGCTTCAGGCAAAGGTATCCAGCAGTCCGCTCGGATCGGTGATGATCCTTTCAGAGCGCTCGATGCTCTCATCGCCATTATCAGGCTCAGCGCGATTCGCTCCTCTGCTCGCGTCCGGGTCACGCTCCGATGCCTGCTGGCCGGAATCGCCGATGTCCACGTCCACCAGCTCAAGGCCACCGTCGCCGAGCACTTCTCGCAAGCGGGGCAGGGCCTGTTCCAGAACCTCGCGAACCGCGGCATGGGGTGACTGCAGCACGACGTGTGCGCCCTCGGCATCCACCTTCATCCGGATCTCGAGCGGACCAAGGTGCTCAGGGTGGATGTTGATCCGGGCGTGCTGCACACCTTGCTGCACCATCATCACGAGTCGCTGACCCAGTGCCTGCTCGAACCCGGGCTGGCCCGGCGTCAGCGCTGCGCTGCCGACGACAGTCGCTGGCGTCGAGGCGCGCTGCAACGTCTCCTGGCTGGACGCATGCTGGAGCAGCAATTCCGGCTGCGCCTCGCGGCTGGAGACACGGCGCTCCAGTGCCCCGGTCAGCACGGTCGCGGACTGACCCAACCCCGGCTGCGGCAGATCAAGGGCCAGGGTCCCAATCGCGCCGGGCGCTGCCGCCCGCGGATCTACGAAGCCCTGCAGGAGATGCGGCAGGAATCTGCCGCCTCCCGGCAACATATTGCCGCTGGTCGGCGGCTGGACGAGGATTCGCTGCGCATCACCCGGATCGTGCGCAAGCGGTGCAAGCAAGGCAGCAGCAGTCGGGTCGACCGCCGCAGACATCGCCAGCAACTCGCCGAAACGTTCGTCCGAGCCAGGAACACCCGAAGCTGCGCCCGCTTCCGCTGCCGTACCGGGCTTCGCCTCCGGGGCAGCCCGTAGTCTCGACATCCCGTCCACCGCGGCACCTGCTGTGATCATCCACCGTCTCCCGGAACGCTAACAGACAACCTGCCAGATCAGCGCAGCAATCGCCGTGCCAGCACTGGTCTCAGTACACCTCGTCCAGGCCCGAGGCCGTTGTGCTGCGGCAACCCTGGTCATCGAGCAACCGCTGCTCGATCACCATTCGACCGCGCTCGCGTTCTGCCACCCGCCGGGCAATGAGTTTCTCCAGCGCCCCATGGGACAGCCGCGCTGCAATCCACTCGGCACGGGCGGCTTCCACCTCCTGACGGGCCACCGCGACGGCGGCTTGCTGGAGTTCCAGCGTCTGCTGCAGTTCCAGGTGGAAACGCTGCGTGTCACGCAGCTGTCGCAGCTGGCCGGCCTGCCGCATGGGCAGCGACCGATAGTCCCGTGCATAGACTTCCAGCGTTGCCAGACGCTCGAGCTCGACATCGAGCTGCGCATTGGCCTTTGCGAGTTGTTCCGCGGCAGCCTCCTGTTCGCGCTGTTTCAATCGCGCCACGGTCTGCAGGCTGCTCAGGTTGCGAGTCATGTCGTCAGTCCTTCTGCCACTTGTCGTTCACCTTCAAGGATCTGCTGCAGCGCCGTCCGACTGGCCGCAAAGTCGACGGCTTCCTCCGGCATCTGTGCGAGCAGGCGGTCGAGCTCCGGATACAGCCGGATGGCCTCGTCCACAGCAGGATCAGTACCACGCCGATAGGCTCCGACTGTGATCAGATCCCGATGCTGTTCGAAGCATGCGTAGATTTGTCGGAAGCGCTGGGCCTGTTGCCGATGAGGCTGATCCACCAGTGCGTTCATCACCCGACTGATGGAAGCCTCGATGTCCACCGCCGGGTAGCGGCCACGCTCCGCGATTCTGCGCGAAAGCACGATGTGACCGTCCAGCGTTGCGCGCGCGGCATCGGCTACCGGATCCTGCTGGTCGTCCCCCTCGGCCAGCACCGTATAGATGCCGGTGATGGAACCCCCACCCGGACCGGCATTGCCGGCCCGTTCGAGCAACTGCGGCAACTGGGCGAACACGGAAGGCGTGTACCCCCGGGTCACAGCCGGTTCGCCGACGGCGAGCCCAATCTCGCGCTGCGCCTGGGCATATCTGGTCAGGGAATCCATAAGCAGCAGTACGTGCTTGCCGCGGTCGCGGAAGTATTCGGCAATGGCCGTCGCTGCCCGCGCGCCCTGCAGTCGCATCAGCGGCGGGTCGTCTGCCGGCGCCACCACCACCACGGCCCTGGCCAGCCCCTCCGGTCCGAGAATCTCGTGGATGAACTCGTTTACCTCCCGGCCCCGTTCACCGATGAGGCCGACGACGATGACGTCCGCCTGGGTGAAGCGGGCCATCATGCCGAGCAGCACACTCTTGCCGACGCCGCTGCCGGCGAACAAACCCATGCGCTGGCCTCGCCCCACCGATAACAGGGCATTGATGGCGCGCACGCCCACATCGAGCGGCTCGCGAACCGGATCCCGGCCCAGAGGATTGATCCGGCGACCGGCCAGCGCTGCCCGATGCCGGCAGCGCGGCGGCGGTTTTTCGTCCAGCGGCTCACCCATCGGGTCGATCACCCGCCCGAGCAGCGATTCGTCCACCGGTATCGACTGCGACAGGGACGTGGGAATGACGCGCGCGTTGGGGGTCAGACCTGCGATGTGGCCCACGGGCATCAGCAGCATGCGCTGCCCGGAGAATCCCACCGCTTCCGCCTCCATGGGCGGATGGCCCCGCCCCACGATGCGGCAGCGCCCACCGACCGGGACCTCACACCCCACTGCCTCCAGCGTCAGACCGACCATGCGTACCAGTTTGCCCTCGGCCACCAGCGGAACACCCGCTGCAACCGTGTCACGCCAGTGTTCCAGGCGGGAATGGAATCGGAGCCTGCGGGCGTCGACGGACTTATTCATCTTCGGAACGCGCCGGATCCGCATACGCGTTGCGCTCGTCGCCGAACAGCTGCGCCGCGATGGCATTGAGGCGCGATTCGACCGTGGCATCCACCGCCGAGACATCGGTCTGGATGCGGGCGCCGCCACGGGTCAGCGTGACGTCCTCGATCACCCGCACCTGGCGCTCGAAAGCATCCGTACTGTCTTCCGCGAGCAGCATGCGCGCATCGTCGGGATGCAGGTGAATTCGGACCGTGGCGTCTGCCGCCGGCAAAGCTGCGAGCGCTTCACGCACGACGCGCACCACCTCGCCGGGCTCTCGCTTCAACTCCCGGCGGATGAACTGCCGCGCGATGGCCAGAACCAGATCGCCGATCTGCTCGAGAAGAGCGTCGTCGAGGATCGAACTGTGAGGGTGAATGCTGTCGACCAACTGCTGCAGCCGCTTGCGGTCCTTGGCGAGTTCTCCTGCAGCCGCCTTGCGGCCCTCGGCAAGCCCACGCTCGAAGCCTTCCGCGCGTGCATGCTCCTCGATTTCCGCCAGGCGGTCGGCAGTCAGCATCGAGCCCTGAGCAGCGGATTCCGTCGCTGGACGGGTGCTGCCCGGCCGGCCCGACACCTCCGGTGGCCGCCATGTGCGGACCTCTCCGGTGCCGTCGAGACGTTCAGATGTAGTCATCGCCGCCCTTCCCTGCCAGCACCACTTCCCCTTCATCTGCGAGGCGGCGCACCACTGCCAGAATCTCCTTCTGGGCGCCCTCCACCTCCGACACCCGCATCGGTCCCCGGGCCTCCAGGTCCTCCTCGAGCGCTTCCGCGGCGCGCTTGGACATGTTGCGCAGCACCAGCGCCTTGATCTCGCCCGGTGCGCCCTTGAGTGCTGCCACCAGCTGCTCGTTGGCGATCTCACGCAACAGTCTCTGGACGCTTCGATCATCGAGTTCCAGCAGATTCTCGAACGTGAACATCAGCTCCTGGATGCGGGAACCGAGCATCTCGTCGTGCTCCCGGATCTGCTCGAGGATCTGCGACTCACTGGCGCTGTCCATGAGATTGAGAATGTCCGCAGCACGCTTGAGCCCACCCACCACGGGCGCCTTGCTGTTCTTGCTGCCCGCGAACTGCTGCTCGAGGATCTTGTCGAGTTCCTCCAGCGCATTGGGATTGATGCTTTCCAGCGACGCAATGCGCTGCAGTGTATCGCTGCGCATCCGTTCCGGAAGAAACGTCAGCACTTCGGCAGACTGATCACTGTCCAGGTAGGACAGGACGATGGCGATGATCTGAGGGTGCTCATTGCGGATCATCTCCGCCACCGCCCGGGCATCCATCCATTTCAGCGACTCGAGACCTGTCGTGCTGCCACGCACCAGAATGCGATCGATGAGACTACGCGCCCGGTCCTCACCAATGGATCGGACCAGGACATTGCGCAGGTAGTCTTCACTGCCCATGCCGATCGCTGTCTGCTCCTCCACGGCCGCGTGAAACGCGCCCACGACTTCGTTGAGCTGAGACTTGGTGACACTGGGCACCGAGGCCATTGCGGTGCCAATGCTCTGCACCTCCCGGGGATCCAGGAGTTTCAGCACTGCGGATGCAGCCTCTTCTCCCAGCGTCATCAGGAACACGGCAGCACGCTGAGTACCGTCCATTGCAGGCACTTCACTTTTCATGACTCACCATCCACTGCCGGACCACCTGCGCCACCAGACGTGGATCTTCACCCGCAAGCTGACGTGCCCGGGCCAGATCCTCCTCAGCGCTACGCCCCTGCGGCAGCAACTGCGCAGGGCTCTCGCCTCCTTCGAGCATAGCCTGCGGTGCGGCCATGCCCTGGGCGCCATCGGCGCCGCCGGCAATGGCCAGCGGCGGGCGCCGAGCGGCCGCGGCGCCCGACTGCGCGAGGCTTTTCAAGGCGGGACGCAGCACGAGCAGAATCAGCAGTAACAGGCCGAGACCCGCGAACGCCTGTCGGGCCAGATCATGCACCCAGGGCTCCCGCCAAAGCGGCGGCGCATCCAGTTCCGCCGGTGCAGCCTCGATCTCACGGAATGATGCATTGACCACATTCACCCGATCGCCACGGTCAGCCCTGAAGCCGACGGCTTCACGCACCAGTGCATCGAGGTAAGTCATTTCCTCTACGTCCCGTGGCACCCGAATGCGGGCACCATCCTCGGCAACACCATCGCGATGGTCGACGACCACGGCCACCGAAAGCCGCCGCACGCTGCCGGGCGCTTCCCGTACGTGGCTGACCGTACGATCCACCTCGAAGTTACGGGTCGCACGCCGGTTCCGGCTTCCGGGCAGGTCCGTCGTGATCTCGTCGAGCATCGCGCCTTCGCCGCGGGCCCCGATGGCACCTCCGGCCGGGGGCTGGTTGGTCAAGGCACCAGGGACGCCGCCGCCGAGTCCGCCGCGGCTCTCCTCCTCGCTGGTCTGTTCGCTGCGCAGCACTCTCGCATCAGGGTCAAAGATCTCCCGCGTGCTCTCGGTCCGGGTGAAGTCCACATCCGCCGTCACCTGCACCCGCATGCCGGAATCCCCGAGCAGCGGCCGGAGAATGTCCTCCACCCGCTGCCGGAAGGCGTCCTCGACCTGCCTGGTGTAGTCCAGCTGACGACCCGGCGCAGACCCGAGATCACCACCTCCGTTCTGACTGAGAAGACGGCCGCGCTGGTCCACGACGGTGACCTGATCGGCGTCGAGTTCGGGGACACTGGCCGCCACGAGATGAACGATGCCGGCAATCTGGTGGTCATCGAGTTGCCGTCCCGGATGCAGGTTGACCAGGACCGATGCACTGGCCTTGGCGCGATCGCGCAGGAATACGGACTGCCGCGGCAGCGCCAGATGCACACGGGCGCTCTCGACGCCCTGCAAGGTGACCACCGAACGCGTGATCTCGCCCTCCAGGGCACGCTGATAGCGGGCGGTCTCCACCATTCTGCTGGTCCCGAGACCGGTTTCCTTGTCCAGAAGCTCGAAGCCCACACCTTCCGTGCGCGGCAGACCTTCGGTCGCAAGCTGCAGTCGCGCCTCTGCGATTCTGTTTGCAGGCACCATGAGGGCACCGCGGCCGTTGTCGAGACGCCAGGCGATATTGTGGCGATCGAGTACCGTGATCGCCTGGGCAGCGTCGCGCTCCGCCAGTCCAGGAAGCAGGACCTGGTAGGTAGGGCGCATGCCCCACAGCAGCAGACTGACGGCCAGTGCGGCCACCACCGCCAGGCCGACAATCAGTCCGAACTGCCGATGGGCGGGCAGCTCGGACAGGCCGGCGAACTGTTTCGTCAAGGTTTGTGGCAGCGTTCCCGCCATGGTCTTCCCCGCAATTCAACGAGATCGGTTCGGCCGATCACACCGTCATGTTCATGATTTCCTGGTAGGCCGCGACCAGACGGTTTCTGACCTGTGTCACGGCTTCGAACTGCAGACTTGCCTTCTGCATGGAGACCATCACCTCCGGCAGGCTCACGTCAGGCTCGCCCACCGTGAATCGAGTCGCCAGGTCACCGGCATGCTGCTGGGCCGCGTTCACCTGCTGCATGGATTGCGTCAGCAGGTTGGAAAACTGGACGCCGCCGACGCTACCCGCGCCGTTCGCTTCGCCGCCGGCCCGGGCCGACATGGCCCGCATCTGTGCAAGGACCTGTTGAATCTGCATGTCACTCATGACGTCGTCTCCATGATCCGGTCCGATTACGCACTTGCATCAGGGCACCGCGAGACCGCGCTCGCGCAAACGCGCGAGCTTGTATCGCAGCGTTCGTGGACTGATTCCGAGCCGCTCGGCGGCTGCCTTGCGCCGGCCGTGCTCAGCGCGCAGCGCGCCGAGAATCAGTTCGCCTTCCGATGCTTTCATCCGGGCATCGAGCTCACCGGATTCGACCTCGGCCGTCACAGAGCATTGGGAAGCCGCTTCGATCCGGATGTCTTCACGCTCGATGCGCGGCCCGCGCCGCAGGATCAGCGCCCGCTGTACGACGTTGTCGAGTTCCCGCACGTTGCCAGGCCAGCTATGGCCCTGCAGCCGGGTAGCGGCTGCTACGCTGAGATAGGGCGGCTCGCCGCCCGCAGCCGCATGACGAGCCAGCAGCGTGCGCGCCAGAGGAAGAATGTCGTCAGGCCGATCCCGCAGCGCCGGGATGTGCAGCGGAAAGACATTCAATCGGTAGTACAGATCCTCGCGCAGAACCTGTTCGCTGACGGCCTGACGCAGATCGCGGTTCGACGTCGCAATGACGCGGACATCCACGGCCTGGGTTCGTAGCGCTCCGAGCCGCTCCACTTCGCGTTCCTGCAGCACCCGCAGCAGCTTCGCCTGCAGCCCGAGTGGCATCTCGGTGATCTCGTCGAGCAGCAGCGAACCACCCGAAGCCTGTTCGAACTTACCCGCCCGCGCCTCGACCGCGCCGGTAAACGCCCCTTTCTCGTAGCCGAACAGAACGGCCTCGAGCATGGACTCGGGAATCGCGGCGCAGTTCACCGCCACGAAGGGACCACCGGCCCGCAACGATCCGTCGTGAATGAAGCGCGCGAACACTTCCTTGCCCACACCGGACTCGCCCGTCAGCATCACCGTCACATCCGCCGCGGCGACCCGTCCGGCCAGCGTGAGGATCTCGCGGCTGCGAGCGTCCACCGCCATCGGCGCGTTGGCTGCGAAGGTCATCGGTAGCGAATGAGACATCGGGCCCTGCTCCCTGTAGCGCACCCCTCGGGGTTCCGCAATCAACAAGGGCAATGTTCGTGCCAGAGCGAATTAGTGCTGTTTCGGCGGGAACTTACGTCGATTCGCCGGCCTGAGCGCCAGCTTGAATCGAAAAAGCGTCAGAAAACCGTCGCTGCCCGTATGCGCAGGACAGCGCAGCGTCAAGCCACCTGCTCGTCGCGCAGAATGTCGAACTTGCGCATCTTCTCAACCAGCGTCGTCCGTCGCAGGCCGAGTTTCTTGGCCGCCTGAGCGACAATGCCGCGGGCATCGTCCAGCGCCTGCCTGATGAGCTTGATCTCGATCTCCTCGAGCAGGGTCTTGAGCTCCAATCCCTTCGTATCGAAGGCATCGAGGCCAACATTGAAGCCCATGCTTCCAGCAACGGCGTGCGGCGAGGACTCGATGGCGGCCCGCTCGCCTTCGGAAACGAGTACGCGGAACTTGGTCGGCAGATCCTCCAGCTCCACGATCTGACCCGGCGAGAGAATGGCGCAGCGCTCCACGAGATTCGCAAGCTCACGCACGTTGCCGGGCCATTGGTGGCGGGACAGCGCCTGCAGGGCAGCCGTGGAGAAACGGACTGCGGCCACACCGCGCTGCTGCTGCTGTGCGTTCAGCTCTGCAACCAGCAGCGGGAGGTCTTCGAGGCGCTCGCGCAACGGCGGCATCTCCAGAGGCAGCACGCTCAGGCGATAGTAGAGATCCTCGCGAAAGGTGCCCGCTTCGATCATCTGCTCGAGATTACGGTGGGTCGCGGCGACGATGCGGATGTCGGCAGCGATGCTCTCGGTACCGCCGACGCGTTCGAAGCGGCGCTCCTGCAGCACCCGCAACAGTTTCACCTGCATCTCCAGCGGCATGTCACCGATCTCGTCGAGAAACAGCGTACCGCCTGCGGCCAGCTCGAAACGACCCTTGCGCCGGGTGAGCGCACCGGTGAACGCACCCTTCTCGTGACCGAACAGCTCACTCTCGAGCAGGTCGCCCGGAATGGCGCCGCAGTTCACCGCCACCATGGGACCGTCCCGACGCGAGGAGTGGTGATGGATGTTGCGTGCCACCACTTCCTTGCCGGTGCCGGTTTCGCCCAGGATCAGCACCGTGGACTCCGACGGCGCAATCCGCACGATCATGTTCCGCAGGGCGCGAACGCCCGTGCTCGAGCCCACCAGGGAGCGGCACAGCTCGGGTGACGTCCGACCACGAAGCAGACCGCCTTCTGAGCGGATGCGGTCCAGAGTCTGGGTGAGTTCCTGCAGCTGTTGATAACGTACGGGCTGCTCAAGGCGGCCGATGATCTGAGGCTGCAGGCCGTCGGGCAACCAGTCCAGATCGTCCTGGCCTCCGTAGAGCACCACCGGTAAACCCGCATGATGCTCGGCAACCCAGTCAAGGCTGCAGTTGCCGGTAAGGGGCGGAAACTCTGTGGCAATCATGAGCCCGAGCGGAGGCGTTGCCACTGACAGCGCGCGTTCCAGGGTGTCAGGTGTCGCAACGGTTGTGTCGTAGCCGAGAAACTCGAGCTGCGGCACCAGTAGATGGCACGCATCCTGCGATCCGGCGAGCACGACGATTGACGCCGCAGCCGGACAGCCCTGTTCGTCTACATCCCGGTCCACCCCATGCACTCCTTGGCACTACGAGTCGGCTGGTCGAATTCGAGCTTTAAAACCCAT
>SKUB01000093.1 GCA_007122315.1 Pseudomonadales bacterium | reverse complement strand
GCACTGTTCCGACCTGATTGCTTCCCGCTAGACTGGGTACTCTCATGCATCGGAGCACCCGCTATGCAGATCGCTGAGATCCATCGCTATCCGATCAAGAGCATGCTCGGGGAGCAGCTCGAACGGGCCGAGCTGACCGAGCACGGTCTGGCCGGCGACCGGGGCTGGGCGCTTAAGGACGAGGTCCGCGGCGCCCTCACTGGCGCCAAACGCTTTGCCGAGCTGATGTCCTACGCCGCGCGCTACGTCGAGGAGCCGACCGCGGAGCAACGTTCGCCTGCGGTGGAGATCCGCGCCCGCGGCAGGACGCTGTCCAGCGCTGACGGCAACGTCAACGACACGCTCAGCGAACTGCTCGGACATCGGGTATCACTCTGGCCATTGCTGCCACCGGAGCTGGAAGCCCACTATCGCCGCGAGCCCCTGCCCGAAGGCACGGACATCGAAACCATGCTGCGGCAGCTGTTCGCGCGCACGCCGGAGGAGCCGCTGCCGGACGTCAGCCAGTTTCCTGAGATCCTGGCCACCCACGAGTCACCGCCGGGCACGTACTTCGACGCCTTTCCGCTGCTGCTGCTCACCCGCAGCGCCTTGGGCGAACTCGAACGGCGCGCGCGCAGCGCGGGCAACGCGTCCATCTTCGACGCCCGCCGCTTCCGCCCGAACCTGCTCATCGACACACCGGACGCGGGCTTCGTCGAGGACGACTGGGTCGGGCGCGAACTGCGCATGGGTGATGCGATCATCAAGGTGGAGATGCCCTGCCCCCGCTGCATCATGACCACCCACGGCTTCGACGATCTGCCGAAGGACCCCAAGGTCATGCGTGCGCTGGTACAGCACCACGGCGGCGACCTCGGCGTCTATGCCTCGGTGCTGCAACCCGGCGTCATCGAGGTGGGTGCAAGGCTCGAGCCCTGCTGAACGCAGCAGTCACAGGGTTTTCTCGAGCACCGCGAATTCGAGGTGCTCGACCTTGGGAATACCGAAGCGCGGGTCGGTCGGGAATGGACGCGTCTCGCCGGTGAGCGCGAAACCGCGTCGCTCGTAGTAGCGGATCAACTCACTGCGCAGGCTGATCACGCTCATGCGCAGGACCCTGCTGCGCCAGCGGCTGACCACCTCGACCTCCGCCGCAGCAAGAAAATGCCTGCCCAGACCCTGCCCCTGTCGACCCGGGCGGATGGAGAACATGCCGAGCCAGGCCGCGTCGCCGTCGCGCTCGAGATGCATGCAGCCGAGCAGACCCGCTTCGGTTTCGCCGAGCAGGAAGATGGAATCCGGCGCGGTGATCAGCGCCGCCACTTCTTCGGCGTCAGTACGCTGACCGTCGAGCAGATCGGCCTCGGTGGTCCAGCCGAGCCGGCTGGAGTCGCCCCGGTAGACCGAATTGATCAGCGCGACCAGGGCCGGAACGTCCACGTGCGTGCCCGTTCGGAACTCGACCGACGCAGGTACGGCCAGGCTCACGGGGCAACAGCCGTGGACGAACGCGGTGCCTGTCAGTCGTCGTAATCGCCGATATCCACCACCGCGCGCAGCTCACCGCGCATTTCCCGCAGGATCGGCAGGTCCTCTTCGCGGACGCCTTCGGTCATACGCTGCACGCCGCCCATGGCTTCCTGCATGCGCTGCATCATCATTTCACGCATCTGCGGGGGCACGTTGGGGTTGTCCTCCATCTCCCTCATGGCGCGCGCCATCTCCGCCTCCATCTCGGGCTGGTTGTCACCCATTTCCAGGGACACCAGCCCCATCGTGATGCGGGCACTGACGTCGGCGAACTGATCCGCGCTACGGAAACCCTGGGCCCGAGCGGCACTGCGCACCTCAGGATCACGGTTGTACATCGTCCGGTAAACGTTCTCGATATCGGCGAAAGTGGGCATGCCTTCGCCGTCGAACAGCTCATCGTCGTCCTCTTCGTCCTCGTACGCTTCAACCCTGTCCCGGATGTTCTCAGCAGCCGCAATCCAGCGCGTGACGGTGTCCCGGTCCAGGGCGCTCGCCTGGGCGGTGGCGGCGAGTGCAAACGACAGCAGCACAGCGCAGAACAGTGACAGGACTTTAGTCATGGTGACTCCTCCAGAGCGAACGGGGCGAGATGTCAGCTTGGCAGCACGCTGCCCCAGAGACAGAGCATAGTGATGTGGAGAGGGTAACGCGCAGGGCAGGCGGGCGAAAGTTGGACCCGCGCCCGCTACTCCGGTGGCGGGCCGCGCCAGACCGTACGGAAACCCAGGTGCTCAGTGGAGTAGGCCTCGTCACCCGGCTGCCGGGCAGCAGGACGATAACGGTGACAATAACTGTCCGAACACAGGAACGAGCCACCCTTGATCACCCGGAAGCCGGGGCCGGACCACGACTCGCGGGTCCATTCCCAGACGTTGCCGGCCATGTCGTAGAGCCCGTAGCCGTTGGCCGGGAAGCACCCCACTGGCGCCAGACCCGCGTGCCCGTCCTCGCCGCTGTCCCGGTAGGGAAACTCCCCCTGCCAGTGGTTGGCGAGGTAGGCGCCGTCCGGGCGCACCTCGCTGCCCCAGACATAGGGCTCGCGGTCGAGTCCGCCGCGGGCCGCGAACTCCCACTCCGCCTCGGTGGGCAGGTCGCGGCCGCGCCAGTTCGCGTACGCCAACGCATCCTCGAACGCGATCTGCACCACCGGAAACGCCTCCCGGCCCTCGATGGTGCTGGCACCGCCCTGGGGATGTCGCCAGCTCGCGTCCGGCGCATGACGCCACCACTGACGGATATCGCTCCAGTTCTGCGCCTCCGCTGCCGGGCCAAAGACTGCGCCGCCACCGGCCCCCGCGCCGTTGCGCTCTGCCACGGTGACGTAGCCCGTCGCCTCGACGAAGCGCTCGAACTCGGCGTTGGTCACCGCGTGCACGTCGATCCAGAACCCATCTACCTCGACTTCGCGCAGCGGCCGCTCCTCGGGAAAGAACTGCAGCGATCCCAACGTGACCGACCCGGGCGCAATCCAGACCATGCCGTCGCGGCCATCCGGGTCGCCCGGCGTCGTGACCTCGATGCACGTGTCCGCCGCGTGCTGTTCACCACACCCCGAGAGCGCCATGGCTGCCAGTGCCAAGAGCAGCAGTCGAAACGCCGACATCAGTTCTCTCCAGCTTCCACGCACATGCCTCGTCGCGAAGGCTGCCCCCACGCCTGATCCGTGTCCAGGTCCGGGGACCGCTGCAGGCCCTGGGCCATAAATGCGCCTGCAGTCCACAATGCCCGTTCACGAAGGATGGAGGCCGCATGATGACGCATGCGAATCAGGACTCTGAGGCGCGAACCGGAACGCGGCAGGGCAGCTGTCTCTGCGGGGGCATCCGCTACCGGCTGCACGGCGCGCTGCCGGACTTTCAAGCCTGCCACTGCGTGCAGTGCCGGAAGGCGCAGGGCGGGCCCTTCGTCGTGGTCGCGCCGATCGAGGAGCACGCGCTGCACTGGCTCTCAGGCAAGGAGCTGTTGACCGCCTACAGCGCATCGCCCGGCAAGGAGCGGGTGTTCTGTGGGCGCTGCGGTTCGCCCATGTTCAGCCGCCGGGAAGATGCGCCGGGACGGATCCGGCTACGCGTCGGCACGCTGGACGGGGCCACGGGTGCCAGCATCGCCTCCCATGCCCACGTCGCATCGAAAGCGGACTGGTTCGCGCTCGAAGACGACCGCCCGCAGCACGCCGGCCCACGACCTTCCTGACCGACCCGCTGCCAGGACAGCTCGAGGCAGGCGTGCGACGGGCGGAGTGGCCCGGGGCGGATGGGGTCCGGATAATGCGCCCCTGCCCCGAAGCCGCACCGGCACGCGGGCAATGGATTCGGGAGCAGCGCGTGGCGGTGATCGAAGCGCGAGCACTGGTGAAGACCTTCGGTTCCCTGCGGGCAGTGGATGGGGTCGACTTCCGGGTGGAGCGGGGCGCGACCTTCGGCCTGCTCGGCCCGAATGGTGCCGGCAAGACCAGCATCATGCGCATGCTCGCAGGCCTGTCGCCGATCTCCGGCGGTCAACTGTTCCTCTCGGGACTGAATGTGGCGGAGCAGTCCCGCGCCGTGCGTGCCCGGCTCGGGGTGGTCACCCAGGCAGACGGCCTCGACGGCGAGCTCACGGTGCGCCAGAACCTGGAGGTGTTCGGTTTCCTGATCGGTCTCAGCCGGCGGCAGGCGCGCGCCCGGGCGGACGAAGTGCTCGGCTTCTTCCGCCTGCGCGACCGCGGCACTGCGGAGGTGGACGAACTTTCCGGCGGCATGCGCCGACGGCTCGCCATCGCCCGGGCGCTGATGGGCCAGCCGGAAGTGATCATCCTCGACGAGCCGTCCACCGGACTGGACCCGGAGAGCCGCATCCGCGTCTGGGAGGAACTGGCGGAACTGAAGCGCGCCGACGTCACCCTGCTCATGTCCACCCACTACATGGACGAGGCGGAGACCCTCTGCGACCGGATCGCAATCATGCACTC
>SKUB01000392.1 GCA_007122315.1 Pseudomonadales bacterium | reverse complement strand
GTGTTTGCCGTTCGCGACAAAGTGCAGGCCATACGCAGCGCCCGACGGGAACGCGCAGCCGCCCGCGCGGAACAGCAGCGGCGCAGGCAGCGGGTCGAGGTGGAAGTCGAACGCAAGCAGTCGCGTCCGAAGGTGGCCATCGAGAAACCCGCACCGAAAATCGAACCGGCATCACGTGCGCAGCGGGAGAAGCAGCGCAAGCTGTTCGATGCGCCGGTGAAGGGCGAGTTGCCGCCGCTGGAGCTCCTCGACAATACGGAGTCTCACGAGCGGCGCAGCATGTCCGACGCCGGGCTGGAAGCCATGTCGCGGATGCTGGAGTTGAAACTGAAGGACTTCGGCGTCGACGTCGAGGTGGTGGCAGTCCATCCCGGGCCCGTCATCACCCGTTTCGAGATTCAGCCTGCGGCCGGCATCAAGGTCAGCCGCATCTCCGGCCTGGCGAAAGATTTGGCGCGCTCGCTGGCGGTGATCAGCGTGCGCGTGGTGGAAGTGATTCCGGGCAAATCCACGGTAGGCATCGAGATTCCGAACGAGGACCGGGAGATCGTGCGCCTGCGCGAGGTGCTGGCGTCGAAACAGTACGACAGCGCCGGCTCCCATCTGTCCCTGGTGCTCGGCAAGGACATCTCCGGGCAGCCGGTGGTGGTGGACCTCGCGCGGATGCCGCACCTGCTGGTGGCGGGTACCACCGGCTCGGGCAAGTCCGTCGGCGTGAACGCCATGCTGCTGTCCCTGCTGTTCAAGTCGTCGCCGGAGGACGTCCGCCTGATTCTGGTGGATCCGAAGATGCTGGAGCTGTCCGTCTACGAGGGCATTCCGCATCTGCTGACGCCGGTGGTGACGGACATGAAGCAGGCGGCGTCGGCACTGCGCTGGTGCGTGGCGGAAATGGAGCGTCGTTACCGGCTGCTGGCCAGCCTCGGCGTGCGTAATCTCGCCGGCTACAACCGCAAGGTGAAGGACGCGGAGAAGGCCGGCACTCCGCTGGCCGACCCGCTGTGGAAGCCGCCGGCACTGTTCGAAGGCGATACGCCCCCGGAAGCGCCGCATCTGGAGACCCTGCCGCAGATCGTGGTGGTCATCGACGAATTCGCCGACATGATCATGATCGTCGGCAAGAAGGTGGAGGAACTGATTGCACGCATCGCCCAGAAGGCGCGGGCCGCGGGTATCCACCTCATTCTCGCCACGCAGCGGCCGTCCGTGGACGTGATCACCGGCCTCATCAAGGCCAACATCCCCACCCGGATCAGCTTTCAGGTGTCCTCGAAGGTGGATTCCCGGACCATTCTCGACCAGGGTGGCGCCGAGCAGCTGCTCGGTCATGGTGACATGCTTTACCTGCCACCGGGGACGGCCGTGCCCATTCGTGTCCACGGTGCCTTCGTCGCTGACGACGAAGTCCATCGCGTGGTGTCTGACTGGTGTCGGCGCGGGGAACCGGACTATCTGCCCGAGGTCCTCGAGGGTCCGGCGGACGGTGACAGCGGAGGCAGCAGCAGTGGCGACACGGAACAGGATGATCCGCTCTACGACGAGGCCGTGGCCTTCGTCCTCGAATCCCGGCGAGCCTCGATCTCTGCAGTGCAGCGCAAGCTGCGCATCGGCTACAACCGCGCCGCGCGCATGATCGAGGCGATGGAAGCGGCAGGCGTGGTCAGCAACATGGATACCAACGGCAGTCGGGAGGTTCTGGCCCCCGGCCGGGAGGATTGATGGCAGTGCAGCGAATTCTGGTTGCAGGACTGATCATGACGATGGCGGTCACCGTGGCGGCCGCCAATGGCAACGTGCCGGCAGCCGAGCGGCTGGCGGAGCGGATGGCGGAGCTCGATGAGCTTTCGGCTGGCTTCTCCCAGCGTCTGGTGGACGGCCGTGGCATCGAGCTGCGGCGAACGTCCGGACGGCTGTGGGCGCAGCGGCCGGATCGCTTCCGCTGGGAGGTGGATGAACCCTTCGCCGAGGTGCTGATCGGCGACGGCGAGACGCTGTGGTTGTGGGATCCGGACCTCGAGCAGGTCACCGTCCGCCCCTACGACGATCGTCTCAAGGCGACGCCCGCCCGCCTGCTGTCCGGGGCGGTGGAGGATCTCCTCGATGCATTCGAAGTGGATCATCTCGCTGCAGACGACGGCCGCGACCGGTTCACGCTCTGGCCCCAGGGCGGAGATGCCCTGTTCGAGCGGCTCGAGTTCATCTTCGAAGGTGAGCATCCCCGCTACCTGATCATTCACGATGGCCTCGGTCAGCGTACGGAAGTGGAACTGCTCGAAGTCCGTACCGGGTTCGATCCGGACCCGGAGCGGTTCCGATTCGACATTCCCGAAGGCGCCGACGTGCTCTACGAGGAGGCGGAGTCTTCCGCCCATGACTGACGACGCCGGGGGGCATGCCCCGACGGCACCCCTCGCGGCCCGGCTGCGCCCCGAAGACCTCGCTGGCATGGCCGGGCAGCAGCATTTGCTCGGTCCCGGTCGCCCCTTGGCGGGCATGATCGAACGCGGCCGCGTCCACTCGATGATTCTCTGGGGACCGCCGGGTACCGGGAAAACCACCCTGGCCGGCATTCTCGCTGCGGCCTCCGGGCAGCGGCTGGTGGCGCTGTCGGCCGTCATGGCCGGGGTCAAGGACGTCCGCGCCGCAGTGGAGCAGGCACGCCGGGACCGTGAATCCGACATCGGCACGATCCTGTTCATCGACGAAGTGCACCGCTTCAACAAGGCGCAGCAGGACGCCTTCCTGCCGTTCGTGGAAGACGGCACGCTGACCTTCATCGGCGCCACCACCGAGAATCCGTCCTTCGAAGTGCGTTCTGCGCTGCTCTCGCGGGCCCGGGTCTATCGCCTGCGGTCGCTGACGGAGCAGGATCTGCAGGCGGTGCTGGAACGTGGCCAGGAACGGCTCGAGGCCGAAGGGGTGCCGTTGGACATTGCCGCCGACGCCATTCCCAGACTGCTCGGCGCTGCGGATGGTGACGCCAGGCGGCTGCTCAACCTGCTGGAGCTCGCCGCTGATCTGGCACCGCTGCGGGAAGGGCGCCGGCATATCGATGCGGAGGTGCTCGCAGAGGTGACCGCCGGTGATCTGCGCCGCTTCGACAAGGGCGGGGATGCCTTCTACGACCAGATTTCGGCCCTGCACAAAGCGGTTCGCGGATCGTCGCCGGATGGTGCGCTTTACTGGCTGCTGCGCATGCTCGACGGCGGTGCGGATCCTCTGTATGTTGCGCGCCGCGTGGTGCGGATGGCCAGCGAGGACATCGGCAATGCCGATCCGCGCGGGCTTGCCGTGGCCCTGGACGCCTGGCACGTGCAGGAACGGCTCGGCTCACCTGAGGGTGAACTGGCCCTGGCCCAGGCCGTCGTCTATCTGGCCTGCGCGCCGAAGAGCAACGCGGTCTATACCGCCTACGACACTCTGCTCGAAACCATCCGGGCAGGCGGTTCGCTGGAGGTGCCGGTGCATCTGCGCAATGCGCCGACCCGGTTGCTGAAGGAAATGGGCCACGGCGCCGAGTACCGCTACGCCCACGACTGGCCCGATGCGTACGTTCCCGGTGAATCCTACGTGCCGCCGGAACTGGCAAGTCGACGTTTCTACGCGCCCGTGGACCGTGGCCTGGAACAGCGCATTGCGCAAAAGCTCGCCTGGATGCGGGAGCAGGATGCGGCCTCGGCCTGGCAGCGCTGGGGCAACGATGGCCGCGACGACGAGGACTGATTGATGCTCGATCCGAAACTGATCCGAACCGACCTCGATGGGGTGGCCACCGGGCTCGCCCGCCGCGGCTTCGAACTGGACGTGGCTCGACTGCGGGCGCTGGAGGAGAAGCGCAAGGCGCTGCAGGTGACCGCGGAGCAGCTGAAGGCGGAACGGAACAGTCGCTCGAAGTCCATCGGCGAGCTGATGCAGTCAGGCCAGCGTGAAGCTGCCGAGGCGGCCAAAGCGGAGGTGGGCCGGCTGAAGGCCGAGCTGGACTCCGTGGAGAGTCAGTTCGACCCGGTAGCGGAGGAACTGAACGCGTATCTGGAAGGCGTCCCGAATCTGCCGGCTGCAGACGTCCCGGACGGCCCCGACGAATCCGCCAATGTGGAACTGCGACGCCGAGGCCAGCCTCCGAGCTTCAACTTCGCGGCGCGTGATCACGTCGACCTCGGTGCCGGTCTCGGCGGTCTGGACTTCGAGACCGCCACCGCAATCACCGGCAGCCGGTTCGTGGTGATGCAGGGGGCCGTCGCGTCACTGCACCGGGCGCTGATCCAGTTCATGCTCGACACCCACACGCGCGAGCACGGCTACACCGAAGTCAACGTGCCCTACATCGTCAACGGCACGTCGCTGCGTGGTACCGGGCAGCTGCCGAAGTTCGGGGCGGATCTGTTCCGGCTCGAGGGCGATTCGGACTACTGGCTGGCGCCCACGGCCGAAGTGCCGGTGACGAACATGGTGCGGGATCGCATTCT
>SKUB01000029.1 GCA_007122315.1 Pseudomonadales bacterium | reverse complement strand
TCGGGGGGGACGCAGATCGCGACGCCCGCTTTGCGGACGTCAGCTCCCACTGCGTCTTCGTAGGCATGGCCGTTGTTCCTCCCGCGACAGCGTGAACGAACGTTCGTGGCGGACTCCCACAAGGCCTCGCTCTGGCTTGTGGGAGAGCCGAGGCCGCCGCGGGCGGACGGGCCGAGCTTTCGGTCGCAACGCTCGCGTCTGGATCAGTCCCCGATCGCGGCGCCGGCCTGCGGCCGACGCCAGCTGCCACTGTCGTACCGCTCGATTCCTGCGACAAGTCAGTGGGAGCGCACGTCCGCGAAGCGGGCGTGGCGATGGGCGTGGCGCTAGGGAATGGCCGTCCGCGATCGCTGCGTCGCCTTCGGCTCCTGCAGCTTCCCACAGGCTTTGATCGAGCGATCGAAACCCCACGTTGGCGTCGGGAGTGGTATCGTGGCCGCTTCCCGCCAGCACCCGCCGGAGGACCTCGGTTCCTGCCATGACAGCCCCCGAATTCGTCCATCTTCGTGTCCACACCGAGTACTCCCTGGTGGACGGGCTGATCAAGGTCAAGGATCTCGTAAAGCGGGTGCGTCGCGCCGGCATGCCGGCGGTGGCGGTCACCGATCAATCCAATCTGTTCGCGCTGGTGCGCTTCTACGCGGCCTGCCAGAGCGCCGGCGTGCAAGCCGTCGTCGGCTGTGATGTCTGGCTGGCCGGCGCCAACGAGGACGACGAACCCAGCCGCATCACGCTGCTGGTGCAGGACGCAGTGGGCTACCGGAATCTCACTGAGCTGGTGTCCAAGAGCTTTCTCGAGGGCCAGCGCCAGCAGCGGGCACTGATCCAGCGTGACTGGCTCGATGATCGCGGTGCCGGGCTCATCGCGCTCATGGGCGGCCGCGACGGTGAAGTGGGACGACTCATGCTCAATGAGCGCCCCGAGGAAGCCGCCGAACTGCTGAAGCGCTGGCTCACGCTGTTCCCGAACCGGTTCTACCTGGAAGTGCAGCGCACGGGCCGTCCCGGCGACGATGCCTGGGTGCATGGCGCCGTAGCGCTGGCGACGTCCCTTGATTGCCCCGTGGTGGCGACCAACGAAGTGTGCTTTCTCGATGCCGAAGACTTCGAAGCCCACGAGACCCGGGTCTGCATCCACGAGGGTCGCGTGCTCGGTGATCCGCGTCGGACGCGGCGCCACTCGGAGCAGCAGTATCTGCGCACGCCGGCGGAGATGGCCGAGCTGTTCGCGGACCTGCCCGAAGCGCTCGAGAACACGGTGGAGATCGCCCGCCGCTGCAGCCTGGAGCTGAAGCTCGACGAGTACTTCCTGCCGGACTATCCGATTCCGCCGGGCGAGACCGAAGCCAGCTACTTCGAGGCCGAAGCCCGGGCTGGCCTCGAACGCCGTCTGACCCGCATCCTCGATCCTGCCGCTGGAGATTACGCCCAGCGCCGCCGCAGCTACGATGAGCGCCTCACCTTCGAGCTCGGCATCATTCTGCAGATGGGCTATCAGGGCTACTTTCTGATCGTGGCCGAGTTCATCCGCTGGGCGAAGCAGCACGGCATTCCCGTGGGTCCCGGCCGCGGCTCCGGCGCCGGCTCACTGGTGGCCTACGCGCTGGACATCACCGATCTCGATCCCCTCGAGTACGACTTGCTGTTCGAGCGGTTTCTCAATCCGGAACGGGTGTCCATGCCCGACTTCGACGTCGACTTCTGCATGGAGGGGCGCGACCGGGTCATCGCCCACGTCGCGGACCTCTACGGCCAGGAGGCGGTCTCCCAGATCGTCACGTTCGGCACCATGGCGGCGAAGGCCGTGGTGCGCGACGTGGCCCGGGTCCAGGGCAAGCCCTACGGCCTCGCGGACAAGCTTTCCAAGCTGATTCCGTTCGAGGTCGGCATGACCCTGTCCAAGGCCATGGCCCAGGAGGAGGCGCTGGCCAGCTTCGTCGCCGAGAACGAAGAAGTCGGCGAAATCATGGAGATGGCCTACAAGCTCGAGGGCATGGTCCGCAACATCGGCAAACACGCAGGCGGAGTCGTGATCGCGCCGGGCAAGCTCACCGACTTCGTCCCGCTGGTGGCGGACGACTCCGGCGCCATCATGACCCAGTTCGACAAGGACGACGTGGAGCGGGCCGGGCTGGTGAAGTTCGACTTCCTCGGCCTGCGCACGCTCACCATCATCGACTGGGCCATGCAGACCGTGAACCGGGAGCGGGCCGAGCGCGGCGAGGCGGCGCTGGACATCGCCGATCTGCCGCTCGGCGAGCCGGCCGTGTTCGAGCTGTTGCGCAAGGCCGAGACCACGGCCGTGTTCCAGCTCGAATCCCGCGGCATGAAGGACTTGATCCGGCGTCTGCAGCCTGACTCCTTCGAGGACATGATCGCGCTGGTGGCCCTGTTTCGTCCCGGACCGCTGCAGTCCGGCATGGTGGATGACTTCATCGACCGCAAGCATGGCCGGGCCGCGGTGACCTACCCGCATCCGGACCTCGCCCCGATCCTGGAGAACACCTACGGCGTCATCCTGTATCAGGAGCAGGTGATGCAGATCGCCCAGGTGCTGGCGGACTACACCCTCGGACAGGCCGACCTGCTGCGCCGCGCCATGGGCAAGAAAAAGGCCGAGGAGATGGCCAAGCAGCGGCAACTGTTCACTGACGGCGCTGCGGCGCGGGGCATCGATGCCGCCACCGCCACGTACATCTTCGATCTGATGGAGAAGTTCGCCGGCTACGGCTTCAACAAGTCCCACTCGGCCGCCTACGCCCTGGTGTCCTATCAGACGGCGTGGCTGAAAGCGCACCATCCTGCCGCCTTCATGGCCGCGGTCATGTCCGCGGACATGCAGCACACGGACAAGATCGTCACGTTCATCGAGGAATGCCGGCAGATGGACCTCACCATCCTGCCGCCGGACGTGAACCGCGGCCATTACCGCTTCACGGTGACGCCCGAGGGCGCCATCGTCTACGGTCTCGGCGCCATCAAGGGCGTCGGCGAAGGCCCCATCGAGATGCTGGTGGCGGCCCGTGCCGAGGGCCCCATCAACGACCTGTTCGACCTCTGCCGTCGGGTCGACGCGAAGCGTTTGAACAAGCGCGTGCTCGAGGCCCTCATCCGGGCCGGCGCGCTGGATAGCGTCGCGCCGCCGGATCGCGCCGGCCGCCCGCATCGCGCCGCCTTGCTCGGCGGCATCGACGAGGCCCTGCGCAGCGCCGAGCAGGCCGCGCGCAACGCCGAGATCGGCATGGGTGACCTGTTCGGTGAGCCGGGCGCGGCTGTGCTCGATGCACCCTGCGCCGGCCACGGCGATGTCCGGCCCTTCACCGATCAGCAGCGTCTGCAGGGCGAGAAAGAGACGCTCGGGCTCTACCTTACCGGCCATCCCATCGAGGCCTATGAGGAGGAGATCAGGCGTTTCGCGCCGGTACGCATCAGTGAGCTGCGGGCCGAGCGGCATCCGCAGCTGGTGGCCGGCATGATCGTCGATCAGCGCGTCATCCGGACCAAACGCGGCGCTCCCATTGCCTTCGTCACCTTGGATGACCGCAGCGGCAGGATCGAGGTGTCGGTGTTCGCCGAGCTGCTGGAGGCGAGCCGGGAGAAGCTCACCCGCGATGCGCTGGTGGTCATGGAAGGTGAGGTGGGGGTGGACGACTACTCCGGTGCCACCCGGGTGCGTGCCTCGGCCGTCTATTCGCTGACCGAGGCTCGCCTGCGCTTTGCCGATGCGGTGGACATCCGTTTGTCCGCGGAACGCGTCGGGCCCGATTTCGCCGAACAGCTGCGGCGCATCCTCACGCCCTATCGGGGCCAGGGCTGTCCGGTCGCCGTGTGTTACGCGCGCTGCGACGCGGAGGCACGCCTCAAGCTCGGCGAGGAGTGGCGGGTCGAGCCCTGCGACGATCTACTGCATCGCCTGAAGGAGGACCTCGGCGTGGACGATGTCCGCCTGCGCTATCGTGATGCCGGCGTGGCCTGACACGTCCATCGCGGCGGACGATGCACTCGCCCGCGTGACCGCGCACCTGCGTGCGCAACTCGCCGATGTCCCCGCGGCGCAGCGCATCATTGCCTGCTCCGGAGGCCTCGACTCCTCCGTTCTGCTCGCGGTGCTGGCGCATCTGCATGCAGCCGAAGGCCAGCCGCCACCGCGCGCATTGCATGTGGACCATGCTCTGAATCCAGCCTCAAACGACTGGGCTGAGGCGCTCGCCGAACGCTGCCGTGGCCTCGGCGTCGAGCTCGACATGTGGCGCGTGCAAGTCGAACGTACGGACGCCGGTCTCGAAGCGGATGCCCGGCGCGCCCGTTACGCGGCGTTCGCCGAGGCCCTGGCCGAGGGCGGCACGCTGCTGCTCGCCCATCATCGCGATGACCAGACGGAAACCATCCTGCTGCGCCTGCTGCGCGGGGCCGGTCCTGCCGGCCTCGCGGGTATGCCGGTTCGACGCACGCTGGGTGCCGGTGAGC
>SKUB01000100.1 GCA_007122315.1 Pseudomonadales bacterium | reverse complement strand
TTGCGACCATGGCACGCTGGACCGAGCAGCACGGGGAAGCGATCTTCGGTACCCGCCCCGGTCTCGAACCCTGGCAATTCTACGGGCCGACCACCCGTCGCGGCTCGACGGTTTACCTGCACCTGCTGATGCGCCCGAACGCGCCGGTGGCCGTGCGCGGCGTACCCGTACGCCACGTCACCGGCGTGCGCTGTGTGGGCACAGGTCGCGCGCTCGACTACAGCAGCCGGGTTCCCGTGCTGGACACGCTGTTCGGCACCGACGGCCCCGGCGAACTGTCCATCACGGTACCCGCAACGGAGGTCGATGAGGTCGCCACCGTGCTCGCCGTGGAGTTCGATCAACTGCCCTAGGGAGGCTGTCGTGTAACATCGCCCTGGGTGGATCCCATGGAGGCGGATACGGGTGGCGGAAGCGAGCACGAAAACAGTCTACAAAGCGCCAGCCCTGGAAAAAGGGCTCGAGATCCTCGAGTTCCTGTCCTCGGCCAGCGAGCCCTGCGGCATGGTCGCCATTGCCGATGCCCTCGGCCGATCCAAGCACGAGATCTACCGTATGCTGCACGTGCTCGAGAGCCGGGGGTACATCGCCCGCGGCGACTCAGGCGACCGCTTCCAGGTGACGAACAAACTGTTCGAACTCGGCATGCGCAACCCCCCGATCCGCAACCTGCACGATGTCGCCCTGCCGCGCATGCGCGAACTCGCGGCATCCCTCGAACAGTCCTGTCAGCTGGTGGTGCGGACCGGCACCCAGATGGTCGTGGTGGCGCGGGTGGAGAGCCCCATCGAGATCGGCTTGACGGTGCGCGTGGGCTATCGCCGCCACATCATGCAGTCCACCTCGGGCCGCATTCTCTACGCCTTCCATCCCCCGCGGACGCAGCAGCAGTTTCTCGATGAACTGCTGACGACCAGGCCGGATGGCGTCAATGCCGATGAATTCCTTGCCGATGCCAAGCGGGCGGTCGAGCAGGGCTGCATCGCGCATGAAAGTGATTTCGTCGACGGCGTCGTCGATATTGGCGCACCGATCTTCGACCTCGACTACGAAGGCGCCATCGCCAGCCTCACGGTCCCGTTCATGCAGGGCCGGTACACGTCGCTCGCACTCGAATCGGCCATCGACCGGGTGAAGTCCATGGCCGGCGCCATATCGGATGCACTGCAGGGCAGCCAGGCCCCTCCCAATTCCTGACACCTGCCGTCAACGGACAAACAGCCACGCCACTCCGAGGGCGACCGCCAGCAGCACGAGACTGGCCGCTGTTCCTAAACGTTTCGCCTTTACATGCATCATCGAATCGCTCCAAGGGCTGTAACTAGTGGGCCATGCGCAAAATTCGGTAACTGTTCGCTGCGCCGGAACGCGCAGCTTTGCGTTGCGAAAGCTTGAAACAGCGGTGCTATTCCTGCGCTTGGGCGCCTTGATCTGCACGCCCCGGCTGGGCTCCTTAGTCAGCGAACTTCACGCATGGACCACTAGACCAGGTTGAAGCGTTCCGAATACAGCCTCGCGGCCTCGACGCCGCGCGCAATCAGAGCGGGCTCGACCAAGTTCATCAGTGGCTCGGGCCCGCAGACGAAGTAGTCGATGTCGTCTGCGTCCGGCGGCAGCTCCCGCTCCAGCAATTCGGCGTCGATGTAGCCGGTCGCGCCGCTCCAGTCGTCGCCAGGCTCCATAAGCACATGGACCAGCGTCAGCGGCAATTCGCCCGCCAGTCCTTCCACCCATTCGCGCGCGACGATCTCGCTTTCGTTCTGGTTCCCATAAAGCAGCCACATCGGCTGCGAGTGACCACGCTCACGACAGGCGCGCAGCATCGACAGGATCGGGGTGATGCCAATACCACCGACGATGAACACTGCGCGTCGATTCGCGTCCACGGCCATCGAAAACACGCCGTAGGGGCCTTCAACGAACGCGCGGGTGCCTGGCTCGATATCGGGCAGCGAACGGGTGAAGTCGCCAAGCTGTTTGGCGATGAACTCCAGTCGGGTCGGATCATGGGGCGATGACGCCATCGAGAACGGGTGCTGTTGCAGCGAGAATGGCGTCTCACCGATCGTCAGCCACGCATACTGTCCGGCGCGGAAATTCATACCGGCATGGCCGTCCGCGTGCAGTAACAGGCGCGTGCATTCGGCGCGGCGCTGTTCGATCTCGACGATGCGCCACGGCCGCTTCCGCAGCCGCCAGGGCCGCCACAGGCGGGCTTCCAGCAGCAAAGCCAGCGGCACGCCGATCACGCCCACCAACAGCAGCTGCGTCGCCAGCCCGGCCGTGTGGTGCGCGCCCATCAGTGCGTGGCCCAAGCCGCCAGCCACGACCAGCAGCGACAGCGCGGCATGAATCGCGCGCCAGTGTTCGTACTGCAGCCCAAACGAAACGCGCCACAGGGACGTGACCGCCAATACCGATACGCTGAGCAGCAGCCCGAGCATCATCATCGCCCGCAGCAGGTCCTCACGGGGATCCAGCCACGCCAGGAACGCGCTGTCGCCCAGCATCAGCAGTGCGGGATGCGCCAGGATCAGCAGCCAGCCGAACACGCCGGTGCGGCGATGGAACTGCAGCAGATTGTCCTGGCCCACGCCGGCGGCGAACCAGCGGTGGCGACCGGACGTCAGCAGTTGGCCGGCCAGCACCCCCAGGCCGAGTAGGCCCAGCATCGCACCGGCCTCCACCAGCAACTCCCGCGGTGCCGGGCGTGAGCCCAGCATTGCCACCGCCAGCGGCAGCAGCACCAGGCCAAGGTAGGCCAGCAGCCACAGGAAAATCTTCGGGATGGAAATCGGCATGGATTCATCCCAGCTTACGTTCCCCGTCGGCCTGCTACAAATGCCGAGTGCTTCGCCTGCGCATCAGTAGGTGGAGCGGCGCGGGACCGTGTAGCCGGAGCCGATGACACTGAACGGCGGCTCGCGACCCACCAGTGCCTCCAGCATGATCAGCTCCTCGTCAGTGTGATCCTTGAACGGCGCCGGCTGGACCAGGGTGCCTGAAGCGCCCGAAGCTCGCACGAAGCGAGGTGCATCATGGTGCTCCGAGACGATCTCCTCCCGACTCCGGGCATCCGCCCGGGCCTCGATCAGCACTGAGCCGTAGCAGGTGCAGACGTAGTCCTGCTGATCCTCCACCTGGGCGTAAAGGCCGGTCCCGCGTATCCCCACCACTGCATGGGGTGTCTCGACCCGGTAGGCGCCGCCTCCGAACACCGACAGAACTCCGCCCTGGCGGAGGGTCAGGCCTTCCAACCGGCGGCCGTCCCCGCGCTCTCCGATCAGGATACGGCTGCGCGGCCGGGCGTAGAACGCTGCGTCTCCGACCACGAACACGAGACCACCCTCGCCGGTCTCCACTTCGTCGCCCGCATTGATCAGCGTACTTTCGGACGCCACCTCACCATTCACCCGGGCGCCGTTCTCGATCCGGTAGATCGACTGGCCCTCCGGCAATTGCCGTGGTCGGGTGCCGACAACCTGCGCACAACCGAACCCAGCCGCGGCGAACGCACCCGCGGCAAGCATACGAACCAGCAGCACCCGCCGCAGTGGATCGAACCCCTCATCCATGTCTGGACTCCCCCGATGGCTCGCCTCATGGTTTCATGAGCATTGACCTTATTGGGTGAACTGTGCCACATCCTACGCCAGACGGAAGAGCGATGAATCATCGTGACCCACACTCGCCAGGAGGCGCCATGATGCAGCCCCAACGATCGCAGGGAAGGCTCGTTGTCCTGCTCACCCTCTGTATGACCCTGTCGGCGACTGCAGCCGGCGAAACGGACCGCCACATCGACATCTGGGGGGTCTATGGATTTGACGACAACATCTCCCGCAGTCTGATCAAAGGTGAGCAGGAGTCGGACCACAGCCTGCGAGTGGAAGGCACGGCCAACTGGCGCCGCCCGGCGGGACCGAATGCCAGCGCCCACTTCGGCTTGTTGGCCGCAGCCGAGCACCGTTTCGACTTCAGCGACTTATCCAACGTCGAGCTCGGCGGACGCGGTGAATGGCGCTTCCGGACCGGCCAGGGCTTCAGCGCCCCCATCTACAGCGTGGCGATGGACCTCACCGGCCATCTCCACGACGACTCGAAGATCCGCGACGGCGGCACCTTGCGCGCCACTGCCGGCGCCGAGTCGAGGCTCACCGACCGGCTCAGTGTTCGCGGCGGCTATCGCTACACCCTGCGGCGGGCCCGTAGCAGCAGCGTGTTCGACAACCAGCGCCACGGCCTCTTCGTGGGCAGCGAGCTGGCGCTGGCACCCACCGTGGTGCTGAACGCGGTCATCGCCTGGGAACGGGGCGACGTCGTCGCGAACTCGACACCCATCGCGGAGATCATCGCCGTGGCCAGCGCCCTGGAGTTCGATGACGCCTTCGGCGCGTCCCGATTCGCGGGCCAGCTCGGTCCTGGGCCCGGCCCAGGCCCAGGTCCCGGCCCGGGCCCCGGACCCGG
>SKUB01000143.1 GCA_007122315.1 Pseudomonadales bacterium | reverse complement strand
GCGCCCGCGAGCTCCACCTGGCGCAGAAAGCGCGTCTGACGCTCCTCTTCGGACATGGACTCCCGGGACTGTTGCAGCGCGCGGCGAACCGGCATCTGTGCCGCCTGGCGCAGAAAACCGGTGGGCTCGCCGTCCTCGTCCCGGACGATGGTTCCACCTGCGGGGTCTTCGCTGTCGCGGTCGATTCCGGCCAAGGCCATGGCGCGCGCATTGGCAAAGGAGGCATGCCCGCTGGCGTGGGTCAGCAAAACCGGATTGTCCGGACTGACCGCGGACATCGCATGGTGGGTTGCGACCCCGTCGTAGGCCGGTTCCGGCACCGGATCCCAACGCTCCTGGTGCCAGCCGCGGCCCAGGATCCAGACGCCGGGCTCGGTCTCGGCGGCCGCCTCGGCGACCTGCGCGACCATCATTTCGAACGACGCGGTCCGCTGCAGGTCGAGGATCATCTGCGCATCACCCAGGCCGAGGAAGTGGCCGTGCCCCTCGATGAATCCCGGCAGCACCACGCGACCCTCGAGATCAATCACGTCCGTGTCCGGCCCGACGAGGCGGCCGATGGCCGCCACCGTCCCTAAGGCCTGAATTCTGCCGTCGCGAATGGCGATCGCCTCGGCTTCAGGCTGCTGTGGGTCCACCGTGACCACGACACCGCCGGTGAGAACGCGATCCGCCATGGGCTCGAGCGACTCTTCGGGGGCATCTCCACATGCCGCCACACCGATGGCGAGCAGGCAGGTCATGAAACGGGATCGAAGCATGGCGGCACTCACTTCAGCTCGAGGGGGCACCCGATGGCACAATAGGCCATCCACCCCAATGGGTTCAGGATTCAGCCCAGGCCGACTGATCCAGTCGCCGGGCAATATACCTTGAAGACATATGTTGCAGCCATGCGCCCGGACCGCGGTGGCCACTGAGGCGAACTCGGGCGCATCCGGGGGGTCCCATGTTTGAATGGGTGCCGCCGACGGCGCTCGGAAGGACGACATGATCCGCACTTTTCACCCACTGCACTGGAGCCTCCCGGCTGTCGCACTGCTGGCGGCGATGTGCCTCCATGGTCCGCAGGCGTCCGCCACGCAAGCCCCTGAATTGGAGGACCTGCCGCTGCGGCCCGACTTCGGCGGTCACTGGGAGAAGGACTACGGCCGCAGCGACCACTGGGAGCAGGAGTTGCATCGTACCGTGCAGCAGGTGCACCAGCAGGCCCAGCTGCAGCAGCGCCGCGGCGACAGCAACCCCGCGGCCATCAGCGGCGCCAGGCGGCAGGCACGTGCCATCATCTCGAAAGCCCGCCTCGCAGAAATGATCACACGCCCGGACAGTATGCGGATCGTGCAAACCGGCGAGCTGGTACGCATCGAACGGCCCGACGATGCGCCGTTGATCTGCAGCACACGGGAGAATCGTCAAGCGACCTTCGACAACGTCCACGGCAGCGAATCCTGTGGCTGGAGCCGTGACCAGCTGGTGTTCGACATTCAGCTCGCCGAGGGCGTTTCCATCCAGCACCGATTCGACGTCGACACCGAGGGTGAAACGCTGCGCGTGCTCACCCGCGTGTCCAGCCGCAGTTCGAGGTCCTTCGATCTGCGCCATTTCTTCACCCGCTACGAGGCCCGTTCCACCGGCCTCGAGTGTGTGCAGACGCTGACCCAAGGCCAGGTCTGCAGCACCCGCAGCCGGCGGCAACAGTGACGATGCTCGAGACACGTGCCACGCATGGATCCTGGCTCCTGGCGGCACTACTGAGCCTGGGCCTGGCGTCCTGCACCCATAACCCGCCGCCACCGGAGCCCGCGCCTGGCCCTCCACCTGTCGGCGCTGTGACCCTGATGACCACGGCGCAGCCTCCACCCGAAGACCTGCAGCTCGACGTCGGCGTGCGCGTCTTCGGAAACGAGTCGCAGGACCTCGGCATCACGCCGATCAACGAAGAGACGTTCGCCAGAATCCGCGCCATGGAAAAGCACTACCTTCCGGTGGTGCTCAGGAACACCCTCGTGGCCTCCAATCACTGGGGCGTCGTGCGGGTGCTGCCCGAGGACGATCCGTCCGTGGACCTGCTCATCCGGGGCACCATCATCGAATCCAGCGGCGCCACCCTGACCCTGCATGTGCAGGCCACGGACAGCAGCGGCCACGACTGGCTCGACCGCGTCTATTCAGGCCGCGCGTACAGCATGCACTACCAGCAGACACCTGCTGGCATGGGCGACGTGCCAACTGAGGAGATGAAGGACCCCTTCCGGGACGTCTACGCGCAGATCGCCAACGATCTGCTCATGGCCAGGATGGAATTGACTGAACGGGACATCGAAACGCTCATCCACATCTCGGAATTGAATCACGCAAGTGACCTCTCTCCCGATGCCTTCGACGCCATGCTGCGTCCGGATGAACAAGGTCGCCTCACACTCGCGCGCCTTCCGGCCGACAACGATCCGATGCTCGCCCGGGTGGCGGCAATGCGGGAACGCCACCACATCTTCATCGATACCATCGACGAGTACTACGACGCGCTTTACCTGGACGTGAAACACCTCTACGACCTCTGGCGGCAGTACTCCCATGACCAGGTCGTGGAAGCGCAGACGAGCCGGCGTCGGGCCCGCAACAGCATGCAGTCGGCCGACAACTTCGAGGTGCTGCGCCGCAACTACGACCGCTACCGATGGGCCAAGATCTTCGAGCAGGAGTTCGTCGGCCTCGCGGCAGGATTCGTCAACGAGACCGCCCCGGCCGTCCTGGAGCTGAGCCGCAGGGTCCACGGGCTGACCGGTTCGGTGGAGGAACAGTACGCCCAGTGGCGCGAACTGCTGCGGGCCCTGTTCGAGCTGGAAACCGGCGGCGTGTTCGCGGACGACCCGTAGCGGAGCACCTCCCTGGCGGAGCTCACCTCGGGGCCCGCCTCCCAGCAGATCGGACATCGCTTTGCGGGGTCTCGCCGGGCCTCGACCGAAGCTGTTCGGACATTCGATTCCGATACGCCCCGTGGGTTATCGTGCTTCGCCTCAGCCGCCCCGCGGCCACCACCTGAAGGACACCACCTATGGGCACCACGGGCACTACCGAGATTCACGGCCACTGCGCATCAGGGTTCGAAGGCGTACGCGACGCGTTCGCCGCGAACTTCGACCGCGGCCTCGATGACGGCGCTTCCGTCTGCGTCACCGTGGACGGCAAACCCGTGGTCGATCTCTGGGCCGGCACCCGGGACGCGGCGGGCGAACTGCCCTGGGAGGAAGACACCATCGTCAACGTGTACTCCACCACCAAGACCATGGCCGCGCTGACCATGCTCATGCTGGCGGACCGTGGCGTCTTCGACCTCCATGATCCGGTCGCGCGCTTCTGGCCGGAATTCGCAGCCGAGGGCAAGGCCGACGTCACCATCGCCCACCTCCTTGCGCACGCGGCAGGCCTTTCCGGCCTCGACACACCCGTCAAGAAGGAGGACCTCTACGATCACGATCGGATATGCAGCCTGCTTGCCGCCCAGGCACCCTGGTGGACGCCGGGCACGGCCAGCGGCTATCACGCCATCACTCAGGGATATCTGCTCGGCGAGGTGGTCAAGCGCGCCACCGGCCACAGCCTCGGCACCGTGTTCCGCGACGAAATCGCGGAGCCGCTCGGCATCGACTTCCACATCGGCACCGGCCCTGAGCACGACCAGCGCATCGGCGATCTCATTCCACCGCAAGAGAATCTCGGCCAGGCCACCGGCGGGCGCCCGGACTCCGTCTCTGCCCGCACCTTCGCCAACCCGCCGACGTCTGCCCTGCAGTCCCGCGAGGCCGCATGGCGCCGCGCCGAGATTCCCGCTGCCAACGGCCACGGCAACGCCCGCTCGGTCGCCCGCGCCCAGGCGCTGCTCGCCTGCGGTGGGGAACTCGACGGCAAGCGCATCATGAGTGAGGCAGGTGCACGCCGCGCCCTGGAAGCACAGATCACCGGCGTGGATCTCGTCCTGAACATGCCTACCCGCTTCGGCATGGGCTACGGGTTGTCCCAGGAGATGATGCCGCTGCCGCCAGGCGCCGCTTTCTGGGGCGGCTGGGGCGGATCCCTGGTCATTGCCGACCTGGACGCGCGCACCACCTACGCGTTCGTGATGAATCGCATGGTGTCCACCCTGATGGGTGATCCGCGGACGCTGGGGCTCGGCGTTGCCGTCGCCACCGCGCTTGCCGGCCGCGCCGCCTGACAACAGCGGATCGAGGCCAGGTCGGTCCGGATCACGGGTCTACCGTGATCCGGACCCTGACCGGTAGGCGTCAGCTTCGGCGGCGATGTAACCGAATGCAGCCCAGGATCCGGTGGCGAAGATCTGCTCCCACACGGCTGCCGCCTGCTCGCGGTCGCCGTGATAGAAGTGCCAGTTGGCAACGCCGTACCCCTGGGTGGCCAGCATCAATGCCGCGTTATCGGCATCGGTGCTGAACAGCGCGTCCATCGCGATCTC
>SKUB01000388.1 GCA_007122315.1 Pseudomonadales bacterium | reverse complement strand
CCGCAGGCGGAGACGATACCGTCATAGCGCAACTGGGCCAGGGTGGTCGCCAGGGTGGTGGAGCCGACGCTGTCCACCGCCGCGGCCCAGACCTCCTTCTCCAGCGGCTTCGCCGAACGCGCCAGATCTGAGCGTGCGACGATGGTCGTGGCACCGAGCCCCTGCAGATAGTCCGCCGTTTCCGGACGACCCGTGCTGGCCGCCACTTCGTAGCCCAGGGCAGACAGCAGCAGCACCGCGAAGGAGCCGACGCCTCCCGCCGCACCGGTGACCAGCACCGGTCCCCGCTCCGTCGACACGCCGTGATCACGGATCGCGTTCACGGCCAGCATGGCGGTGTAGCCTGCAGTCCCGATTGCCATGGCCTGTTCAGTGCTGAACGCCTCGGGAATGCGCAGCAGGAAATCCGGATTCACCCGCGCCCGCTGGCTGTAACCGCCCCAGTGCCGCTCGGACAGGCCGTAACCGTTCACCAGCACTCGATCGCCGGGCCGCCAAGCGTCGCTGCGGGATTCGCTGACGGTCCCGGCAAGGTCGATGCCGCAGACCATGGGCAGCTTCTGACAGATCGGCGCCGCGCCGGTCACCGCCAGGCCATCCTTGTAGTTGACGGTGGAGTACTCCACGTCCACCAGCACGGCCTCATCCGGCAGATCAGCAACGCTGAGCGTCTCCAGCCCCGCCCTGGGCTTCCCGTCGTCCTGGGCGCGGGCCACGATGGCCTTGAACGTGTCGCTCATGCACTGTCTCCTCAAACTTTGGGGACCGGATGGTAGCGCTACGGCGTCGCCGTTGCCTCCCGGTTGACCGCAGTGCGGCGCTCACGCTGAGCCAGCAGTACGTAGAAGGCCGGGACCACGAACAGCGTGAACACGGTTCCGATGCCGAGACCGGTGAATACCACGAGTCCAATGTGAAAGCGGCTCACCGCGCCGGGTCCGGTGGCCAGCAGCAGCGGCACCATGGCCACCAGCATGGCCACGGTGGTCATGAGAATCGGGCGCAGCCGAATCGCCGCCGCCGCCTCCACAGCCTCTCGCAGCGCCATGCCCTCGTGATCCCGCATCCGATTCGCGAAGTCGACGATCAGGATGCCGTTCTTCGCCACCAGGCCGATCAGCGTGATGAGCCCCACCTGCGTGTACAGATTGATGGTGGCGAATCCCAGCGTCACGAACAACATGGCACCGGCGATGGTCATCGGCACCGACATCAGAATGATGAGCGGATCGCGCCAGCTTTCGAACTGGGCCGCCAGCACCAGGTAGATCACCAGCAGCGACAGGAAGAACGTCACCACCAGCGCCTCACCCTGCTGGCGGAATTGCCGCGCCTCACCGAGGTAGTCGTAGCTCACTTCCCGCGGAAACGTCTCCGCGGCCAGGGCTTCGAAAAAGTCCAGGGCAGCGCCCAGCGAGACCCCGGGTGAGGGCACCGCATTGACGGTGATGGCGTTGAGCTGCTGCAGCTCCATGCGCCGCGTGGGCTCGACGCGGCGGTCGAAGCTCACCACCGCAGACAGCGGGATCAGCTGCCCATCCCTGCTGCGGACGTGATAATTCTCCAGGACCGCCTCGCTGGCCCGATAGCGCCGGGCCACCTGCGGGATCACCTCGTAGCTCCGCCCCGCCTGACTGAAGCGGTTGACGTGGCCCTCACCCAGCAGGGTCGAGAGCGTGAAGCCGATCGCTTCCATGTCGACGCCGAGATCCCCTGCACGGTCACGATCCACGTGCACCCTGACCTGCGGCAGCGCCATGTCGCTGGACTTGCTCGCGAACAGGAAGCGACCGCTCTGCATAGCCGCCGCCACCATGTCGCCCGCCAGCCGATCCAGCTCCTGGAAGTCCTGATCGCCGGTGATCACGAACTGCACCGGCGGGCCCGCCGCAGCGCCGGGCAGCGCGGGAAACGAGAACACGCCGATCTGGACCCCGGGCACTTCCTGGACCAGGCGCTGCAGAATGGGCTGGATCTCCATCTGACTGCGCTCTCGCTCGGCAATGGGCTGCAGCCGGAAACCTCCGAACGTCACCGCCGGGCTACCCCCGCCACCGAGCATAAGAAAGCTCCGGGCGTACTCCGGGATGGTCTCGAACAGGTCCACCAGGCGGCGGGTATGCGCTTCGGTGTATTGCAGCGTCGCCGTATGGGGCGCCGTCATCTGGATGTTGATGGCCTCCCGGTCCTCCACCGGTGCGAACTCGGTCTGGCTGGTGACGAACATGAAGTAGATGCCGAGCAGCATCACCGCGGAGAAGTAGAAGGTCACCGGCCGGTAGTCGAGGCTGCGATGGAGCCAGCGCCGGTAGGTCGCGGCCAGACGCTCGAAGAAGTGCTCCACCGCCCGTTCGAAGCGACCCTGTTCCGCACTGGTCTTCAGCACCATGGACGACAGCACCGGCGAGAACGTGAGCGCGACGATGCCGGAAATGAGCACGGCGCCGGCGAGTGCGAACGCAAACTCGGTGAACACGATACCCACCAGCCCGCCCATGAAGCCGATGGGTGCGTAGACCGCAAGCAGGGTCGTGGTCATGGCGATGATCGGCAGGCCGAGCTCCCGCGCGCCGGTCAGGGCCGCATCGAGACGACTCTTACCCGCAGCCATGTGCCGGTGCACGTTCTCCACCACGATGATGGCGTCGTCCACCACCAGACCGATGGCGAGCAGCATGGCCAGCAGCGTCAGCAGATTCAGGGAAAAGCCGAGCAGGAGCATGATGAAGGTCCCGCCGATGAGCGACAGCGGCACTGAGATGGCCGGTACGATGGCGGCGCGGGCAGAACCGAGGGCCAGGAAGATCAGCAGCAGCACGATGGCCACCGCCTCGAACAGCGTCCGGTAGACCTCGGCGATGGAGGCCTCGATGTACTCACTGCCGTCGTGGGTCAGGGCCATGGTCAGGTTCGGCGGCAGCTGTCGCTCCACATCGGGCAGCAGAGCCCGGATGGCCCGCGATACGTCGATCGGGTTCGCACCCGGCCCGGTCTCGATGGCCACCAGCGTGGACGGCTGCCCGGAGTACCAGCTGACCTGATTCAGGTTGCGGGCATTGAGCTCGATCTCGGCCACGTCCGCCAATCGCACCAGCGTATTCCCGTTGGAGCGGAGAATGAGGTTTTCGAACTCCTCCACGCTGGACATGCCCGTGGCAGCCGAGAGATTCACCTGCAGCAGATCGTCCTGGGTCTGACCAATGCCGGCCTGAACGTTCTCCCGCCGCAGGGCGGCACGCACGTCGAGGGCCGTGACGTCCTGGGACGCCATGCGCCGGGGATCGAGCCAGACCCGCATGGCGAGCTGCTGGTCACCCATGACCTGGGCCCGGGAGACGCCTGGGATGGCCTGCATGCGCGGGATCACCCCTCGCATCAGGTAATCGGTGATCTCTGAAGCGCGCATGACGTCGCTGGAGAAACCGATGTACATCAACGCCCAGCCCTGCTCAGTCCGCACGTCGATGGTCGGATCCAGCGCTTCCGTCGGAATCTGGTTGCGTTGGCCGGCCACTTTGGCCTGGATCTCGGCCACCGCCGCATTGCCATCGTAGTTCAGCTGCATCACCGCTTCGATGATGGACACGCCCTGACGCGAGTCAGACAGGACGTAGTCGAGACCGTTGGCTTCGGCGATGGCTCGCTGCAGGGGCGCGGTGATGAAGCTCTGGACGAGATCCGCATCCGCGCCAGGATACGCGGTGGTGACCGTGACCACCGCGCGTTCCGTACGCGGATACTCGCGCAGCTCCAGCAGGCCGATGGAGCGCAGACCGAGCAGCAGAATCAACAGACTCAGGACGGTCGCCAGTACCGGCCTGCGAACGAAGACGTCGGTGAAGCTCACTGCAGCGCCACGCCGGCGGGCAGCTCGAGGCTGTTGTCGATGCGCACCCGCTGACCGGAGCGCAGCTTCATCTGGCCAGTGGCGACCACCTCGGTGCGCTCCGTGACGCCTTCGAGGATCTCCACCCGACCCGCACGCACGCGTCCGACCCTGACGGGGCGCTGCAAGGCGGTGAGCCTGCCGTCTGCATCGTCCTCGAGCACGAACACCGTCTCACCAAACGCCTGATATGCAACGGCCGTTCTTGGCAAGGTGAGCACAGGCTGAGGCTCTCCAACCACCACCGTCAGCTGCGAGAACATGCCCGGGCGCAGCCGGCCCTCCGGATTCGGCAGCGTGGCCTGCAGGTGCAGCATGCGATTGGCCCGCTGCAGTTCCGGGCTGATGGCCGTGATCGTGCCGGCGAAGGTCGTATCCGGCCAGGCAGCAACGGGCGCCCGCACCGTCTGGCCGACAGTTGTTGCACCGAGGTAGCGCTCGGGCAACGTGAAATCCAGGTGGATGGGGTCCAGCGCCTGCAGACTGACCACCGTGTCACCCGGAGACAGATACTGGCCGAGATGAACCATGCGGATGCCGAGCTCGCCGTCGAAGGGCGCCCGGATCGTCTTGCGCTCGATCAGTACGGCGTGCTG
>SKUB01000198.1 GCA_007122315.1 Pseudomonadales bacterium | reverse complement strand
TAGGTGCCGTTGAAGTTCGCACTCCACAGACCGCCCGCCATGTCCCAGTTGTACATTACCTGGAAGTCGAGCCCACGGTTGTTCAGGTCACCAAAGTTTGCGTTCTGGTTGAATATCAGACCGGAAGTCTCCGGGTCGCTGCCCAGCCACAGGTCGCCGCCGCCGCTACGACGAATGTTGTCGCAGAGGAAGGGGTCGCCGGTCAGGCCGCAGAAGCGCAGCTGCGTCTCGGCGCCGATGGTGCCGATACGGTCGGTGATGTCGATGTCGAAGTAATCGACACTCACTGTGAGACCATCGATCGGCGTGGCAATGATGCCGAAGGTCCAGGTGTCGGCCGATTCAGGGTCGAGGTCCGGGTTGCCGCCGATGAACTGGTTGTACTGGGCAGCCGGGCTCGCGTCCACCAGTCCGTAAAGGGAGGAATCCAGGCCGGTGTTCTGGCACTGGGCCACGGTGAACTCCGGCTCGTCACCCGCACAGGGATCGTCACCACTCCACAACGCGATCTGCTGCTGAGCGAAAAGTTCGTTGACGTTGGCAGCCCGAATGGCGCGGTTGAAGCCGCCCCGCAGCCGCAGGTTGTCGCCGATGTCTGCGGTACCCCCGACTTTGAAGCTGTTCACGCCACCGGACGTGTTGTAATGCGAACGGCGATAGCCGAGGTCGAGGCCAAGGTTCTGCAGCAGCCCCTGGTCCTGCACGAGCGGTACGCCCACCTCGATGAAGAACTCGCGGGCGTTGAAGTCACCTTCGATGGATGGACGCGGGCCACCGAGACCGGTGAATGCGCCTTCCGCCATGTTGGTGTCGGAACGCACCGAGAACTTGTCCTCCCGGTACTCGATGCCGAAGACCACCGACACCGCGTCGTTCGCCATGGGCACACGGAAATCCGTAGTGCCGGTGACGTAGGCGAGAATGTTGGTGAGTTCGGTGGTGCCCTGGCGGGCACCAATGCCGCCCAACAGGGCTGCGGCTTCCGGCGTTACGCCGCCCGGCTCCCAGACGTTGTAGCAGGACGGATCGGCCGTATTGCCCTCGCAGTTGAGCAGAGCGGTTCCGATGCGTGCCGTGAGGAAGTCGTTCTCGTTGGTTTCGTTGGACGTGTTGCGCCCGTACAGCAGCGAAACATCGTAGAACCAGTTTTCGGCGATTTCACCCTCGGCACCCACCACGAAGCGGAATGACTCGGACTCGATGCTGGCGATCCGGGGGCCGCCCTCGTTGTTGCGCTTACCGACCTGTACGGTCAGCGGCAGGCTGTCGTCGAGGAAGACCTCCTGGAAAATCGGCTCGCCGTCGGCGTCCACCCCCACCTGCTGCAAGGTGCCCAAAGGTCCTACTTCGATATCGTCATTACCGGTCCCCGGCAGGTCCATGCAGGCCGAACCCAGTTCGAAGCTGTCGCAGTTGAGGCTCAGTGCGTTCACGAAGAAGGTGCCGCTCTCGGCGATCTGCACCGAGGTGGAGGTGTTCGTGAACATGGTCTCGATGTAGGGCTGGAACTGCGGCGAGAAGTCGTAGCGCATCGAGCCGCCGAAGGTATAGCGCTTGTCGGGACGCTGGTAGTGGTTGATCGGTGCATAGTTGTACAGCGGCGCCGTCCCGTCCGCCCAGGATCCATCCGGCTGGATGTTGGCGAAACCGTAGCTCTGCGAAAACCGGAGCGGGTCGCCTTCGTCATCCAGGCGGGGCACGAACGTGACAGCCGACTCGTCGCCCTCCTCCCGCGGATCCATCAACGCGTTGACCGGGTTGCCGGCTGCGTCAACGAAGCGGCGGTTGGAGACGAAGAAGCTCGGAATCGGGGACGTGGAGGAACCGCCGCATACGGTAGCGGTCGCATCCAACGCGCATGACGAGTAATCACGCGCGCCCTGCCGCAGTTCTTCATTCTCCCGATAGGTCACATAAGCCATGGCGTGACCGCGACCGTCGGCGAAGGCGCTGCCGATGGCCAGATCGATGTTATAGGTGTCGCCATCCATGCCGCTGCCTGTCGGGAATTCGAAGCCAGCCTCTTCCTGCAGGCCGCGCATGAAGCTGTTGCCGTTGTTGTGCTGGTATCCGGAGTAGCCAACGTCGAGGCTGATGCCCTCGAACTGATCGTCGAGTATGAAGTTCACCACACCGGCCACGGCGTCGGAGCCGTAGACCACCGATGCACCGCCGGTGAGCACCTCGACCCGCTGGATCATGGCAGCCGGAATCTGGTTCAGGTCGCGGGCCTCAGAGCGGATTCCGCCCGGCGGGAGTCGCCTGCCATTGACCAGCACCAGCGTCCTGTTCGATCCCAGGCCACGAAGGTCTGCCGTCGCGAAACCAGTGGTGGGGTTGACGGTGAAGGAGTCAAAGGACGGCGCCATCTGCGGGTAGGTGTTGAGCAGGTCCTCTACTCGCGTAGTGCCGGAGAACTTGAAATCTTCCCCGTCGATCTGCGTGACCGGGCTACTGGCGACCAGATTCGCATTCTGGATTCGCGTACCGGTCACCACCACTTCTTCGATAACTGCCGCCGGGGCTTGCTGGGCATGCGCTGCACCCATGAGACCGGCACCGGAGGCAAACAGTGCCAAATGCACCGCCTGTGCGAGCTTTCTGTTCGACATGACGTGTTTCCCCATCCATACACGCCGTGAACCCTCGATCGATCGCAGAAGAGAACGCTCGCTGACGTCCGCAATGCTCCTGTCCCTATCGTTGGTTCGCAGCTTTACAAAGGATTAAAGAAGGCCGCGCGCACCGTTCGCGGTACGCGGAGGTCGCTAATGGGCCCCGAGGCCTTCCAAGACATGATGCGGTTGAGCCTTTGGTTGATTGGGTTAGGCTTTTGGCCGCTGAGATGAAGATTAGATGAAACTGAAGGGCATTCCAACCTTTTTGAAACAACGCTGAAATAAATTTTCAAAGCGCTGCGAGACACGCTCGGCGTGGCTTGCAGAGGAAATGGATGAGCCCGAGGGACGATGATGGGGCGAGAGTTTATGTCAGACGGAAACAATGTCCGGGAACGATGGCTGGCTGCCCCACTCTGGCGAAACGGAGCTTGCCATGCCCCGATGCCTGGCTTTATCGTCGCGCAGCCTCGATTCCGGAGCGATTCATGGATTTCATCGGCCAGCACATCCTTTCCGTGGATCAGTTCGCGAGGTCCGATATCGAGCGCATTTTCGAGGTGGCCGACCGTATGCGGCCCTATGCGGAACGGCGCCGGATCACGCGGGTCCTCGAGGGCGCCATCCTCGGCAACATGTTCTTCGAACCAAGCACGCGCACGCGGATCAGCTTCGGCTGTGCGTTCAATCTGCTCGGTGGCGAGGTGCGGGAAACCACCGAGATCAAGGCGTCGTCCCTGAGCAAGGGCGAGTCCCTCTACGACACGGCCCGGGTGCTGTCCGGCTACAGCGATGTGATCGTGATGCGCCACCCTGCCCCCGGGTCTGTGGCCGAGTTCGCGGCCGCAAGCCGGGTGCCGGTGATCAACGGCGGCGATGGACCCAACGAGCATCCGTCTCAGGCGCTGCTCGATCTCTACACCATCCGCCGCGAGCTGGCCGCCCGCGACCGCGGCGTAGACAGGTTGCGCATCGCTCTGGTGGGTGACCTGCGCTATGGGCGTGCCGTGCACTCGCTGGTGAAGCTGATCGGTCTGTTCGAGCGGGTCACGTTCCGGCTGGTGAGTCCACCGGAACTGTCGTTACCGCAGGATTATGTGGCCGCTCTGGAGGCGGCGGGTCATGAAGTCGAGCGGGTGCATCAGCTCGAAGCCGGCGTGCGCGGGGTGGACATTCTCTATGTCACGCGGACCCAGGAGGAGCGTTTCCCTTCCCAGGAGGAAGCGGACCGTTATCGCGGCCTGTTCCGCATCAATCAGGACATCTACACCAGCTTCTGTGCACCCAGCACCGTCATCATGCATCCGCTGCCGCGGGACTCGCGCAGTGAGGCGCGGGAGCTCGATGACGATCTCAACAGCAACCCGAATCTGGCGATTTTCCGGCAGACGGACAACGGAGTGCTGGTTCGGATGGCGCTGTTCGCGCTGCTGCTGGACGTGGCGGACAAGGTGGATGACCAGGCGCGGGAAGTACCCTGGTTCACGGGCAGCCGTGAACCGGGGTCAGGCCTGTCCTAACCCACGTCCCGCTCGAACGAAGCGCCGTGGGAAACTGCAGGCGCCGAAGGCGACGCAGTGAGCGTTGACTGGTCCGGAATCCTTTCGTAGCGCCGACAGCTCGGTCCGTCCGCCTGCGGCGGCCTGGACTTTCCCACAGAAACACTTTCGAACGCAGCGCAGTGGGAGCCGACGTCCGCGAAGCGGGCGTCGCGATCTGTGTCATGCCTGGATTCGCGGGCAGTCCGCGATCGCAAAGCCGACCCTTCGGGCCGACTTTCGCTCCCACTGAAAAATCGTTGAAACGAAGCGCTGGGCTCGATCCAAGTTGGATCAGAGCACTTCGTTCAGTTTTTCTTCGAGCTCCGG
>SKUB01000378.1 GCA_007122315.1 Pseudomonadales bacterium | reverse complement strand
GCGTGCTTTCGGGGTGGGCGAGTCTATGGGCGTTCGGTCTGCTCTGGGCCGGCTCCGCGTTCGAGGTGGGCATGGATCTCATGCGAATAGCGGCCACGGCGGTCGGTATGGGCCTCGCCTGTGCCGGCATGGTCTGGTTTCGTGCTGCGCATCCGCCGGCGGCCGCCACGTCTCTGCTGGTGTCCATGGGCCTGATTTCGTCGCTCTGGCACCTCCCGCTGTTGCTGGCGGGGGCGACGATCCTGGTGCTGCAGGCCTTTGTCATGCATCGGGTGGCGGGTGTGCGTTATCCGGTCTGGGCGCCGCGGGAGCCGGAGGCGGACTGGCGCTGAAGTGCCGCGTCGCGAGGACGCCTGCATGTGCGTCGGTTAGAATGCGCGGCTTCGCCCGCGGCCGGATTCTCAGCGGTTCGGGATGGCTCGAGTTTCCCAGGAGCGTTCATGCGCTACATCAGTACCCGCGGCCAGACGCCGCCCGAGTCCTTTCAGGACGCCGTCCTCACCGGGCTCGCGCCCGATGGCGGGCTGCTGGTGCCGGAAACCATTCCGGACGTACGCGATCGCCTCGATGCCTGGCGTGAGCTGTCCTTTCAGGACCTTGCGCTGGAAATCGTTTCCCTGTTCTGCGACGACATTCCACGCCCGGATCTCGCGCGGCTGATCGAGCGCGCCTATGCCAGCTTCGACCACCCGGAAGTCACGCCGACGGTCCAGGTGGGCGACCAGCACATCCTCGAGCTGTGGCACGGTCCCACGCTCGCTTTCAAAGATGTTGCCCTGCAGCTGCTCGGGCATTTGTTCGAGTACATCCTCGAGGCACGGGGCCAGTCGCTGAACATCCTCGGTGCGACCAGCGGCGATACCGGCAGCGCCGCCATCGCCGGCGTTCGTGGCCGCGGCAATATCCACATCTTCATCATGTTCCCGCGCGGCCGTACCAGCCGCGTTCAGGAGCTGCAGATGACGACGGTTGGGGATGCCAACGTCCACGCCCTGTCCATCGACGGCAGTTTCGATGACTGCCAGGCTTTGCTGAAGGCCACGTTCGGTGATCTGGAGATCAAGCAAGGTATGCGGCTTGGCGCCGTGAACTCCGTGAACTGGGCCCGGGTGATGGCGCAGATCGTGTATTACTTCCACGCGGGTCTGCGCCAGCGTGCGCCTGTCAGCTTCGCTGTGCCCACTGGAAACTTCGGCGACATATTCGCCGGCTGGCTGGCTGCGCGCATGGGGCTTCCGGTGGAGCGACTGATTCTAGCCACCAATGAGAATGACATTCTGTCGGTGTTCTTCAACACCGGGGTGTATCGTCGCGGCCAGGTGCGTCACACCATCAGTCCGTCCATGGACATTCAGGTCGCAAGCAATTTCGAGCGCTTTCTTTACTACCTGTGTGGCGAGGATGCGCAGCGCCTGAGCCAGCACATGGCGGACTTCGCCGAACGTGGCGAGCTTCGCTTCGAAGCGGGCGGAGCCGGCGGCATCGATCCCCTGTTCCAGGCCAGGGCCGTGGATGCTGCGACGACTCTGGCCACGATTCGGGGCACCTGGTGCAGCCATGGCTACCTGCTCGACCCTCACACCGCAGTTGGCGTCGCGGCCGCGGCCGAACTGGCGCCGGGCGCGCCGGTTATCTGCCTGGCCACGGCTCATCCAGCGAAGTTTCCCGAGGCGGTCCAGGAGGCGGTGGGCGAGGATCTCGCTCATCACCCGGCGGTGGATGCGCTCGCCGGCAAGCCAGTGCGCAGCGTTGAGCTTCCCGCGGACGTGGACGCGGTGAAGGCCTTCGTGCGCGAGCACGGCATTCGCTGAACGCAGCAGGCCCGCTCACCGTGCTTGGCCGAGCACATGGAGTCGCGCCTGCCGCGACTGCCCCGTGATCAGACCAATAGCGCGGGGAGCTCCTTCAGGGTGCGGATCTCCCAGGTGGGTGTCACATCCTCGAGGTCCCAGGGGGTGCCGCTGCGATTGACCCAGACTGTGGCCATGCCGACCTGATTCGCGCCGCGGATGTCGTCGTCCGCGTGGTCGCCCACGTGGACGGCAGCGTCGGCGCCGATCCCGGCTTCCTGCAGCGCCCGTTCGAACATCTCCGGGTGCGGCTTGCGGCGACCGACCCGCTCGGCGCTCAGATGGAATGCAAAAAAACGGTCGAGGCCCAGACGGGCGACGTCAGCGTTACCGTTGGACAGTGCAGCCAGCGTGAAGCGCCTGCTGAGAAGCTCGAGCGTGTCGAGCGCATCCTCGAAGTACTCGATGTCATGCCGGGCATCGAGAAACGCGGCAAAGGCGCCTGCAGCCAGGGCGTCGACATCAGCGTATCCGCAGGTTCGTAGCGCTTCCTTCAGGACGTCGCGCCGCAGGGTGGAGATGTCGTGCAGCAAGGCCGGTTGCTTCTCGAGCACCGCCTCCCGAATGCGCGCGAAGTCGTCGCGGTCAAGGCGCCGGTACACTTCCGGCGCGTGTTGGTCGAGAAAGTCGCGCATGCGGTGTTCTGCACGCACGATCACCGGCGCCACCGGCCAGAGGGTGTCGTCCAGGTCGAAGGTGATCAGACGGATCGAAGCGTTACCACTCAACGTGCTTCATTCCTCGCTCGGTTGCTTGCGCTTGGCGCGCGGATGGCTGCGGTCGTAGACCTCCGCGAGATGCTGGAAGTCCAGGTGGGTGTAGATCTGGGTGGTGGAAATGTCGGCGTGTCCGAGCAGCTCCTGCACGGCGCGCAGGTCACCGGATGACTCCAGCAGATGGCTCGCGAAGGAGTGGCGCAGGGCATGAGGATGAACGCGGCCGTCGATATTCCGTGCCAAGCCACGCCGGTGCAGGCGCTGCTGGATGCTGCGCGGCCCGAGGCGACGCCCTTGCCGGGAAACGAACAGTGGCCCGCCGCCGTCGGCCTGGCTGCCGGGTGGCATCACATCCGCGCGCAGGGCCAACCACTTCCGGATGGCAGCGCGCGCAGGCTTGCCCACCGGTACCACGCGGGTTTTCCGGCCCTTGCCCGTGACGGTCACCAGGGCATCGGCGAGATCCACGTCGAGCACGTCAAGGGCGACCACTTCCGCCAGGCGCAGGCCGCTGGAGTAGATCAGCTCGAAGCAGGCCTGGTCCCGTTGTTCGAGAAAGGCGTCGCCACTGGATTCGAGCAGGTGTCCGACCTGATCCGCGTCCAGGGTGTGCGGCAGCCTGGATGCGGACTTCGGTGACGGTACACCTCTGGCAGGATTGCGGCGCAGACCAGTGCTGCGCGCCAGAAAGTCGAACAGCGCCCGCAGCGAGGACAATGCACGGCGAATGGAGCGTCCATCCAGTCCGCGCCGATGCTCTGCGGAGACGAAGGCGCGCACGTCGTGCACGTCCACCTCGTCCAGCGTGCGCGTGGCATCACGCTGGACCAGATGAGTCATGAAGCGCTCGAGATCCCGACGGTAGGCGGCAAGCGTGTGCGGCGACAGCTGCCGCTCCCGTTCCAGGTGGGCAAGGAAATGGATCAGCGCATCCAGATTGGCGGCCGGCGGGTTCGGCGCCTCGTTGGACGTGGAGGTCACGCCGTGCCGGTGGCCCCGGCCGCGTCGGGTGGCGCCACCTCCTGTTCCAGCAGGCGGGCGATGGCGTCGCCAAGAAAGCGGATGAACAAGGTACCCATGTCCGGCGTGAAGTGATTCGGATCCTGGCTGCCCAGCGCCAGCAGCAGCAGTCCGCCCGGGACCTCAACCGGCATCACGGCGGCTGACGCAACCTTGGTCTGCTGCTCCCCGAACAGGAAGTCGAGCTCCGGTTCCCGCAGCAGGCCGCAGATGATGCGCCCGGGACGCAACAGGTTGGCCACTGCTTCAGTGGCCGCTGCTTCAGTTGTCACGGGAACCGCCGCGCGCAGGGATGGCGGCAAGCCTTCGCGCTCGATGCCGTGCATGGCCACGGCGTCGAGGTCGAAGCCATGGGTGAGCCCCTCGCCGAGACTGTGAAGCCTCGCCTCCGCACCGCGCGTCTCCATCAGGTGCAAGGTGAGTTCCAGCGTGCGTTCGAACAGGCGATGGTTGAAGCGAGCGGTGCGGACCATCTCGTTCAGCCGCCGGCGCATACCCTGATTGCGTTCCCGCAGCAGGCTGAGTTGGCGTTCGACGAGGGAAACGGAGCCGCCGCTGCCGTGGGGCAGCAGGAGATCGGTGAGCAGGGCGTCGCGGCCGATGAAGAATTCCGGATGGTCGCGGAGATAGTCGGCCACCTGGTCGGCATCCGGAGTGGCGGAACCCTCCGGAAGGGCTGCCAGCCTTGGGACGGTTTTGTCCGTCATGACTCGATCCGACCCTCGAATACCGCGACCGCAGGTCCCAGCATTCTAATGTGATGCCCGGGACCCTGCCAGGACAGTCGCAGCTTGCCTCCAGGGAGGGATACCTTGACCCGATCGTCCACCCATCCCCGGCGGCGTGCAGCGGCCACGGCGGCGCAGGCGCCGCTGCCGCAGGCCTGGGTTTCGCCGGCACCGCGCTCGAATACCCGCAGGCGCAGAAAGCCCCGGTCGATGAGTTGGCAGAATCCGACGTTGACGCCCTCAGGGAACGCCGACAGCGCCTGAATGGCGGGGCCGAGTTCCGTCACCGGAACCGCGAAGATGTCGTCGCAGAACAGAACGGCGTGCGGGTTGCCCATGGACACCAGCGCGACTTCGAGCGGCGTGCCGCCGATCAGCACCTGAGCCGTGTCGCCGTCGAGGAGGCACTGTTCCGTGGCGACGCAGGGCAGCGCGGCCGGTTCGAAACAGGGCTCGCCCATGTCCACGTCCACTTGCCCGTTCTCGCGCAGCCGGCATTCGATCAGGCCGGTGTTGGTCTGCAGCGTGATCACGGGCTTCAACGTCAGCTTGCGGTCGTGGACGAAGCGCGTGAAGCAGCGCGCACCGTTGCCGCACTGCTCGGCTTCACTGCCGTCGGCATTGTAGATGCGATAGCGGAAGTCGGCTTCGGGGTCGGTGGGCGGCTCGACGACGAGCATCTGATCGAAGCCCACGCCGGTGTGGCGGTCCGCCATGCGCGCGATGTCGCCGGCACTCAAGGTCGCTGACTGCGTGATCATGTCGATGACCATGAAGTCATTGCCGAGGCCGTGCATTTTGGTGAACTCGAGCAGCATCGCATTCCTACCGTGAATCACCGTTGGCTTGCCTGGCCGTGATCCCGCCGCCGAGCCCCTCTCCAACCAACTGCTCCAGCGCGAGCTGGTCGTCCAGGGTCTCCCGACGTCGCACCAGCAGCGCTCGATCGCCCTGCACCAGCACTTCCGCGGCGCGGTTGCGTGAATTGTAGTTCGAAGCCATGCCGAAACCGTAGGCGCCGGCGGTGTGCACGGCAAGGAGATCGCCGGCCTGCGCGGCAAGGCGGCGGGCCTTGCCGAGAAAGTCGGACGACTCGCATACCGGACCCACGACATCGGCCTCCTCGGCTTGCTGGCCTGCGGCGGGCGTGCCCACAAGCTCGATGCGGTGCCAGGAGTTGTAGAGCGCCGGTCGCAGGAGATCATTCATGGCGCCGTCCACAATGAGAAAGCGGCGTCCCTCGTTTTCCTTGACGTACTCGACCCGGGTCAGGAAAACGCCTGCCTCCGCCACCAGCCAGCGTCCCGGTTCGAACAGCAGCGTTTCGCGACGATTGCCCAGGCGGCTGAGAATCGCGTCGGCGTAGGCGGCAACAGACGGTGGCTCTTCATCGCCGTAGCGGACGCCGAGGCCCCCGCCGAGGTCGATGTGCGCAAGCGTAATGCCGTCCGTCTCCAGCGCATCCACGATCGCGAGGATCCTGTCCAGGGCGTCCACGAAGGGGGCAAGACGGGTGAGCTGGGAGCCGATGTGGCAGTCGATACCGCGTACGTCCAGCCAGTCGCTTACCGCCGCGCGCCGGTAGAGTTCCGGCGCGTCTGCCACCGGAATGCCGAACTTGTTCTCTTTCAGCCCGGTGGAGATGTAGGGATGGGTGGCGGCGTCCACGTCCGGATTGACGCGCAGTGAGACCGGTGCGATTCGCCCCAGGCGCCGGGCGACGGCCTCGAGACGGTCAAGCTCCGCCTTCGACTCCACGTTGAAGCAGGCGACGCCCACCGTGAGGGCGGCCTCCATTTCCGCCACCGTCTTGCCGACTCCGGAAAACACCACGCTGGCTGGGTCGCCTCCCGCTCGCAGGACCCGCTCGAGTTCGCCGCCGGAGACGATGTCGAAGCCGGCGCCGAGCCTGGCGAGCAGCTCGAGGATGGCCAGGTTGGAGTTGGCCTTCACGGCGTAGCAGACCCGGTGAGGATGACCTCCGAAGGCGTCGGTGAACGCCCGGTAGCGCCGCGTGATGGAATCGGCCGAGTAGACGTACAGCGGCGTTCCGTGGCGCTCGGCCAGGGCGGCGAGGGCAACCTCCTCGATATGGAGCTCGCCGTTGTGGCGGGTGATGGGGGACATGGTCAGACGCTACGCAGGTGCTCGGCACGCGCGTCGCTGCGGGGCTCGGCATCCGGCGGTGTCAGCGGCCCCTTCTGACCGCAGGTGGCCGCCAGCAGGAGCAGGGACAGGACCAGGATGCGGGCGGCGAGCGGCATGACGATGACTCCTGTCGATAATGACCTGGAAAACCGGCGCAGGATACCAGTCCGGTGGGGGTGGGCCTACTCGTCCGCTGCGTTGGACAACCGTGCCCGCCCGCGGATCACGGCGGCGCGGACCTGTTCCGGCGCCGTGCCGCCGAAGTGGCTGCGCGCTGCCACCGAGCCTTCCGGCGTCAGCACCTCGTAGACGTCGGCCTCGATGACCGGCGCAAACCCCTGCAGGGTCGCGAGGGGCAGCTCCGCGAGATCGCAATTTGCGGCAACAGCATGGGCCACGGCCTGCCCGACCGCTTCGTGGGCATCCCGGAAGGCGATGTTCCTGCGCACGAGGTAGTCGGCCAGATCGGTGGCGGTGGCGTAGCCGCGCACGGCTGCGGCCCGCATGGCGGGTTTGTCGGCGACGATGGCCGGTACCATGTCCGCGTAGGCCTTGAGGCAGTCGCGCAGGGTATCCACCAGATCGAACAGGGGTTCTTTGTCCTCCTGGTTGTCCTTGTTGTAGGCCAGCGGCTGCGATTTCATCAGCATCAGCAGCGCGTTGAGGTGCCCCACGACCCGTCCGGTCTTGCCGCGGACCAGCTCCGGGACATCCGGATTCTTCTTCTGCGGCATGATCGATGAGCCGGTGCAGAAGCGATCGGGAAGTTCGATGAAACCGAACTGGGCGGACGACCACAGGACGAGTTCTTCCGAGAAGCGCGACAGATGAATCATGGTCGTGCTTGCCCAGGCCGCGAATTCAATGGCGAAGTCGCGATCGCTGACGGCGTCCAGTGAGTTTTCCGCCACGCTGTCGAAGCCCAGCAGTTCGGCGGTCAAGGCACGGTCGAGCGGGAATGTGGTGCCGGCCAGGGCGGCTGAGCCCAGCGGGAGAACGTTCACTCTGCCGCGGCAGTCGGCGAGGCGCGCTCGATCACGCATCAGCATCTCGAAGTAGGCCAGCAGGTGATGACCGAACGTCACGGGCTGCGCCGTTTGCAGGTGGGTGAAGCCGGGCATGATGGTATCCGCGTGGACGTCCGCCTGGTCGAGCAGGCCGGTGGCCAGTCGCAGCAGTTCTGCATCCAGGACGTCGATCTCATCGCGCAGCCAAAGCCTGATGTCCGTTGCCACCTGGTCATTGCGTGAACGGCCTGTATGGAGCTTCTTCCCGGTGGCACCGATCCGTTCGGTCAGGCGAGCTTCGATGTTCATGTGCACGTCTTCCCGTGCCACCGACCACTCGAATTCGCCGCGCTCGATCTCGTCGCGAATGCCCGCCAGGCCGTCGACGATGGCGTCCCGCTCCTCCTGGCTGAGCACGCCGACTTTGCATAACATGGTGGCGTGCGCAATGGAGCCGGCGATGTCCTGCCGATAGAGCCTGCGATCGAAGCCGACCGAAGCGGTGAAGCGTTCCACGAACGCGTCGGTGGGTTCCTGGAAGCGGCCGCCCCAGAGTTTTGCGTTCTGGTCGCTCATGCTGACCTCGGAAAGTGAAGTGCGCCGCGCTGCGCCAGCGCGGAGTCGAAGGGGGCGGATCATACCAGAGCGTCCGAATCGATCTGGACAACGGGAAGGGTATGGCCGACACCGAAGACGCGCGAGCGTCAACCGAGCGGTTCGAGATACCGGAACTGTGCTCTGTCAGCGCGCTGGTCGCAGTAGTGATCAGCGCGCAATTGCTGACGGTGGTGATCGTGCTGCTGTCCGGTGCCCTGAGCTGGGTCACCTTCGGTGTCACGTCGCTGTTCGTGCAGTGGGTGGCCCTGGTCAGTGCCGGCACCCTGTGCTGGCTGCGTCCGAGCCTTTCGCGCCTTTCGGCCGCCGCCGGCGGTGCATGTGCCTGGCTGCTGGTGACGGCCGTGGTGGCGCTGTGCGCCCTGCTCGCCGAGCTGGCCCTCGATGGCCGCCTCGGCCAATGGGTCGGGAGCACGGTGACCGACCCGCTGCTGCCCGCCTCCGGTCCCGACTGGCCCATGGTGCTGCGCACCACGCTGGTGGGGGCCATCCTGGCCGGCATGCTGTTGCGCTACCTGATGGTGCAGCAGCAGCTGCGCGACCGGGAGCAGGGAGAGCTGCGGCTGCGGGTGCAGGCACTGCAGTCACGTATCCGCCCCCACTTCCTGTTCAACAGCATGAACATCATCGCCAGTCTCATCGAGACCGATCCGCGTACGGCGGAGCTGGTGGTCGAGGATCTCTCGGAACTGTTCCGGGCCTCCCTAAACGAAGCCGGCAATCAGGTCTCCTTGCAGGAAGAGCTCGACCTGTGTGAGCGCTATGTGCGCATCGAACAGCTCAGGCTCGGCAAACGCCTGCACGTGGAGTGGGAAGTCGATGCGGTCCCGCATGGCGTCCGGATCCCGCTGCTCACCATTCAGCCGCTGCTGGAGAACGCCATCTACCACGGCATCCAGCCGCTGCCGGAAGGCGGGACCGTCCATGTTCGCCTGCAGATCGAGCGTGATCGGGTCAACATCGAGATCGACAATCCGCTGCCGCCGCCGACTGCCGCCAAGCGCTCCGTGCAGGGCAACCGCATGGCGCTGGCGAACATTCGCTCCCGGCTCGAGGTGTTGTACGGTTCGGAGGCGGAGCTCGCTGTACATGATTCAGGCGAGCGATACCGGATTCGACTGAGTTATCCTCGCAACGGGAGCGGCAAGGGTGAAGTCGGTGTGAAAGCCGGCGGGGACAGGAGGCACGGATGAATATCCTCGTGGTGGATGATGAGGATCTGGCCCGGGACCGGGTGTTGCGCATCGTCGAGAGGCTGCAGCAGCGGCAGAACGGTCTCAAGGTGGTGGGTCAGGCCTGTAACGGACTCGAGGCCGTGCGCGAGTGCCAATCGCTGGCGCCCGATATCGTCCTCATGGACATACGCATGCCGGGCATGGATGGTCTGGAAGCGGCTCGCCACATCGCGCAGATGGAAACGCCACCTGCCGTCATCTTCTGTACTGCGTTCGAGGAGCACGCCATCGCTGCGTTCGATGCCCAGGCGGTGGGCTATCTGCTCAAGCCGGTGCGCGAAAACGATCTCGAGGACGCGCTGGCCCGCGCTTCACGGGCAAATCGGGCCCAGCTAGCGGCTCTCGCCGAGGATGGCGACAACGGTGGCCGCACGCATATCAGTGCGCGTACCCGCCGCGGGATCGAGCTGGTGCCGGTGGATGAAGTACGTTACTTCCAGGCCGACCAGAAGTACGTGACCGTCCGCTGGCCGGACGGCGAGCTCCTGATCGACGACACCCTGCGGCAACTCGAAGTGGAGTTCGGTGAGCGCTTCGTGCGCATCCACCGCAATGCTCTGGTGGGCGTACGTTTTCTCGAGAGTCTGGAACGGGACGGCCAGGGTCACTACCACGTGCGCATGCGCGGGGTGGACGACACGCTGGATGTCTCACGCCGGCACGTTGCGGGTCTGCGGCGCTTCATTCAGACGCTCTGACGCATGGCCTTGCCTTCTTCGGCGCCCGTCCGCGCCGCTCGTCACGATTGATTCGGAGACCCGCATGACCCAACGCACCTTGCGCATCGCTACGCGAGCTTCGAATCTGGCCGTCTGGCAGGCCGAGTGGGTGCGCGGCAGGCTCGAGCAGGCCCATCCCGGCCTCACCGTGGAGCTGATCAGAAAGAGCACGAAGGGGGATCGGTTTCTCGCCGCGCCCCTGTCCGAGATCGGCGGCAAGGGCTGGTTCGTGAAGGAGCTCGAGACAGCCCTCGAGGACGGCAGCGCCGACATCGCCGTGCATTCCATGAAGGATGTCCCGGTCAACTTTCCTGATGGCCTCATGCTGGCGGTGATCTGCGAGCGCGGCGATCCCACCGATGCGTTGGTGGTCCGCGGCGATCTCGACGCCATCGACCTCGCTGGGCTGCCCCGGAACGGAAAGGTCGGCACGGCCAGTCTGCGGCGTGCTTCGCAAGTGTTGGCACTGCGTCCCGACCTGAGCACGGCGCCAGTACGCGGCAACGTCGAGACCCGTCTCGGGAAGCTCGACGCCGGCGAGTTCGACGCCATCATCCTTGCGAGTGCCGGGCTCGAGCGACTCGGTCTCGCCGAGCGTATCACCGCCCGGCTCGGACCACCGCAGTTCGTGCCGGCGGGCGGCCAGGGCGCTGTGGGCATCGAGTGTCGCAGCGACGATGCTGAGATCCTCGAGTTGCTTGCGGTGCTGAACGATGAGGCCACCAGCCGCTGCGTGCGCGCGGAGCGGGCCGTGAGCCGCCATCTCGGCGGCAATTGCTCCGTCCCGCTGGCGGCCCATGCCATTGGCGGCGAAGGCGTGCTGCAGCTGTCTGCGCTGGTGGCGAGCATCGACGGCCGCACGGTGCTGCGTGCCCAGGGCTCCGGCAGCGACCCCGAAGCGCTGGGCATTCAGGTGGCCGAGGACCTGCTGGCTGCGGGTGCCGCCCCCGTACTCGAGGCGGCGGCACGCCTGGCGGAGGGCTGATGGCAGCGGCCGTTCTGGTGGTGCGGCCGCAGCCCGGTGCGGATGAAACTGTGGCTGCGCTGGAAGCGGCCGGGATTTCCGCCCTGGTACTGCCGCTGCTCGAGCGCCGGCCGCTTGCCGAGACCGCGGCCATGCGCGCCAACATTCAGGCCCTGGCCGAGTACAGCGCGGTCATCTTCGTCAGTCCGGCAGCAGTCGAGTTCGGTATGGCCTGGGTTGATCGTTACTGGCCGCAGTATCCCGCTGCGACGAACTGGATCGCGGTGGGCGAGGGCACCCGAAACGCGCTGGAACGCTGGGGACTGAAGGTGCTGGCGCCGGAGTCGGATGAGCGCAGTGAGGGTCTGTTGGCACTGCCCGAGCTCACCGACGTCAGGCATGAGAAGATACTCATCATGCGTGGGCTTGGTGGTCGCGACCTGCTGGCTGAGACCCTGCGGGCACGTGGGGCGCAGGTGGACATATTGGAGCTCTACGAACGGCAGCCGGTGTCGGTCACGCTGCCCGCGGCCGACGCCATCGCCGCTGTGGTTGTGTCCAGCGTGGCGGTGCTGGAGGCGCTGCTGGCAAGTGGCGGCAGCAGCCTGCGTGAACGACCTGTGGTGGTGCCGTCGGAACGGGTTGCCGCAGCGGCCCGCGACGCAGGCTTCACTCAGGTACTCGAGGCTGAGGGTGCGGGTCCGGCGGCGACCGTCACCGTCCTGCGTCAGCTGCAACCGGGAGGCACGCAGTGAGCGACACTCCGAACGATCCCACGAAACCTGATGGCGACGCCGATGCCGATGGGTCCGCCGTGACCGATGGGCCCGAAGACACTCAACCTGCGGCTGTCGAAGCGGATGAGCCACCGCCGCCACCCCGGCCGGCGCGCGGTGGGCGTGGGCTGGCGTTGCTGGCACTGCTGCTGGCCGTGGTCGCGCTCGGCGCTTCGGCGTGGCCGTGGTGGCTGGCATGGCGGGGCGAGGATGACACGGGTCGCATGCGTGCGGATCTGGAAGCACGCGTTGACCAGCGCTTTGGCGACCTGGAGCAGGAACAGCGTGACCGGCAGCAGGAACAGCTTGCCGGCCAGCGGGAACAGCGCGAACGGCTCGAGCAGCGGCTCGATGAACGCGCGGCGGAGCTTGCCTCAGAAGCCGAATCCATGCGCCGCCGCCTGGAGCGGACCGACCGGGAAGTCAGCGCCCTGCGTGACGAGGTCGAGGAGCGGGCCGAATCGCTTCTGGCTCGGGAGCGGGAGCTCGAGAGCACCGTAGCGGGCCTGCGCCGGGCCTTCAGTGAACTCGCCGGCGACGTGGCCAAGGCTGCGCCACCGGATTCCCGGGAGTGGCGCATTGCCGAGGCGGGCTACCTGTTGCGGATTGCCAACCAGCGCGCCCGCCTGGAGCGGGATATCAGGGGCGCCCACGCGCTGCTGGCCGCGGCAGACGGCGTGCTGGCCGAGATCGAGGACTTCAGCCTGGTGCCCGTGCGCGAGGCGCTGGTGGAGGCCAAGGCCGAGCTTGCGGCCCAGCCGGCAGTGGATCGGGTCGCGCTCTACCTCGAGCTCGAGTCCATTGCGCTCTCGATCGACGCCATGCCGCTGCAACCACCGGAGTTCCGGCCGCCGCCAGCCGCGACCCAGGCAGCACGGGAGGATGGCTGGTGGCCTGCAGTGGAGCGGCGGCTGCTGGCGCTGTTCGACTTCCGCCGGCATCGCGATGATCCGATCCGCCCATTGATGACCCCGGATGCCAGCTTCTGGTGGCATCACAACGTGCGCCTGAGGCTCAGTCAGGCTCAGCTGGCATTGTTGCGGGGGGATCAGGAAGTCTGGGAGGCAAGCCTGCTGGACGCTGCGAACTGGGTGCGGGAGCAGCCGGAGTTCGATGTGGTCAGCTCGAATCTGGAGGCGTTGTCTGAACGTGCCGTGCGGGTCACTGCGCCGGACATCAGCGAGCCGCTGCGCCGTCTGGAAAGGTTGCGCGTGCGGGTGCCCACGGAGCTGAGCCCGTGACGCGGGGCATCCTGATCCTGCTTGTGGTCCTCGCCGTCGCCGGCGGGCTTGGCGCGCTCATCGCCAGCGATCCCGGATATGTGCTGGTTGTCTGGGGCAATGCCTCCCTGGAGACCAGTCTCTGGTTCGGCCTCATTCTCCTCGCGCTGCTCTGGCTGCTGCTGCGCACGCTGTTCGGTATTCTGCGGGCGGTGAGCGGTGGCCCCGGCCGGCTGCAGGCATGGCAGCACCGGCGTCAGGACCGGCGCGCCCGCGACGAGACCAGCAAGGGCCTGCTGGCGCTGACGGAAGGGGAGTGGGCACGTGCCCGCAAGGAACTCGATGTCGGTGCCGCGCTGCTGGACAATCCGCTCGTGAATCAGCTGGGCGCGGCCCGCGCGGCTCACGAGCTGGGTGATGCATCCGGGTGCGAGCGCTACCTTGAGGAGGCCCTGGCGAAGAATCCCAAATGCAGCCTGGCCGTGGGCATTACCCGGGCGGAGCTGCAGATCGCGGATCAGCACTGGGAGCAGGCCCTGGCGACACTCCTCCCGTTGCGGAAGGAGGCGCCGCGGAACGGGCAGGTACTGCGCATGCTGCGGACCGTTTATGAAGCGTTGCAGGACTGGCAGGCGCTGGTGGGTCTGCTGCCCGACCTGCGCCGCGCGCGTATCCTGGGCGAGGAGGATGCTGGTGACCTGGAGCGCCAGGCCTGGCGCGCTGAACTGAATCGATCGGCACGTGTGGACGCCGGCCCCGAGGGCCGGCTGGCGGCGCTGGAGCAGGCCTGGAACCGGGTGCCGAAGCCGCTGCGACGAGAGCCGGAGCTGGTCGAGGTTCAGGTTCGCGAACTGCGCGACCTCGGTGCGGAGGAGGCTGCGGAGGAACTGCTGCGCGCAACGCTTCCCGGTCACTGGAACGACGCTCTGGTGAAGCTTTACGGTTGGGTTCAGGGTGCGGATCCGGCCACGCAGCTGGCCGAGGCGGAGGCCTGGCTGTCGGAGCGACCGAACAATCCGACGTTGCTGTTGACCCTGGGCCGGCTGGCCATGCGGCATCATGAGTGGGACAAGGCCCGCGAGTACCTCGAAGCCAGCGTCGGTCTGCAGCGGAGCGCGGAAGCGGAAGCGGAGCTCGGCCGCCTGCTGCTGCATCTCGGCGACCACGAGGCCGCTGCGCTCCATTTTGCCGACGGCATGCGCGAGTTCCGGACCCTGCTGCCGGATCTGCCGCTGCCGGAGCGCACCTGAGGTCAGCGACGCCGCACGGCCGGGCGTTGTGTGCGGGGTGATGCGATGACAGAACAGGTCCTGGAACGCGGCAGTACCCTGCTGGTGACCGGCGGGACCGGGTTCATCGGCAGCGCTGTCGCGCGCGCAGCGGTCAACAGGGGTTATCGTCTGCGCCTGCTGTGTCGCGCGGGGTCCGACAGGTCCAACCTCGATGACCTGGATGCGGAGCAGGTCGTGGGTGATCTGCGGGATCCCGAGTCGTTGGCGGCAGCGATGTGTGGCTGTGAGGGCTTGATTCACGTCGCGGCAGACTACCGACTCTGGGCCCGCGATGCGCAGGAGATCTACCGCACCAACGTCGACGGTACTCTGGCTCTGATGCAGGCCGCAGGCCATGCCGGGGTGCGACGCGTGGTCTACACCAGTTCCGTGTCTACCCTGGCGCCGCGGCTGGACCGCAGTGATGCTGATGAGTCGGATGTTGCAGCGTGCGCGAATCTGGCCGGGCACTATCAGCGGTCGAAGTGGCTCGCCGAGCGCCACGTGCTTGCCGCTGTCGCCAGCGGGCTTCCGGCGGTCGTGGTCAACCCGTCTGCACCTATGGGCCCCGGGGATGTGAAGCCGACTCCCACCGGCCGCATCGTTCTGGATACGCTGCGCGGACGCATGCCGGCTTTCGTGAATACAGGCCTGAACATCGTCCATGTCGATGATGTGGCGAATGGACACCTGCTGGCACTCGAGCGAGGACTGGTGGGCGAGCGTTATGTCCTCGGCGGCGAGAACCTGACGTTACGGGACATCCTCGCTACCGTGTGCCGGATCGCTGGACGGCGACCGCCCCGAATTCGGCTTCCGGTCGGTCTCACGATACCCATTGCCAGAGTGTCCGAGTTCGCTGCCCGGCTTACTGGTCGTGAGCCGCGGGTACCTCTCGAGGGTGCGCGCGAGGCGCGCCACCACATGTATTTCAGTAGCGCCAAGGCCCGGCGCGTGCTCGGATACCAGTCGAGACCGGCTGGTGAAGCCATCGCCG
>SKUB01000282.1 GCA_007122315.1 Pseudomonadales bacterium | reverse complement strand
TCTGGCAGCGCCGGGATCTCCGGAATACATCGCCGGCGCCATCGTCCTGGCGCTGCTGTCCGGACTGATGCTGTTCGTCTTCGGTCTCCTGCGTCTCGGCCAACTGGCCCGGCTGCTGAGCCATCCCGTCATCAGCGGCTTCATCTCCGGTGCCGCCATGCTCATCCTCATCGGTCAGCTGCGGCCCCTGCTCGGCATCCATGCCACAGGCAACACGGCGCTGGAACTGCTGTGGAACCTCGTCCCGCAGCTGCTTCAGGCCCAGCCGCTCACCGCTGCGATAGGTTTATCCGCATTGATCCTGCTTGGACTGGCCCGGCGTCGCCTGCCGCAGCTCCTGATCCGGCTGGGGCTGGCGGACGCCTCTGCCACGCTCCTGGGGCGGCTTGCGCCGATGGTCGTCGTGCTGCTGGCAGCGGCCGGGGTCGCGCTTGCCGGGCTCGAGGCGCGCCTGGACGTGGTAGGTGCGTTACCGGCGGGGCTGCCGCAGCTCGTGCTGCCGGCGCTGGAGTGGCAGTGGCTGGGTGCCCTGTGGCTGCCGGCACTGATCATCAGCCTGGTCACGTTCGTCGAAAGCGTGGCCATTGCCCAGGCCTTTGCCCGCAAGGATGGCGGGCGCATCGACCCGGATGCGGAGCTGCGCGGGCTGGGCGCCGCGAACCTGGCCAGCGCCTTCTCCGGCGCGTTTCCTGTCACCGGTGGTTTCTCTCGCACGGTCGTCAACGCGGAAGCCGGCGCCCGGTCACCCCTCGCAGGCATCCTGGCGGCGTTGCTCATGGTCGTTGTGCTTCTGTTTGCCACCGGGCTGTTCCGAACGCTGCCCAACGCCGTTCTGGCCGCCGTGATCATGGCCGCCGCGGTGAACCTCGTGGACGTGAAGGGATTGCGCCATGCCTGGCGCTTCGATCCGCTGGAGGGTGTCGCGTTCGCCGGTACCGCTCTTGGTGTGCTCGTCGCCGGAGTCGAAACCGGCGTCATGTTCGGCGTCGTGTTCTCGCTGGCGCTGCTGGTCTGGCGCGCGAGTCATCCCCATCTGGCCGTGATGGGTCGCGTCCCCGGAAGCGAGCACTTCCGCAACGTCCTGCGCCACCCGGAGGTGGAGGTGGACCCGGCGCAGGTGATCGTCCGGGTGGATGAAAACCTGTTCTTCGGCAACGCCGAGGAGATCGAGGCGCGTCTCACCTCGATCATGGAATCCCATGAGGGCGCGGGCCACCTCATCCTGGTCATGTCGTCGGTGAGCCAGGTGGATGCGACGGCCGCCGACATGCTCGAGTACCTGAATGCGACCCTCGCGCAGCGCGGCATCCGCCTGCATCTCGCGGAGGTGAAGGGACCCGTGATGGATCGGCTGCAGGCCGGCACGCTGCTCGGCCACCTGAGTGGAGAGGTGTTCCTCTCCACCCACGAGGCTGTTGCCCGCCTCAGTTCGACCGACACATGATGCGCCGGCCTGCCGCCCCGCCCGGCTCCGATCAGCCGGCAGCCTCCAGCGCCTGATCGATGTCCGCGACGATGTCGTCGATGTGCTCGATGCCGACGCAGATCCGGATCATTTCCGGACGCACCCCCACCGCCACCTGTTCCGCTTCGCTGAGCTGACGATGGGTCGTGGACGCGGGATGGCAGGCCAGGGTCTTGGCGTCGCCGATGTTCACCAGCCGCTTGATCAATCCAAGCGCGTCATAGAACTTCACACCGGCCTCGAAGCCGCCTTTCAGGCCGAACGTGAGCAGCGACGACGGGCGCCCGCCCGTGTAGCGCTGCGCGAGTTCGTGATAACGGTCTCCCGGCAGCCCGGCATAGCTGACCCAGTCCACCTTGGGATGCTGCTTGAGATGCTGCGCCACGGCGAGGGCATTGTCGCAGTGCCGCTCCATGCGCAGCGGCAGGGTCTCGATGCCCTGCATGAGCAGGAACGCGTTCATCGGCGACAGGGCGGAACCAGTGTTGCGCAGGGCCACCGTCCGCACCCGCGCAACGTACGCCGCCGGACCGAACGCCTCGGCGTAGACCACGCCGTGATAGGCAGGCTCCGGGGTAGTGAACATGGGATAGCGGTCCTTGTTGGCAACCCAGTCGAACTTGCCGCCGTCGACGACGATGCCGCCCAGCGTGGTGCCGTGTCCGCCCATGTACTTGGTGAGCGAGTGCACCACGATGTCGGCACCGTACTGGATCGGCTTCAGCAGCGCCGGCGTCGCCACCGTGTTGTCCACGATGAGGATCACGCCGTGACGGTGCGCCATGGTGGCGATGGCTTCGAGGTCGACGATGTTACCGGCCGGGTTGCCGATGCTCTCGCAGAACACGGCCTTGGTGCGATCGTCGATCAGCTGCTCGAGACTTGCGGGGCTGTCGTCCTTGGCGAAACGCACCTCGATGCCGAGTTCCGGCAGCATGTGCGCAAACAGCGTGTAGGTTCCGCCGTATAGCTGAGGCACGGTGACGATGTTGTCGCCGGCGCGGGCAATGTTGAGGATGGAGTAATGCACCGCCGCACTGCCCGCTGAAAGCGCCAGCGCCGCCACGCCACCCTCGAGCTGCGCGACCCGCTCCTCGAGCATGCCGTTGGTGGGATTCATGATCCGCGAGTAGATGTTACCGGGCACTGCGAGGTTGAAGAGGTCGGCACCGTGCTGGGCGCTGTCGAATTCGTAGGCCACGGTCTGGTAGATCGGTGTGGCTACGGCCTTGGTGGTGGGATCGGTGGTGTACCCGGCGTGAATCGCCAGCGTCTCGTCGCGCATGTGTCTGCTCCTTGCCGACATCAGATCTGATGACGTGCCCGGGGCCGCATCGCGAGTTTCCCGCGCAGTCGGTCCTCGAGCACCCTGCCCCTGACCTGGCGCAGCGGTATCGAGTCCCGCCGCAACCGGTCGCGCGGCATCATGGAAGCCCAGGATGTCTACGGCAAGTGATCGGCGTCACCGCAGGCGCGGTGACGGCTGAATCGGAGACTCAGGTTTCCTCGTTTCCGGCCCTGGCCCGCTCATGCAACCAGGCTGCGTGCTTCGGGGCGCGCTTGGTCCGGCTCCACTCCTCGAGCATGGCTGGCGCAACCTCGTGCAGGCGCTCGAGGTCTTCAGCAGATCCCTTGTTCACGGCCAGTTCCAGACGATGACCATTGGGATCGAAGAAGTAGATCGAATCGAAGATGCCGTGATCCACCGGACCGAGCACCTCCACACCGGCTGCTTCCAGGCGCTTGCGAATGGCCGCGAGCTCCTTGGGTGATTCCACTTCGAACGCAATGTGCTGCACCCACTCCGGCGTGTTCGGGTCGCGCCCCATGGGCGGCGAGTTGGGCAGCTCGAAGAAGGCGAGCACGTTGCCCATGCCGGCATCGAGAAACACGTGCATGTAGGGATCGGGCTCACCCGTGGACGGCACCCGGTTCTCGGCGATGGCCAGTTGAAAATCCATGCCGAGGAGATCCCGGTAGAACGCTACGGTTTCTGCCGTATCGTTGCAGCGATAGGCGACATGATGAATGCGTTTGAGGCTCATGACGTCGTCTCCAGAGCGCCGCGGCGCATCTGATCCCGTTCCATGGATTCGAACAGGGCCTGAAAGTTGCCCTCGCCGAAGCCCTCGTCACCCTTGCGCTGGATGAGCTCGAAGAAGATCGGTCCGATCAAAGGCTCGGAAAAGATCTGCAGCAGCAGGCGGCGTTCGGCGTCATCGGTGCTGCCGTCGACGAGGATCCCGCGTTTGCGCAATTCGGCGATGGGCTGGCCATGGCCGGGCAGGCGTTCTTCGAGCATCTCGTAGTAGGTTTCCGGAGGCGGCTCGAGAAAGGGCAGTCCACGGGCAGAGAGCGCATCCCAGGTGGCGACGAGATCGTTGCAGGCGAAGGCGATGTGCTGAATGCCCTCCCCGTTGTAGGCCATCAGGAACTCCTCGATCTGGCCATTGCCGCCGGCCTCCTCGTTCAAGGGAATACGGATCTTACCGTCCGGCGCCGACATGGCCCTGGACGTGAGGCCGGTCTGCTGACCGCGGATGTCGAAGTGCCGGATCTCGCGGAAGCTGAACAACCGCTCGTAGAAATCCGCCCAGTGATCCATGCGACCGCGGTAGACATTATGGGTGAGGTGGTCGATCGACTGCAGGCCGCAGCCCTGCGGCCGGATCTCCACCCCAGGCAGATACTCGAAATCGATGTCGTAGATGCTGCTGCCGTCCTGGTAGCGATCGATCAGATACAACGGGGCACCGCCGATGCCCTTGATCGCCGGCAGACGCAACTCCATCGGTCCCACCGGAATGTCCAGCGGCTGGGCGCCAAGCTCCAACGCTCGGCGATAGGCGAGATGCGCATCGTGCACCCGGAAGGCCATGCCGCAGGCGGAGGGCCCATGCTCCTCGGCGTAGTAGTCGGCGAGGCTTTTGGGCTCGTAGTTGACGATGAAACTGACGTCGTTCTGCCGCCACAGCGCCACGTCCTTGGAGCGGTGCCGTGCCACCTGCCGGAAGCCGAGCAACTCGAAGACAGGCTCGAG
>SKUB01000180.1 GCA_007122315.1 Pseudomonadales bacterium | reverse complement strand
TATGGCTGGGCGAGTTACCAGAACCGCGAGGCGACGTCTGCCGGCTTCTATCGCCGGGCGCTCGACGCGCGCAACGTGATCGAGATCCATCCGGATGGCTTCCTGCCGCTGATCAACCCTGAAGTCGAGGACTTCAGCATTGCGGGTGGCACCACCTGGAACATCGGTGAGTGGGACATGGACGCATCGCTGGTCTATGGCTACAACAGCATGGACTTCACCATTCGCAACACGGTGAACCGTTCGCTGGGGACAGCTTCGGGTACGGTCTTCGATGCCGGCGGTTTCGATGCCGATCAGCTGACCTTCAACGTCTCCGGTGTACGCGGTTTCGACGTCGGCATTCACTCGCCGCTCAACGTGGCGGTTGGCATCGAAGCGCGCCGCGAGAGCTACTCCATCAGCGCCGGCGAGCCGGATTCCTTTATCAACGGCGGCGTACTGCTGAACGGTAATCCTACGGCTTCAGGCTCCCAGGTGTTCCCCGGCTTCCGTCCCGATAACGAAGTCAGTGAGAATCGCCGCGCAGTCGGCGCCTTCGTCGACATCGAAGGCGAAGTGACCGAGCAGCTGCTCCTCTCCGCTGCAGTTCGCGTCGAGGATTATTCCGACTTCGGCTCGACGATTGCCGGGAAACTCTCTGCCCGTTACGACGTGAATGACGCGTTCGCGGTTCGCGGCACCGTTCAGAACGGTTTCCGGGCGCCCTCGCTGCAGCAGCAGTTCTTCACTGCCACGTCTACCAACTTCATCGATGGGGTACCCTTCGACATCACCACGTTCCCCGCGACCAGCGAGGTCGCAGCAGCCCTCGGGGCACAGGAACTCGACGCGGAGGAATCCCTCAACTTCTCCCTTGGCTTCGTGGCGCAGTTCGGGGATCTGAGCCTCACCGTGGATGCGTATCGCATCGAGATCGACGATCAGATCGTCCTCTCGGAGAACCTCACCCAGGCGAACGTGCGGCAGTTCCTCGAAGACCAGGGCTTTGTCGCCATCGGTGGGGGGCGCTTCTTCATCAACGGTGTGGACACCGTCACGAAGGGTGTCGACATCGTCGCCAACTATCCGATCGCGACCGACAACCTCGGCCTCTTCGACCTGACCCTTGCAGCCAACTTCAACTCCATCGACGTGAAGAAAGTGCCGATCACGGACGAGCTGGCTGCACTGGATCCGGCGCCGACGCTGTTCGACCGGGTGAATACCTTGCGCTTCGAAAAAGGTACGCCCCAGGACAAGTTCACGGCGACCGTGAACTGGAGCATGGAGCGCTACGGTGCGACTCTGCGCGGCGTACGCTACGGCAAAGTCCTGTCGGCCGGGACGGTACCAGCGAACGATTTCGATCTGAGCGCGAAGTGGATCGTCGATCTCGAGGGCCGCATGGATGTCACGGACAATCTGCGCGTCTCGCTGGGTGTGGACAACCTGTTCGACACCTACCCGACCCGGACACCTGCCGCGCAGAACGGGACGAGCGCAACGCCCTTCTCCAACCTCGCTCCTTTCGGCCGCAACGGCCGGCAGATCTATGGCCGCATGAGCCTGACGTTCTGATCTGCCTGCGGGCTCCGATCGGAGCCCGCGGAATCGCCTGACCTCGGACGCTGCCGCTGTGCGGCAGCGTCCGACCCTTCCAACCGAATCCGTCCCCACTGCGATCGAGCGCCCTGCGCCTGCGTGCGAGCCACAAGAACCGCCGCGACGCCCGCCTGATGCGCGGCGACACAGCTCCCATCGAGCGTCATTCCTGCCCGGGTGGCCAGGGGAAGTCCGCCGGCGCATTCAGCTCCCGACGTACGAAGTCGTTCCAGTCGGCCACCGCGTGACGTGCGGCCTCCCGGTGTGCGCTGGCCGCACGCTCGCTGCGGGCTGCAAACTCACTGATGCAGGCACGGTAGCTGTCGACTTCCTCCAGGAACGCCTGCCAGCGGCGGTCGTCCTGATCGTCCGCCGGACGGCTGGGTGCGTGACAGTCGTGCCCGATGCCCGGACCGCCTGAACTCGCCGCAGCGGCGAGCAGGAACACCACGAGCGTGCAGAAACATGTCCATCTCGACATGGCAAACTCCTCTCGACACCACCATCAGCTTGGACCCTGAACCGAACCCTTGCCTCGCAGCGCCCTTGAACAGCCCGGCGCCCGCCACCTCACTTGATGGCATCTTTCGCGCGCAGTAAAGTAAGGAAGTAATACTGCACTACCGGAGCACTCCGATGACCGCTGTCGCCAAAATCACCGCGAAGGGTCAGACCACGATCCCGCAAGAAGTGCGGGCTGCACTGCACGTGAAGCCGGGCGATCTGATCGCCTGGGAGATCGGACCGGACGGAACAGCGACCGTGCGCCGAGTCCAGCCGCTGGACGTGGACTACCTGCGTGCCGTCGAAGCCACCCTGAGCGAATGGACGAGCGCCGCTGACGAGGAAGCCTATGGCGACCTTTGAACGCTTCGTCGTAGTGCGCGTTCCGTTCCCGTTCGCCGACCGCAAGAGCAGCAAGAATCGCCCGGCCCTGGTGCTGTCAGAAGCCCCGACCTTCAACACGCCCGCGGGCCACTCGGTCATGGCGATGATCACCTCGCAGGACAACGCACCCTGGCCACTGGACTGCAAAATCGACGACCTTGCCAAAGCCGGGCTACCCGCCCCCTCGATGGTCCGATTCAAGCTGTTCACCCTGGATCATCGATTGGTTCGCGGGCAGCTGGGCAGGCTGGCACCGGATGATGCCGATGCCGTGCGCAACGCGCTCGAAGCGCTACTGGGCGTGGCTTGAGGTTCCAGGAACGCGCAAGCGCAGCCGATGGCTGCGGTGCTTTCGTGTGCCCGGCCATCGCCGAACGGGCTAGAGAAGTCCTGATACCGCCGAATCGGCTGGGGGCTCCACCCGCCAGTAGCGGCTGAGCTGCGGACCGGAGCGGGACGGATCGAGGTCGTATTTCGCAACGTATGCCTGCTGCACGGCAGCGATCTCTGCAGCATCGTCCAGGCGCACGAGCTGCGCCTCGAACAACCGATCACCGATCTTCAGGCGCACCTCCGGGCGGGCATCTGCCCAGTCCGGCCAGCGCTTGGACTCCGGATTGGCGGCGGCCACGTAGAGCTGATCACCCACACGCGCACACCAGATCGTGACCGAGTGCGGCAGTCCATAGGGCGCCCGGATCTCGATGGCGATCTCCTGGTGCGCGTCGGTGAACGCCACGTCCGCAGGAAAGCCGCCGACGTCACCCGACAGCCATAGCCCCGGGCGACGGTCCTGGGGTTCGCAACCCGCGAGCGCGATCAGCAACAACAGCAATCCGGTTGGCCGGAACCATCGCGTCAACGTGACCGGTGGCATCGGGCATCCTCCTCCCATGGCCTCGGCCAAGCGTCGGCCCCAGGAGGACGGTCGTCAAGGTGACGACCATCCGCCAGGGAGGGAGGGACCTCCTCGAGGACGGGCCGTGCCCCGAGGAGGTCAAGAGGAGCGGGCACCCAGCGCTTCAGAAGTGATAGCGGGCGCCGAGTTCGAAGGAGCGCTCGGGCCCGACATAGATACCCTGCCGGAAACCGGTGATGTAGCGCTTGTCCGTGAGATTCTTCACGGCGCCGAACACCAGCAACTGCGGCGTGACGTCATATTGGGCCGTGAGGTCGAACAGGGTGTAGGCGTTCATGCGTCCGCCCCAGATGCCTCCGGCAGCGTCCGAGGGGATGTCCCGCTGGTTGCTGCTGTCGCCGAACTGGGCGCCCCGGTGGTGCACCATCAGAGCTGTCCGGAATCCGGCCTGACTGTACTCCAGCGCGGCATTGGCCAGCAGTTTGGGCGCGTAGGGCACCCGGTTGCCCTCATGCTCGCCACTCTCGAACTTCGAGGTCGGAATGTAGGTGACGTTGCCACTGAGCGCGAAGCCGGCTCCGAGGTCGTAGGCCAGGGCCAACTCCCCACCCTGATGCAGGGTCTTGCCGGCATTGGACTGGGACAGGTTCGGGTCGCTGTTGCCGGTGACCACCTGATTGTCGAAGTCCATACGGAACACGGCGGCCTCGAAGGTCAAAGCGCCGTAGTGGCCGCGCACACCGAGTTCGAAGTTGTCGGAGCGCTCCGCATCCAGGTTCTGATCCATCAGACCATCGAGCGCCACGCCATTGGTCGCAGGCGCGAAGGCACGATAGACGCCGCCGTAAAGCTGTGCGCCGTCCACGAGGTCGAAGGTGAATCCGATCCCCGGCAGCACCTCGGTGTTGGAGGTCTTGGCCGTAGCGTTGTTCTGGGTGAGGACCTTCTGCTGCTGCTCGTAGTATTCGATGCGCACACCCGGCGTCAGCGCCAAGCGATCCGTGACCGCGAAGCGGTTCTGGGCATACAAGGCGATGCTTTCGGCGGAGTCGATGCGGTGGCGGTCGTTGATGCCGGTGCGGTCCTGCTCACGGGTCGCTCTGATGCGGGTGTCGTCCGACTCTTCCCGCAGCCCTCGCACACCGATCTCGGCGTCATTCGCGATACCGAACAACGCATGCTCGAAGGTCAGACGGGTGTCGAAACCGTAGCGTTCGAAG
>SKUB01000082.1 GCA_007122315.1 Pseudomonadales bacterium | reverse complement strand
TTCAGTCCGGAGCCGACCTGAGCGACGTGACGTTCCTCGAAGCGGACAACTCCAATCGCACGGAATCGAATTTCAACGACACCACCTACGCCGGCGGCCGTCTCAGCGCGCTCTATGACATTAACGCCGACTGGAGCATTTTCGTCTCCCACACCCGGCAGAGCCTCGACTCTGACGGCGTGTTCTTTGCCGACCCGAATCTTGATGACCTGGAGATCCAGCGCTTCGAGGACGACTCGCTGAAAGACCAGTTCCACAACACAGCCTGGACCATCGAGGGCCGCATCGCTGACCTCGAAGTGCTCTACACGGGCGCCTACACCGATCGTGATACGGACCAGGTCATCGACTACACCGATTACATCTTCGCCGGCCAGTACCACCCGTACTACACCTGCGACGGCAGCGTGACCTATCCCGGCGATGCAGCGCCGTCAGGCGTCTGCCAGCCTCCGAATTCGTTCGTGAAGTCCACCACACGCACCAATGTTCAGACCCACGAGATCCGCATCAACACTCCTGCCGAACGCCCCTTCCGGGCGACGGTAGGCGCCTTTTACAGCGATCTCGAACTGAAGGAGCGCAACGACTTCACCTACCTCGGATCCATTGCCGCCCAGCCCTTCGGTCCGTTCGCGCCCAATTTCCCCTTCCCGGGCTCGTTCGCGTCCGATCCTGGTCCGTTTCCTCCCGGTGTGATCTTCCGCAACGACATCAAACGCACCGATGAGCAATGGGGCGTATTCGGCGAGGTCACCTGGGACATGAGCGAGCAGTTCGCACTGACCCTCGGCACGCGCTATTACGACATCGACGTCGACTTCGAAGGCACTGCCAACGGCTCGTTCTGCAATTCGGGCGCCGCCGAAGATCAGAACGCTTTCGGGACCAACATTTCCGACCTGTTCGACGGCAGTGGCGAGTTCACGTTCATCGGTTCCTGCGATCCGAGCCTGCGTCAGACCTTCACCCTGGACGACTCCATCGAGGACATCCAAGCCGCCGGGTTGACGGAGGGACAGGCCACTCAGGTCTTCAATTCCGTGCGCGCACCGGACAAGGCCTCGACCAGCGGCTGGATCGGCAAAGTCAGCCTGTCCTGGCGACCGATGGACAATGCCCTGGTCTACGCCACCTACTCGCAGGGGTTCAGGCCCGGCCTGCTCAACCGCCCCGGTGGCGCCCAGGGTCCACAAGGCTTCTCTGTGCCGTTCGCGCTGGATACCGACGACGTCGACAACTGGGAGATCGGCTGGAAACTCGAGCTGCTCGACAACACGCTGCGCTTCAACGGCAGCGTATTCCTGGTCGAGATCGACAGGCTGCAGACGACGATCTTCGACCCGAGCATCACCAACCTGTTCTTCTCGGACAACGCGGCCGATGCCGAGATCCGGGGTGTGGAAGGCGACTTCATCTGGATGCCGACGGCTGTTCCCGGCCTGACGCTCGGCGGTGCGTTCTCCTATCTGGACACGGAGATCACCAGAGTCATCACGCCCACCGATGACGTTCGCGAGGGCGACCGCCTGGCCTTCGCCCCCAAGTTCCAGGGCAACATGCGGGCGCGCTACGAGTGGCCGATGGATGGCGGCATGACGGGGCATGTCATGCCCTACGTGACCTACTCATCGAGCGCATTCAGCGACATCATCCTCATCAATCGCGACAAGATGAGCAGCTGGACCATGTTCGGCCTCTCCGCCGGCGTCTCCCAGGACAACTGGTCCGCTGAGATCTACGCGGAGAACCTGTTCGACAAGCGAGCCGAACTGGCCCGCAACTTCGTGTTCGATCGCGAGCGTGTCACCTACGCCCGCCCGCGCACGGTAGGTCTCCGACTGTCGTACGGGTTCTGACGGGGTATCCTTGCAGGAAAGGAGAAAAGCGCCCCTTGCGAGGGGCGCTTTCGCGTCAGGCAGGGCATCATGACGACCATGCAGGACAGCGCAAGCAACGACCTCGCCGATATCCGAAGCCGCATGGTGGACGGAGATTTTGCCGCCGCCGCCGCCCGGCTCGCGACCTTTCCGGCCGACTCGCCTGAATCGACGGAAGCGCTCTACATGCTCGCCGTCTGCCAACGCTACCTCGGTCAGCACGAATCCGCGGTCGCTTCCCTCAACAAGCTGAAGCGTCTGGCGCCGGAACACAGTCGCGCCTACCAGGAAGAAGGCCACCTCAACCGGGCGCTCGGCCGCAGTGAGTCCGCACTGGAGGCGTACCGGCGTGCCTGTACGCTGAACCCGGCGCTGGAGGCCAGCTATCGCGGCCAGATCGCCATCCTCGAGGAACTCGGACGACATGCCGCCTCAGATCGCGTGCGCGCGCAGCTCGGCTGGCTGCTGGAATTGCCCAAGCCGCTGATCGCCGTCACGGATCTCATTGCCCAGAACAAGCTCGGCAAGGCCGAGGCACTGTGTCGCCGATTCATGCAGAAGAATCCCCGTAACATCGAAGGCATGCGGCTGCTGGCCAGCATCGGCCTGCGCCTCGGCGTGCTCGAAGACGCCGAGTTTCTGCTCGAAAGCGCCGTGGCGTTCGCGCCGGAACATATACCCGCGCGGATCGACTACGTTCAGGCGCTGCGCAAGCGGCAGAAGTTCGCGCGCGCGCTCGAGGAGGCCAGAACCCTGCTCGACCAGGCGCCGGACAATCCGCAGTTCCGCTCACTGTTCGCCATCGAGAGCATGCAGACCGGCGACTACGACACCGCGCTCACGGCCTTCGACGAGGTCCTCGCGCAGGTCCCCGGCGATCCGGCCACCCTGACCGCGAAGGGCCACGCATTGAAGACGTGCGGGCGCACGGAGGAGGCCGTGACGGCCTACCGCAGCGCCGTGCTGAGCCAACCGCGACACGGCGAGGCCTACTACGCCCTGGCAAACCTGAAGACGTATCGGTTCACCGATGATGAAATCGCCCGGATGCACGAACAGGAGCACAATGCGGATCTTGGACACATGGAGCGCGTCTACCTGAACTTTGCCCTCGGCAAGGCCTACGAGGATCTGGGCATTTACGGCACGTCCTTCAGTTACTATGCGCAAGGCAATGAGCTCAAGCGTGCTCAGAGCCGCTACGACGCCGACCGGATGGCGGAGGAGTTCGCGGCCCAGCAGGCCATCTGCACGCAGGAGCTCTTCGAACAGCATGCCGGCAGCGGCGACCCCGCGCCGGATCCGATCTTCATCGTCGGTCTACCGCGAGCAGGCTCGACGCTGCTGGAACAGATCCTCTCTTCGCACAGCCAGGTCGACGGCACGCTGGAACTTCCGAACATCCTCTCGCTATCGCAACAACTGCGACGACGCCCGCCCTCAGGTCACGCCGGCGAAGGCTACCCTGCCATACTCGAGCAACTCGAAGCAGAGGAACTCGCCGGGTTCGGTCGCCGGTTCATCGAGGACACACGCATCCATCGCCAGGGTGCGCCCATGTTCATCGATAAAATGCCGAACAACTTCCGCCACATCGGGCTGATCCACCTGATTCTGCCCAATGCCAAAATCATCGATGCCCGCCGGCACCCCATGGCGTGCTGCTTCAGCGGCTTCAAGCAGCTGTTTGCCGAGGGTCAGGAGTTCAGCTATTCGCTTGCAGACATCGGGCGCTACTACCGTGACTACGTGGCGTTGATGGACCACTGGGATCGGGTGCTTCCTGGTCGGGTGTTGCGGGTCATGCACGAGGACGTCGTGGACGACCTCGAGGGCCAGGTGCGCCGCATCCTTGAATTCTGCGATCTCCCCTTCGAGGAGAGCTGCCTGCGGTACTACGAAACCGAGCGCAACGTCCGCACGCCAAGCTCCGAGCAGGTCAGACAACCTATCTACCGTGAGAGCGTGGAGCAGTGGCGGCACTTCGAGCCCTATCTCGGGCCTCTCAAGGAAGCACTCGGCCAGGACCTGCTGCCAGGCCATTCCTGCTGACCGCCCGACTCCTGCCTTGCGAATTTCGTTGACGATCTACCCCATCGGCAGTTTGATGCAAACCCGGGTATCCGAGAGTGTGCAGCATGATCGAGAAACTGTTCCGGGGGAGCCGGCTCCTCGTATTGATCGCCGTGGCCGCCACCGCAATCTCTGCTGTGCTGCTTTATTTTTCCAGTCTCAGCATCCTGGCTTACGTCGTCCTCGACGTCGCTCAGGATATCCCCCGGACGACGGAGATCGGCAAGAACCTGGCAGTCAAACTGCTGAAGGTACTGGACCTGCTCCTCATCGCGATCACCTTTCACGTGACTTCCGTGAGTCTCTATCGCTTGTTCATCACACCCCTTCGGGTTGAAGAAAGCACATTTCTCAACGTGCTCCACATCAAGAGCTTTCACGACCTCAAGATCACCGTCATGCAGGTGTCGATCGTGATCCTGGTCATACTCTTCCTCGAACAGGCGGTCGAGGTTGGAGCCACGCTGGAGTCGTTGTACTTCGGCGCAGCGGTTGCCATGGTCATTCTGGCCTCCGTCTTCGCGTGCAGGAACATGAACTGACGGGACGCGCCCATGGGCAAGCGAACCGCTGCTCTAAATCGCCATCCGCCAGCAATGGC
>SKUB01000072.1 GCA_007122315.1 Pseudomonadales bacterium | reverse complement strand
GCGGAATCGGCAGACCGGATGAAGTCGGCCTTCCTGGCCACCATGTCCCATGAGCTGCGGACGCCCCTGAACTCCATCATCGGTTTTACCGGGCTCATCCTCCAGGAGCTCGCCGGTCCCCTGAACGAGGAGCAGGCCAAGCAGCTCAGGATGGTGCGGGGGAGCGCACAGCATCTGCTCGCCCTGATCAATGATGTCCTCGACATCTCCAAGATCGAGTCCGGCCAGCTGCAGGTGCGCAACGAAAAGTTCGATCTGAGAGCCTGCATCGATCGAGCCATCGCCTCGGTCGCTCCCCAGGCTGAGGCGAAAGGCCTCTCGCTTACGGCCGCTGTTCATGATGACGTGGACAGCATGGTCGGGGATCCGCGCCGAGTGGAACAGATCCTGCTGAATCTGCTTTCGAATGCGATCAAATTCACCGATCGCGGGCGCGTCACGCTCAACGTCGAATCCCGGGCGACGATTGCTTCGGACTCGGCCGAGGGCTTGGTTCCTGGGGTCGTCATGGCGGTCACCGACACCGGCATCGGTATCAGGCAGAGCGATCTCGAGGGTCTGTTCCAACCTTTCCGTCAGCTCGAGACCGGTTTGAATCGTCAGCACGAGGGTACCGGCCTCGGGCTCACGATCTGCCGACGCCTGGCCCATCTCCTCGGTGGTGACATCCGTGTCAGGAGCGAGTGGTCGAAAGGCAGCACGTTCGAGGTGGCGCTTCCTGTCGCGATGGATGCCGCGTCATGAAGGGCGACATCCTCCTCATCGAGGACAACGAGCAGAACCGTTACCTGCTCACCTTCCTCTTGAGCAGGAACGGCTACCAGGTCAGATCAGCCGTCGATGGCCCGCGTGGTATCGAGCTGGCGCGCAGTTCGCCTCCCGATATGGTCCTGCTCGACATTCAGCTGCCGACGATGGACGGTTATGCGGTGGCCAGGGCGCTGCGCGAGATCGACGCGTTGCGCTCGACGCCGATCATCGCCGTCACTTCCTATGCGATGGCGGGCGACCGGGAGAAGGCGCTGGCATCAGGATGTGACGGTTATCTGGAGAAACCCATCAATCCGGACACATTTGTCATGGATGTCGAACGGATCAGTCGCGGTGCCGGCCGCGATGGGGAGCGGGCATGAACAGCGTGCTGATCGTCGACGACAACGCCGAGAACCGCTACTACTTGGAGACCCTGCTGTCAGCAAGCGGGTGGAAGGTGGAGTCCGCCAGAAACGGGCAAGAGGCCCTGAAGCTGGCGCTGTCGATGCCGCCTGATGCATTGGTGTCGGATCTCTTGATGCCGGTCATGGATGGCTACACCCTGCTGCGCCGGATGCGGGCCGAGAAACGATTGTGTGATGTGCCGTTTCTGGTCTACACCGCCACCTACACGAGTCGTGAGGATGAGCGACTGGCACTCGACCTCGGTGCGGATGCTTTCCTCATCAAGCCGGCCGAGCCGGATGTCATCGTGAACTGTCTGGGCGAAATTTGCGCTCGGCGCAGCTCGGGCAGGGCGGCGGAGCCTGTCAGGGAGGGCGAGCCGGACCTCCTTGAGCTCTATAACAGGACGCTTATCCGTAAGCTGGAAGGGAAGATGGAGCAGCTCGATGCGGCGAATCGTCACCTCGAGGAGGATCTTGCCGCGCGCAAAGCCATCGAAGCGTCGCTGCGGGAAAGCGACGAACGCTTCCGGCTGCTGACGCGGGCGACGCGGGAGGCCATCTGGGACTGGGACGTCGCCCGCGACACGCTGTGGTGGAACGAAGGTATGCAGCGGCTGTTCGGCCATGCGGATGAGGTGGTCGCAGATGGCCGCGCCTGGTGGATCGAGCGGATACATCCTGACGACTGCGAACGCGTCAGCCACGGGCGTGAGGAGGCCGTGGTCACAGGCGCTGAGCACTGGAGTGCGCAGTATCGCTTCCGCCGCAGGGATGGCAGCTATGCCAACGTGGAGGACAGGGGTCATGTGCTTCGCGACGACGCGGGCACTGCGGTGCGCATGGTCGGAGCAATGTGGGATGCGACCGAGCGTCTCGCGCTGGAGGCCCAGTTGCGTCAGGCGCAGCGTCTGGAGGCCATCGGGCAGTTGACCGGCGGCGTGGCCCATGACTTCAACAACCTGCTCACCGTGATCATGGGCAACGCGGAGTTGCTTGCCGAAACGCATCCTCCCGGGACCTCCGAGCACGAGTTCCTGATGATGATTTCGGCATCCGCGCAGCGTGGCGCCGACCTCACGCGTCGGCTGCTTACGTTCGCCCGCAAGCAGGCATTGGAGGCTCGCGTCGTCGACGTCAATCAGCAGATCGGCCAGATCGATGCGCTGCTGCGGCATACCCTCGGCAGCGACATCCGGATGGATTTCCAGCTCGCGGCGGATCTCTGGCCGGCTCTGGTCGACCCGGCACAGCTGGAGAACGCGCTGCTCAACCTTTGCCTGAATGCGCGCGATGCCATGCCGCAAGGCGGGTGGCTCACCGTGGAAACGAGCAAAGCCAGCGTGGATGAAGCGTCTGCGGACCCGGAGCGTGCCCTCGCCGCCGGTGACTACGTGCAGCTGGCCGTGTCCGACACAGGAACCGGTATTCCACCGGAGCATCTAGCGCGCGTGTTCGAACCGTTCTTCACCACCAAGGACGAGGGCAAGGGAAGTGGCCTGGGACTTGCCATGGTCTATGGGTTCATCAGGCAGTCGGGTGGGCACATCAACATCTACTCCGAGCTTGGGCGGGGGACTACGGTCAAGCTCTATCTTCCTCGAGGCTCTGATGCCGCGGCGGTCGAGACGGCGGCTCCGGTCATGGCTCTGCCTCGGGGGGCGGAGCACATTCTCCTCGTCGAAGACGACGATCTCGTCCGGGACTATACGAGCTACGTTCTGCAGCAGCTCGGCTACACCATCCACCCAGCGGTCGACGGCAAGGCGGCGCTCGAAATGCTGGCCGGCGAAGTGCCGATCGACCTGTTGTTCACCGACATCGTCATGCCGGGCATGAACGGTTTTGCGGTCGCGGAAGAGGCCGTGAAGCTGCGGCCGGGCCTCAAGGTGCTGTACACCTCCGGCTACACGCGCCAGGCCGCCGCGCGGCAGGAGCCGGATATGGCCCTGTCACAGATGCTCAGCAAACCCTATGCGCGTGGCGATCTCGCGCGCCGGATCCGGGAAGTGCTCGACAGCCGCTAGCCGTTAACAAGTGAGGCAGGCGGGCTAGCCAGGACAAGGCAGCCAGTTCGCCTCGGCACCGTGCGGGTGGACCCGGGCGAGGCGCCGGCCGCGGCCACCGGGCCAGAGCGTCAGTTCGAGCGCGTGCATGGGGCGGCCTTGCTCCAGGCCTGGTTCCATGGCCAGATGCGCGAGCGGCGCCTCGGGAGTGGCGCGCTCTCCGGCTGCCTCGAGGGTGTCCTCGAAGTGTTCCCGGGTCACGGTATCCAGGTATTGCATCACGATGGAGTGATAGACGACCGTCACCTGTCCTACCCGCTGCACGTCGAGCGTGGCGGCCAGCCAAGTGGCAGCGTCCGCCTGCTCCACCGCTGGCGTCTCTGCACGCGCCAGTTCGATTGCGCCCCGCAGACGCTCGAGGCGTGCGGTCTGATCAGGCCAGACGTAGGCTTCAAGACGCAGGGCATCTGCTGGCGTGGCGATGGGCAGCGGATGGCGATCGCAACCAGCCTTGGAGACGACCTCCGGTCGTCTACCCAGCGAAGGCGGTTGCCCGCGCCAGAGGCAGTGAATGGCGACAGGACTGTCCGGATTGCCCCAGGCCCCCACCTCCAGGTCGTAGCGGAACTTTTCCCAGAGCAGATTGAGTCCCGCACTTGCACCGACCTCCAACAGCGCCAGCGGCAACCCTGTGCGTTCGGCGATGGTCAGGAAACCGCCCAGCAGAACGCCGGACCGGGCGACCTCGTTGGTCTGGGGTGGATGAACGAGAAAGGAACGGATCGTGTCCGGATCGTCTGCGAGGACGGCTTCGGCGGCGCCCCAGAGCGCCGCACCTCGGGCAGCATCGAAACTGCCTCCGACAGAGGGGTAGTGGTCCGCCAGAGAGCCCGCGCGCCCTGTCAGCACGGCGTGATGCAGGGCGCCGGCCAGCCGCAGCGCCAGGGCGGAATCGTTGGGCTCCTGCGCGAAGTCCCGCAGCAAAGCGCGGACGATGCCGCCGCGTTCGTAGTCGTCGGCTGCCGCCTGCAGCAGCGTCCCATTGAGCGGTGATCCCATCAGCTGACACCAATGTGCCTGCTGTCGCAGCGCGGCCTCGATCGCGTCGCCGCCCATGTCCTGACCTCCCCACCGAAGGCGTTCGATCATGCAGCAGTAGGCGAGCCTTCACCAGCGATGCAGAATGGGCGACTTGGCGGCAGTCGCCGTGATCCGCACCTGTCGCCGGGAAGCAGGTCTCGTGGTGTTTCTGAGAGGACGACCATGAGCAGAACCTTGATCGACGTGCTGCGCGAGATCTGCCTCGGCCTGCCCGAGGTGGAGGAAGTGCCAGCTCACGGGATGCCCGACTACCGGGTGAACGGCAAGACGTTTGCAACGCTGGCCATTAACCACCATGG
>SKUB01000284.1 GCA_007122315.1 Pseudomonadales bacterium | reverse complement strand
GTGCCGTCGATGATGTGGGAGCCGTCGTCCTGCGGATGGATCTCGGGAATGCGCGCGGCCAAGTCACTGGTGAACTCGCCCACGATCTCCTCGAGGATGTCCTCCAGGGTGACGATGCCCTGGACGTCGCCGTACTCGTCCACCACCAGGCCGATGCGGCGTTCGGCGTTCTGGAACTTAAGCAGCTGCACGTGCAGCGGCGTGCCCTCGGGCACGAAGTAGGGATCACGGGTTTCCTGCAGCAGCGCCGCCTTGGTGGGTTCGTCTTCACGCAGGAAACGTGCGGCATTGCGCATGTGCAGAATGCCGATCACGTTGTTGACGTTGCCCTTGAAGACCGGGAGCCGGGTGTGGGTGGTGGAACAGATCTGCTCGATGATGTCGTTGATGTCATCCTCGAGATCGATGCCGTTGATTTCCGCACGCGGCACCATGATGTCCTCGACCGTGACCTTCTCCAGATCGAGGATGGACAGCAGCATGTCCTGGCGTCGTACCGGAATGTGCGCGCCTTCGTGTACCACGGTGCGCAGCTCGTCCAGGGTGAGTTTGCCTGCCGCATCGCCGCTTACGTTGGCCTTCATGAAAGGGCGCGCGAGTACGTTGGAGATGCCGTTGAGAATCCATACCAGCGGGTAGAGCACGCGCAGCATGGGCCGCAGCAGGAATGATGACGGGTAGGCGATCCGCTCCGGATCGTAGGCCGCGATCGTCTTCGGCGCGACCTCCGCCAGCACCAGAAAGACGAACGTGAGCACAAAGGGCGCGAGCAGCACGCCGATTTCGCCGAACTGCCGCAGTGCGATCAGAGTGGCCACCGTGGCAGCGAAGAAGTTCACGGCATTGTTGCCGAGCAGAATGGTACCGAGCAGCCGGTCCGGACGCTCGAGCAGCCTGCTTGCGCGCCGCGCGCCGCGATGTCCTTGCCGCGCCAGGTGACGGAGGCGATAGCGGTTCAGCGCCATCATCGCCGTCTCGGAACTCGAGAAGTACGCCGAGAGGACGATGAGGACGGCGACGATGCCGTAGAGAACAGGAAGCGGGAGCGTTTCCAATCTTGGGGGTCCCGAATCGATCAGGCGCCGAGAATGATCTCGATCACGAGTTTGCTGCCGAAGTACGCGAGCAACAACAGTACGAAGCCGGCCAGCGTCCAGCGGATCGCCGTGCGCCCCCGCCATCCCAGACGATAGCGCCCCCAGAGCAGGATGGCGAACACGACCCAGGAGCTCATGGACAGTGCGGTGTGGTGAACGACGCGTTGCTCGAAGATGTCGTCCAGAAAATAGAGGCCAGAGGCGATGGCCAGAGTGAGCAGCGTGAGGCCGACCCAGAGCAGTTCGAACAGGACGCGCTCCATGGTCTGGAGCGGCGGGAGATTGCCGAGTACGGCGAAGGCCCGGCGGTTGCGCAGCTGCCGCTCCTGCCATCCGGTGACCAGCGCCTGACAGACGGCCATGGCAAGCACCGCATAGGCCAGGATCGCGAGGATGACGTGAACCGAGAATCCCACTTCCGGTGACGGGATCGGCTCGAACCCGGTATCGAGCAGCAGGGAACCGGCCAGCGTCACGATGGCCAGCGGGACCGTCACCACGAACAGGTTCTCGATGGGGCGGGAAATGGCCAGTGCCAGGACCAGCAGCACCGTGGTCAGGGCGACCAGACTCGCGACCCTGAACAGGCCGAGATTGAGCCCTTCGGGCGTCACGAGAAGGCCTGAAGCCGCTACGGCATGGGCAATGGCGGCTCCGGCCGTCAGTACCAGCAGCAGCGGTCTGGACGCCGGTTCGCGGCGCGCAAGCCCCGTCGTCTGCATGACGGCAGCAACCAGGTACACGCCGAGGGCGAACACCCCGCTCAAAGCCGTGATCACGGTCATGATTTGCGCCAGACGTGGCGGCGATCAGCGCCGGTCGAGACGGCCCCGAAGATGACGCCCCGTCGCTGCTCGAGCTTGTCCATGGTCGGCCCGCAGGCAGAAAAAGCCAGTCTGCCATACCGGGGATGGGAGACAGAAGACAGACGATGGAGTGAGCGCGTTATAATCACGGGCTCTTCGCTTCCGCACCACAGGATTTTCTGCGCATGTTCGACAATCTCTCGGAGCGCTTGACCCAGGCCCTGCAGAGCATCGGCGGTAAGTCCCGACTCACCGAAGAGAACATCGGCGGGACGCTGCGCGAGGTGCGCATGGCCCTGCTCGAAGCCGATGTGGCCCTGCCGGTGGTGAAATCCTTCGTCGACCGCGTCCGCGAGCGGGCCGTCGGCACGGAAGTCAGCTCCGGTCTGAATCCGGGGCAGGCCTTCATCAAACTGGTCCGCGACGAGCTTATGCACGTCATGGGCGACGAACACAGCGCTCTCGAGCTCAACGTCAAGCCACCTGCGGTCATCCTGCTCGCCGGCCTTCAGGGTGCGGGTAAGACCACCTCCGCCGCCAAGCTCGCGCGGCTGCTGAAGGAGCGGCACAAGAAGCGGGTGATGCTGGTCTCCGCAGACGTCTACCGGCCTGCGGCCATTGCCCAGCTCCAGACCCTGGCCGGCCAGGTGGGCGTGGAGTGCTTCCCGAGCAGTGCGGATCAGGATCCGGTGGCGATCTGCGAGGCCGCTCTGAAGGCGGCGCGCAACGGCGTCATGGACGTGCTGATCGTGGATACCGCCGGCCGGCTGCATGTCGATTCGAACATGATGGATGAGGTGGGGCGCATCCACCGGGCGGTGAACCCCGCGGAGACCCTGTTCGTGGTGGATGCCATGACGGGTCAGGACGCGGCCAATACGGCCCGCGCCTTCGGCGACGCGCTGCCGCTCACCGGTGTGATCCTCGCGAAGGCGGACGGTGACTCCCGGGGTGGCGCGGCCCTGTCGGTGCGCCACATCACCGGCCGCCCGATCAAGTTCCTCGGTATCGGGGAAAAAACCGATGCCCTCGAGCCCTTCCATCCGGAACGGATGGCATCCCGAATTCTCGGTATGGGCGACGTCCTCAGCCTCATCGAGGAAGCGGAGCGCAAGCTCGACCGGAAGAAGGCCGACAAACTCGCCCGCAAGATGGAGAAGGGGCGCAAGTTCGACCTCGAGGACTTCCGCGACCAGCTTCAGCAGATGAACAACCTCGGCGGGGTCTCCGGGATGCTCGACAAGCTTCCGGGCATGGGCAACGCCGGCAAGCTGGCCCAGGTGGGTGCCAACGAGAAGATGTTCGTGCGCATGGAGGCGATCATCGGCTCCATGACGCCGCATGAGCGGCGCTACCCGGACGTGATCAACGGCTCCCGCAAACAACGTATCGCCCTGGGCTCAGGCAGCCAGATCCAGGACGTGAACCGTCTGCTCAAGCAGCACAAGCAGATGCAGAAGATGATGAAGAAGCTCACCAAGAAGGGCGGCATGCAGAAGATGATGCGGGGCATGGGCGGCATGCTCGGTGGCCAGGGCGGCGCGCCGGGTGGCGGTCCGCCGGGCGGATTCCGGCGCTGACGACGACTGCGGCTGCGACGCAGGCGCACCGCGCGCCCAACGCAGCCAGTCCGCAAACGCTTCCTGCGCCGCCACACCGTCCGGCGCAGATCCTCATGATCCACCACCGCATGTTCAGGTAACGCTGCCGCCGCAGCGTGCGAGACCACGCAACGGGTCATCTGCGTCGAGGTCGGGCAAAATCACGGGACATTCCTTGTTCGGGGAGCACAGCATGCAGATCGCGGTCGTCACAGGGACCAGCACCGGTATCGGTTTCGCCACCAGCGTCCACCTCGCGCGGCAGGGATATCGCGTCTTCGCCGGCATGCGCAACCTGGCCAAGGCCGAGCCCCTCAAGGCCGCCGCGTCGGCAGAGGATCTCCCGCTCACGGTGGTCGAGCTCGACATCACCGATGCGCAATCCGTCGCCGCCGCCTTCGAGACCGTCGCCGCCGAGGGCCCGGTGGACGTCCTGGTGAACAATGCCGGAATCGGCGGTGCCTCGCCGCTGGAGCTGACGCCGGAAGACGAGCACCGGCAGATCTTCGAGACCAACTACTTCGGCACCATTCGCTGCATTCAACAGGTGCTGCCCACCATGCGGGAGCGGCAGCAGGGGACCATCGTCAACGTCAGCTCCATGGTCGGCAGGCTGGCCATCCCCAACCAGATCGCCTACTCCGCGTCGAAGTGGGCGCTCGAGGCGGCGAGTGAAGCGCTTGCCCATGAAGTGTTCCGCTTCGGTGTGCGGGTCGTGGCCGTAGAACCCGGCGTGATCATGACCAACATCTTCGAGAACTCGGCTGAAGCAACCCGCTACGACAAGACCTCGCCCTACCAGCCCATCATGCGGCGCAACGGCAAGATCTACGCCGCCGGATTCGAGGCCCGGACCCCGCCGGAACGGGTCGCCGAGACCATCCACGAGGCCATCATCGCGCCGGAGTACCGCCTGCGCTGGCCGGTGGGAGAGGATGCCGTCGGCATTGCCGCCGGCCGCCCACGGATCAGCGATGAAGACTGGGTCAGCATGGGGGCGGATCTGAGCGACGAGGACTACAACGGCCGCTTCAAGACTTACTTCGGCGTCGAGCTCTGAC
>SKUB01000150.1 GCA_007122315.1 Pseudomonadales bacterium | reverse complement strand
TTGATCTCCCGCAGCACCCGGTTGGCCTGGAGCTGGCTGGCCATGAAGCCTTTGAGCATGACCGCGAGCTGGAAGAACAGCACAGTGGCGATTCCCCAACGCAGGGCGATCAGCACCTCCTCGCTGACGAGGAGCTGCCACAGCGCATAGAGTCAGGCGGCGAAAGTCTACCAGCCCTGCGATGTAGCTCAGCCACATCACCCAGCCCAGGGTGCCGCTGAACAGCCCGAATGCCTGCTGTACGTAGCCCGGCTCGCGGCCGTAGCGCTGCAGCAGGTCCTGCTCCTCTGCCGATCTGGTCGGCTCGATTCTTCAGGTTTCAGGATATAGGTGGCCGGTAGGTGGCATCCGGTTCAATCGGAGGACGACGATCAGCCTGGTGAAAGCTGGAAACGTCGATCAGGGGGTGGCACGTTCGGCGTCGTAGACCGTCACGCCACGGGAGACGGTGCGCAGCACCTGGAGTTCGAGCAGCGCTTCGGGTGCGGTGTCCAGCGGATTGGCCGACAGCACGACGAGGTCGGCCTGCTTGCCCGGCGTGAGCGTGCCTTTGCGATCCTCCTCGAAGCTCTGATGAGCGGCGTTGATCGTGACCGCTCGCAGCGCTTCGAGGACTTCGATGCGCTGCGCTTCCCCGAGGATACGGCCGCTGCGTGTCTCACGATGGGTCGCCGCCCAGAGCAGGCGCAGCATGTCGGGTGGGACGATCGGCGCGTCGTTGTGCAGGGTGAAGGGCAGTCCGCGCTCGAGGCTCGACGCCGTCGGGCTGATGCGCGCCGCACGCTCCGGGCCGAGCACCGAGTCCCGGTGCCAGTCGCCCCAGTAGAAGACGTGGGCAGCGAAGAATGAGGGAATGATGCCGAGCGCCTGCATGCGGTCGAGCTGATCTTCGCGGACGGTCTGGGCGTGGATCATGACCGTTCGGTGATCCTCGACCGGATCGTCTGCGACCGCCGCCGCCACGGCATTGATCAGCATGTCTGCCGCAGCATCGCCGTTGGCGTGAATCTGCATCGGAATCCCGCGGCTGAGGTAGTCTCGAATCAGCGCCTTGGCGCGATTGTTGGTCATCACCGGATAGCCGCGGTAGTCGTCCGGCAGGCCCTCCGGGACGACGTGGTACGGCTCGGATAGAAAAGCGGTCTTGCCCTGCGGGGAACCATCCAGCATCAGCTTGGTCCCGGCGACCTGCAGCCGGTCGCTATACCGCCCAAGTTCGACGCCTTCCGGCAGCGCGAAGGTGCCGTCCATGCCCACCGGAAACAGCAGCACGTCCAGCTTGAGGCCAGTGTCCGCTGCGATTTCAGCGAGCAGGGCATGGAGTTGCCAGGAGGCCGCACTGTCCTGGACGGTGGTCACGCCAAAGCGTGCGTACTCGCCGAGCGCCGCGTCGATGGCCCCCGTAGTGAGGCCGTCGTCACCGAGGAAGAGACCGGTCAGCGGGCCCATGGCGGTCTCTTCCAGCACGCCACTCGGCTCGTCGCTGTCGCTGCGCCTGCGGATCACGCCTCCGGGCGGGTCCGGCGTTGCGGCTGTGATCCCAGCCTCGCGCAGTGCTACCGAGTTGGTAGCCATGAGGTGGCCGGAGACATGGACCAGGGCGATGGGATGCTCCGTCGAGACCGCATCCAGATCGTCCCGGTCCGGATGGCGCCGCTCGGCGATCAGCGAGTCGTCGTAGCCGAAGCCGACCACCCAGGCGCCGGCAGCGACGTCATGGGCAGCGATGTAGTCGATCATCACCTGCTTGAGGGACGCGATGTCGGTCACGCCCCCGACCGGCGGCGGGGCCAGGTTCGCCAGGCCCAGGGTGCGGGCCATGAAGGACAGGTGGCCGTGGGCGTCGATGAAACCCGGCAGCAGCGCGCGCTGCCCGAGTTCGACAACTTCGTCGGCATGGCCGCGCCAGGCGTCGCGATCGCCAACCCAGGCGATGGTCTCCCCGGCCACGGCCACCGCGCTGACTGCGCCAGCAGCTTCGTTCATGGTCAGGATATGTCGGCCGACGTAGAGCGTGTCGGCGTGCAGGCCCTGCGAGTCCGCTCCGTCCGGCAGTCGTTCGCCACACCCGACGACGGCCAAGAGACAGGTGAGGCCGATCCAGGCACGCCAGCGCCGACGGCATGCCCGCGTGGCCAGCATGGGTCTCTCCGCAGCTGTCTGCGCCATGGTTCCTCCCCGTTCTTCAGGCCTTCGGCTGACTGCCCATCACGACGCAGCCGCTGGCGCCAAACATGCCGCCGACACCAAGGCACACCGATACTTCCGCGCCCTCCACCTGCGCGGGTGCCGTGCCGCGCAGCTGACGGACGCTTTCCTGCAATGCGTACATGCCGTACATGCCCGAATGCATGTAGGAGAGGCCACCGCCATTGGTGTTGAGAGGCAGCTCGCCGCCGGGCGCGGTATGGCCTTCTTCGATGAATGCGCCGGCCTCACCGCGCCCGCAGAAGCCCAGGTCTTCGAGACCGTAGATGGGCAGGTGGGCGAACGCGTCGTAGATCATCAGGTGATCGACATCGCTATGGCTGATGCCGGCGTCGCTCATGGCGCGGGGACCGGCGACGGCGAAGGCGCGGGAACTGGTGAGGTCCGCCATCTGGCTCACCATCGGCGTCTCGACGCTTTCCCCCGTACCCCATACGTAGACGGGCGGTTGAGGAAAGTCTCCAGCGCGATCCGCCGTGGTGAGAATGAGCGCGCCGCCGCCGTCGGTGACCAGGCAGCACTCGAGCAGGTGAAAGGGGTACGCGATCATGCGGGAGCTCAAGACGTCTTCAACAGTGATCGGCTCGCGCTTGCTGGCCCGGGGGTTCATGCCCGCCCATTGCCGCTGCACCACGGCGACCATGGCCAGCTGCTCGTGAGTGAGGCCATAGCGTTTCATGTAGCGCAGCACCGGCAGGGTGAACATGGTCGGTGGGCCGACGACGCCGAACGGCGCCTCGAACTGGCCCTGCAATGATGTCGCATTGCCGCGTCCACGCCCGCGACCGATGCCCGACTTGCCGCTCTCGCCATGGGTGATGAGCACGGTGTGGCACTGGCCTGTCAGCAGCGCGGCGACCGCATGCCGCACGTGGATCATGAACGAGCAGCCGCCGACGGCGGTGCCGTCGACCCAGTTCGGCGTGATGCCCAGGTAGTGCGCGATGGTGGTCGGCGATTCACCGGCGGTCGCCACGCCGTCGATGTCCGACGGTTTGAGTCCGGCATCGGCGAGCGCGTTCAAGGCCGCATCCGCATGCAGCTGCAGCTGACTCATGTCCGGGATCACGCCCAACTCGGTGGTCTCGGCAGCGCCGACGATCGCCACCTGTTTGTCGTAGCGAGTCATGTCTTGCTCCCCTCCGCGGCAGGGCGGAACAGGGGCAGCGTGATGCTGTCGTTCTGGGGCTCGAAGGTGACCTCGAGCGGCATGTCGAGAACCAGTGCCTCGGGCGTCTGCTCGCAGCTGACGATGTTCGACATCATCCGCGGGCCTTCCTCGAGTTCCACCAGCGCGATGGCATAGTGGCCTTCGAACGCCGGATGCGGCCGGTGGTTGATGACGTAGCTGTCGAGGCGCGCGCGGCCACTGGCGGCGAAGACCGACACCGACCGTGATGCGCACGCCGGGCAGAAGGGTCGCGGTGGGAAGTACACATGCGCGCAATCGTCGCAGCGCTGCAGACGCAGCTCGCCGGCACGGGTGCCGTCCCAGAAGTGCTGGGTCTCAGGCGTCGGTTCGGGTAAAGGCCGGCTGCCGGACATGCTCTCTTCCTCCTCGTCACAGGGCACCAGAGTATTGCCGCGTGGTGCGACCCATGTCCATTGTCGTGCCACGGAGGGGTGTCCGGAGCTGCAACGGATTACATTGGTCTGATCCGGAGAAGCGTCGTATAAAGGAGGCAGCAGGGGGATGGGCAGTGCCATGGTCATGAGAAAGAGTTTGGTGGTTGCGATAGGGCTGCTGCTGGTGGTGTTGCTGTCGGCAGGCGCCTACACATGGCATCAATTGCGGGACCGTCACCCCGGCTATGCAGTGGACATCGACATCACAGCGCCGGACGTTGGAGTGGTCCGAGCCGGCTTTGCGGCGACTTCCATCACGCCGGAAATCACCGACACATGGACGGATGTCAGTGGCAATTTCCAATACAGGCCCAACGAGGGTGATACCTATGAGGACGTCACCGGCAGTGGTCGTTTCGATGCAGTGTGGATGGCAGGCTTCCAGAACGCCAAACCGGCGCAGGGGGTACATGACGATCTTTGGGCGCGCGCGATGGTCCTCGATGACGGGCAGACCCGACTGGCGAGGGTGGTCCTCGATGCGATCGGATTTTCTGCCGACGATGTGATCGAGGTGCGAAAGCGGCTGCCGGAGGCAATTGGCGTCGACTACGCGATCGTCTCCAGCACGCACACCCATTCGGCGCCCGATTTGCTGGGCCTATGGGGGCCGGGACGCTTCACTTCCGGCGTGGATCCCGCCTACAAGGAAAAGGTGATCAATGCAGCCGTGGCGGCGATCTCTCAGGCAGTCGACGCTCTGCAGCCGGCCCGAATCCGGTTTGCGGTGGATGAGCACCGCGCCGAGTCCATGATCGCCGACACCCGAAAGCCCA